>JBECKQ010000472.1:0-4939 GCA_040235375.1 Phycisphaerae bacterium | reverse complement strand
CCCATTGAGTTGCGAGGATGCGGGGACCGTCAGCTTGCCTGCATCACCGCACGGCTCAAATCCGGCATCGAAATGAAACGTGCTGCCTCTCCCCGGCTCGCTGTTCAGCTCAATGCGTCCGCCGAACGACTGGACGATGCCGGCGGAGATCGCCAGTCCCAGACCGCTTCCGCCGTAGCGCCGCGTGATCCCGCCGTCCGCCTGCGTCAAACTCTCGAACACTGCCTCCTGCCTGTCGAGCGGAATGCCGATCCCCGTGTCGGCGACGATGAAACGCAATCGTGCTGATCGCGATGACACCTCGATCGACTCCACGCGGATCACCACCTCGCCCTTATCCGTGAACTTGACGGCGTTGCCCGCGAGGTTGAGGAGCACCTGTCGCAGTCGAAGCGGATCGCCGTACACCCACGCCGGCACGTCCGGGGACACATCGCACACGACTTCGAGGTCCTTCGTCGCCGCGACGTGCGCGACCATTCGCGCCACATTCTCGACTAGGTCGACCAGATCGAACGGCGCGTGCTCGTACTGAAGTCGACCCGCCTCCACCCGCGAAAGACCGAGGATCCCTTCGAGCGTTTCGAGCAGCGTGCTGGCACTATGCAGAATCGTATCCAGATAGGTTTGCTGCTCGGGCGTGACGCCGGCCGTCATGGTCAGCTCTGTCATGCCGATGATCGCGTTCATTGGCGTGCGAATTTCGTGGCTGACCTTGGCCAGGAACTCCGACTTGGCCCGGCTGGCGGCCTCGGCGGCGTCGCGTGCCTTGGCCAGTTCCTGCTCCGAGTGTTTCTGCTCGGTGATGTCCGTGATGAACCCCTCGAGCGCCAGTAGCTCGCCCTTGTCGGACCAGACCCCCCGGCCCTGCTCCCACACCCACTTCTCCTCACCCGATGCGGTGCGAATGCGGTACACCAGGCGAAAGAACGTGCGATCCTCGAGGCTCTTTTGCACCTGTTGCCGGACGACGGCTTGGTCGCCGGGGTAAAGAAGGTCGGCGAACGATCGCGCCGCGTTACCGACGAGCTCGGCCGGCGCATAGCCGGTCAGCGCCTCGCAGCCGTCGCTGATGAACTCCATGGTCCACGCTCGGCCGTTGCGACAGCGGTAGGCCACGCCGGGCAGGTTACTGATCAACGTGGCCAGCGCCCGCCGGTTCTCGCACCGCGCGAAGTCAGAACGGGAAGGCCCGTCGACCGGCGTGTCGCCGCCGGTTGACTCGTCCTTCGGGGCGCTCACCCGGATCGTCGCTCGTTGAGGAAACACCAGGCGACGAATCGCGTTTGCCAACAACGCACCAAAGCTCATCTTCGTTCCGCCGTTCGCGCAATCAGACCGCCGTGCGTGCGCATGCGCATGCGCGTTTCATGCACGTGCATCGGCTGCGGAGACGAACGGCTTGGATGATGACCGGAGTAAGTTGCGCTGGCTGCGCCGGCCCGGTCACGTGTTCGCCTGCGCCGCATCGCGAGACGCTTTATCGGCGGCCTGGAGCAGTTATTCGACCGAGTGATAACTTGTGGTCCGATATGCGCTGAGCCGAATCTGCGCTGCGCCGCCCACCCCGACTCAGTTGCGCACGTGTGCGTGCGCAGCCGCCTGCGTCTCCGTGGTGCAGGGCGCGTGCCGCCTCTCCTGAAGTGAGAACGCCAGGGTGAAGTCCCCCAAGGCCGTGTTCACCGGGATCGTCAGCCAGGGATGGAGCTTCGCCACTTCAGCGCGACTGCGGTGTGAACATGACTGAACGTGAAGGGGGCGTGAAAGCCGGGCGCCGGAGAGCGCTTCGCTTCGCCGCGCAATCGCCACGATCATACCAACGATCGCGTTTGCATCAGACTTGCCGGGTGCATCGGCTTGCGAACTCAAACCTTCCGTAGCCGCTGACGCGGTATCCACCGGAAACCGGACCAGAAACGCCCCGCATGCATCGCCGTCAACCCGAACCATGAAGTCGAGCGTGCCCGCACCGCCGGGAAGTTGCATCGCCCCCTGGGGTTTGCCAAACGAGCAGGGGCACGCGAGCATCGTCGTAAACACGCGATCGGTCGCAGCGATAAGCGGTCTGATCAGGCGCACATCCATCATGAATCGTCCGTCCCGTTCGGTGGGCGGCACCCATCGCTCCCCTGCTCGCCCTCCGGGTTCCCGACGAATTCAGCGGCGCTGTTCGGCGGATCACCCAACTTCTTTTGTCGCAGAGGGCGCCCGACGCCCCCTGTCTTCTAGGGTGGTTACCCCATCCCCGCCGGATACACATCGGCCGGCAAGGCATCGAGGTTGAGTGAATCCGGGCCAAGCCGAGTTGCACGCGTCCCCACCTGGAAACCCTCCGTGAGACTACGGACTCCAAGGGGGTTCCCGAGACATCTCACGAACACACAGCGCGGACGGTGCGCAACCTCACCGACCATCGCAATGCCGCTGCCGGCGTCGTGATTCACGGTCCATCGCTTCCTCAACGAACGTTGCGCCGCGGCGTTCAGTGTGAGAGCTTTTCGGCGAAGATCGCAAAGTCGCGCAGATCCACGTCCGAATCGCCGTCCAGATCAGCGGAGTCGAACGTGGCAGGAGCGCATTCCGCCGAGGGCTCCGGTCCTTCCGGGCCGTTCAGGCATGCCTGCCAGGCCTCGAAATCGACCAAGTCCACGTCACCGTCGGCGTCGAGGTCCCCAAGGCGTGGTAACACATGAAGATAGAAGTGTTCCTCTGAATTAAAGAGTATACCGTCCTGCGTCCGGCCCGCCGCGGCGAAAACAAGATCGTAGTGATCGTACCCCGCGTCGGGGGCGACGCTGATTTCGAACTCGAATGTTGTAGGTCCTTCGCCCCAACGGTGGCTCACCGCCGGCTGCGAAAAGTGGTCGCCCGGCTCTTTCCACTCCGCCCACTCGCAATCGCCCGCAAAAGCCAGCGAACCGCCCCGCTCCACCCCCGGAAACCGAAACCGTTTCAACGTCACGGCGTAGCGGTCACCGGCGCTCAACCCGACGACTTCGAGGCGCAGCAGCTTCGTCTCACCCGCAGGCACCTCGAACGCCTTCAGCACGCCGCGGTCCGGGGCGCCCGTCAAGCTCTCGTTCGGGTTCGCCGTCGTGTCCTCACCGAAGACCACGGCAATCTCCGGCTGCCATGCCCCATGGCAGCTCAGACAATTCGAACCCCACGCGGGCGCGCCCAGCGCCTCGCTGCTCCAAAGACTCGCAACAGCAAGAGCAACGAGCGGGCCCAGAATCCTCGTGGCCGGACTTCTCATTGGTCGCGCGTCCTTCATGCGCACCGTCCCTGAACCGATTCGATCTCCGCCTCCACCGCCTCGATGATGGAGGGCACCAGCGCCGCAATCCGCGGGGACAGTTCCAGGCCCACCTCGACGCGCTCGGGCACAACTCCAATAACCACGAGTTCATCCGCATCGACGCGCAGCATCCGCGCAACGTGCAGCGTTTCCAATAGCCCGATCTCGTGAAGCGAGGTACTCGTGCCCGTCGCCGTGGGCAACTCGTCACCCGCGAGTCGCACGACGGTTCCCGGCGCATCGTCCATGTCGATCGCGTCGATGATGATGATCTTCTGGCGCTCGGCGAGCACGTTCAAAAGATCGATTCCCGCCGTGCCTCCATCGAAGAGTTCGACTTCCGGCGGCAACGCACGCTGCCCCATCGCCTCCACCACGCGGACGCCAATCCCTTCGTCGCGGAGCAGAATGTTGCCGACGCCGAGCACAAGGATGGGCCGAACGTCAGTCTGGGGAACCCCTTTCTGGCACGGTTCGCTGCTCATGGTCCCGCGATCAGATCACCCCCGGTTGAACCAACACTCGAACGCCATTGCGCTGCCCCGGCCGGACGGTATGCACCGCGCACGCCAAGCAGGGATCGAACGAATGCACAATCCGCAGAACCTCGACCGGCTGCTGTATATCCGCCACCGGCGTCCCGACAAGTGCCGCCTCCAACGGTCCGGCCACTCCGACGCCATCGCGCGGCGACGCGTTCCAAGCCGTCGGCGTGATCACCTGGTACCGGGCAATCGCCTGCCCGTCGATGCTCATCCAGTGCCCCAGCGCGCCGCGCGGCGCCTCGGTAAGGCCCATCGATGTCGCCTGTTCAGGGATCGCGCTTGACTGGTACGTCGGCGCCCCGGCAGCGAGCTCGTCGAGCCAGCCATCCATGGCATCCGCTATCTTCTTGGTCTCCAAGGCTCGCGCCGCCACGCGATCCATCGCCGAGATGCCATGGCTGTAGTCGCCGTTGATCCACATGCGCGCCAACGGCCCAAGCTCATAGGCACCCCCATCGTACCGCGGCGCCTTCAGCCACGAATAAGCGCCGGGCTTGTCTGCATCCGGCTCCGTTTCTCCGACAGACGGATTCAAGTCATCACACGCGGGTGTGAACCACGAACAGGTCACGCGCTCGGTGATTTCGGCCGGATCCATCGCCAGAAGAGAGCCGCCAGCGTACCGGCCGGCGGCAAACAGCCGCGACGTCCCCGCCGGGTCCAGATCGAATGCCCCAAACGCGAGCAGGTTCCCGTAGCCGGCGCCGTACGTAAAGTAATCGGGGAACGTGCTCGCCAGCGTCGTCACGTCCGGCATGTAGACGTTGTCAACAAAGTCGCGAATCTCGTCGAGCACGGCGCGAAATGCCGTGATCTTCTCTTCGGTCACCTGCTCCGTGCAGCCGCCGACGACAAACGATCCCGTGCAGGGCAGCTTGCCCCCGAAGATCGCCCCGATCTGGTGCGCCTTCCTGCGCATCGCCAGCGCATCGACATAGTGGCCGACTAGATCGGCGGCGGTCTGGCCGCTGACCATGTCGGCGGTGGTCCAGCGCGGCGTCCACGGCGACATGTCCAGCAGTCCCGTCGTGTCCACGTAATCGAGCACGGACAGGTGATAGAAGTGCAGGACGTGCGACTGGATGAAGTTCGAGCC
>JBECKQ010000446.1:0-37002 GCA_040235375.1 Phycisphaerae bacterium | reverse complement strand
CGCCACTCGATGAGCGATTTGGCCACGATCATCAACAGCGCCAGGCAGACCAGCAGCCCCGCCACGCTGAAGGCCGCGGCGAACTGGTATTCGTTGTACAGAATCTCGACGTGCAGAGGCAGCGTGTTGGTCTCGCCGCGGATGTGGCCGGAGACGACGGAGACCGCGCCGAACTCGCCGAGCGCCCGGGCCGTGCACAGGATGGTTCCGTAGGCCAGGCCCCAGCGGATGTTCGGCAGCGTCACGCGCCAGAAGGTTTTTAACCCGCTGGCCCCGAGACTCACCGACGCCTCTTCCTCCTCGCCGCCCTGCGCTTCCATCAGCGGAATCAGCTCGCGGGCCACGAACGGCATGGTGACGAACATGGTCGCCAGCACCACGCCGGGCACCGCGAAGATAATCTGGATTTCGTGCCGGCTGAGCCACGGGCCGAACACGCCGTGCGCCCCGAACAGCAGCACGAACAGCATGCCCGCGATCACCGGCGAGACGCTGAACGGCAGGTCGATCATGGTCACCAGCACGCTTTTGCCGCGGAAGTCGAACTTGGCAATCGCCCATGCGGCACACACGCCGAAGATGACATTGAGCGGCACCGCAATCGCCACGGTGATGGCCGTCAGGCGCATGGCGGCGAGGGCGTCTTCGTGCGTCAGCGCCGCGATGACCGTCCGCCAGCCCTTTTCGAACGCGCTGACGAACACGACCGCCAGCGGCAGAATCAGCGCCAGCCCGAGAAAGGCGAGGGCCACGCCGATCAGCACCCAGCGCACGGGCGCGGACGTTTCATCCGCGGCAGCCCGCGCCGTCGGAGCTCTTGTAATGCTGGTCGCCACTGTGCTCATCGATCACCCATCTGAGTCAA
Source organism: Phycisphaerae bacterium (assembly GCA_040235375.1). GTDB lineage: Bacteria > Planctomycetota > Phycisphaerae > UBA1845 > UBA1845 > JBECKQ01. Next base: position 36,137 of record JBECKQ010000446.1, on the reverse strand, counting down.
GGTGCGCAGCGTGGCGCTGCGGGCGACCCCCCTCCCTTGAAGGGAGGGGCAGGGGGAGGGTTTATCGAAGCCAACACCATCGAAATATCCCCACAAGTCCGTCACGGTCACCGCTCTACCCGCACACCCATTTACGCCGGTATGCCGCGTCGCATCCACACCTGCATCAGGTTGATCACCAGCAGGATGACGAACGACAGCGCCAGCAGCACGACGGCCACCGCCGTCGCCCCCGCGTAGTCGTATTCCTCGAGCCGCGTCATGATCAGCAGCGGTACGATCTCCGTCTTGCCCGGCATGTTCCCCGAGATGAACACGATCGTGCCGTACTCACCCACTGCCCGGGCGAACGCCATCGCCGAGCCGGTCAGCACCGCCGGCACGATGGCCGGCAGGATCACCTTTTGAAACGTCTGCAAACGCGTGGCCCCCAGCGTCCGCGCCGCCTCCTCGATCTCCTTGTCGATATCCTGCAACACCGGCTGCGCCGTGCGGATCACGAACGGCAGGCTCACGAAGATCATCGCCAGCACGACACCCAGCCGGCTGTACGCCGCCGCGATCGACATCTTGTCCAGCCACTGCCCGAGCCAGCCGGTCGGAGCGTAGATCGCGGTCAAAGCGATGCCGGCCACCGCCGTCGGCAGCGCGAACGGCAGATCGACCAGGGCATCCACCAGCTTCCGCCCGGGAAACCGGTAGCGCACCAGCACCCACGCCACGAGCAGGCCGAACACGCCGTTCAGCGCCGCGGCGATCAGCGCCCCACCGAGGCTCAGGCGATACGCCGCCAGCGTCCGCGACGACGTGAACGTGTGCCACACCCCCTCCCAGGTCAGCCGGCCGGTCCAGAAGAGCAGGGTGGCCAGTGGAATCAGCAGCAGCAGCGACATGTAAAAAACAGTGAAACCGAGGGTCAGGCCGAACCCCGGTATCACCGTCTTTTTTCCCACGCGAACAACTGCCATCTCATCCCCACGTTGTCACTTTGTCACGTTCTCACTTTCCCACTTTCGTACCTTCGCGTTGTCTCACCTTCTCACTTTCCCTCCGGCCGCGTCACTGAAGGCCCCGACAGGGGCCAAGAGATGTCCCCACGGGTGGAGCACCGGCGCGAGCCAGGGCGGAACCCGTCGTACGACACGGCTCACCATCCCACCGCCCCGGACGGGGCGGCGGAATGTAGCCACGGGTGGAGTGTCGGAAAGTGCGCAGCACGACGACACGGAACCCGTGGTAAGCGTGCAGCAGAAAAAGCCCGCCCCGGCACGGGCGGAGGAAACCTGATGCATCGAGGGGGTGAGCATTGTGATCATCCGCACTACGTAACGAGGAGAGATGACGACTCCTCACTTCGCGAAAATCTCGTCAAAGACCCCGCCCTCCGAAAAGTGCTTCTCCTGCGCGGCTTTCCATCCGCCGAAGTTGTCGTCAATCGTGATCAGCTTCACGCTCGGATACTGGCTCGCGTACTTCTCCGCGACCTCCGCCATGTGCGGGCGATAGTAGTGCTCGGCGATCAGCTCCTGCCCTTCCTTCGTGTAAAGGAACTCCAGGTACGCCGTCGCCACTTTACGCGTGCCGTGCTTGTCCACGACGGCGTCGATCACCGTCACCGGCGGTTCGGCAAGAATGCTGATCGACGGCACGACGATCTCGAACTCGCCCGGCGCCAGGCGGTTGGTCACCAGCAGGGCCTCGTTCTCCCAGGCCAGGAACACGTCGCCGATCTTTCGCTGCACGAACGTGTTCGTCGAACCGCGCGCCCCGGTGTCCAGCACGGGGACGTTCTTGAAGAGCTTCTTCATGAACTCGCAGACCTGCGGCTCGTCGCCGTTGTACTTCTCCGACGCGTACGCCCACGCCGCCAGGTAGTTCCACCGCGCCCCGCCCGACGTCTTTGGATTCGGCGTGATGACCGCCACGTCATCGCGGATCAGATCGTCCCAGTCCTTGATGTGTTTCGGATTGTCTTTGCGCACGAGGAAGACGATCGTCGAGGTGTACGGGCAACTGTTATGCGGCAGGCGCTTCTGCCAGTCGGCGGGAATGAGGTTCGCCTTCTCGCGAATCGCGTCGATGTCGTAGGCCAGGGCCAGCGTGACTACGTCGGCCTCGAGCCCGTCGATCACTGCGCGGGCCTGCTTGCCGGCCCCGCCATGCGACTGGCGGATGACGACATCCTGGCCGGTTTTCTCTTTCCATTGCCTGGCGAACGCCTGGTTGACGTCCTCGTACAGTTCGCGCGTCGGGTCGTAGGACACGTTCAGAATGCGCACATCACCAGCCAGCGCCGGACCGACGGCCAGCACGACCGCCAGCACGCCAATCCCCACACACGCATGCAATTTCATCGCTTGTGCCTCGCTCGCAGTACCCTGATTCAACAGTCTCCCTGGCCTCCAGTGGTCGCACGCGCCGTGCCAGCATCGAACAGGCCCCCTGGTAAGCTGGAAAAGGGCAATCCGCGGATCCCGGACGCTGGCCGGGCCGAATTCCGTTACATGTCACGGCGCCGGCCGTGCCCCATCACGGCCCAGCAGACTTGCCGGGTTTGCATGTGTTCCTTTCCGGCTTGGACCGCGGCTTCTACGATCCGACGATGGCTTACGATCCGACCCATTCGCAAAAGGGCCGCTGCTGGACGAAGAAGATCTTCGCCGCCGGTTTCCTGTTCTTCCTGGTCAAGGGACTGCTCTGGTTGAGCGTCCCGTCGGTCTACTGGATAGCGAACGGCTGTCTCGGCTCGGATTGAAGAACGCAAGGAGAATCGAATTGTCGCAGACCGCATCAACCGTGAGCGACCGGCTCAAGGAAGCCACCGCCGAACTCCATCGCACCGCCGAGCGGCACGCCTTTCAGGAACGGCTGGCGAGCGGCGACTTTTCGCGCGAGGACTACGTGCGCTACCTCGGCCAGTTCCTTCTCGTGCACCGGCGGCTGGAGTCACATCTCCGTTCGTCCAATGTGCCTGTGTTCAGAACGGTCATCCGCGATTACCAGTACCAGGAGCGCTACATCCTTGACGACCTCGCCTTCTTCGGGGTTGACGTGTCCCAGATTACCGCGCTGCCGGCCACCGCCTCTCTGCTCGATGAGATCGATCGCGCCGCCGCCGAGCACCCCATCGGCCTGCTCGGCTACCACTACGTTCTGGAAGGCAGCAACAACGGCTCGCGATTCATCGCCGCGTCGCTGCGCAAGGTCTGGTCGTTGCCCGACAACCGGGGCACGCGCTACCTCGATCCCTACGGCGATCTTCAGAAGACGCGCTGGCGGGCGTTCAGGGAAGACCTGGCCGCGGCCCAACTCACCGATGAGGAGCAGAACCAGATCATCTCGGCGGCAAAGTCGATGTTTGTGGCGATTATCGCGATCTTTGACGACCTCACCGCTGGCTCGTCGGCTGCATAGAGGCCGACCGACGCCTGCGGGCAAGTCTGCACTCTGCCGTTTTCATGTTTATTCAGCGGCGCCGCAGCGGTATGCTCGTCGACGTATCGACGCAACAGGAGGTTCTGCCCATGCAGAATACTGAGCAAACGTACGGACTGCCGGAAGACACGGTTGAGTCGCGTGTACGCGTCCTGCGCATCGTCGTGGCCGTCATGGCTACGGGCGTTATCGCGTTCGCCGTGGTGGCAGTTGTGTTCGTCCGCCAAGGCATTATCGCGACGAATGCGGACGTCGCGACATTCCTTCTGCCGGTCCTCGCCTGCGTGGCCGGCGGTCAACTCGTCGGATATGTCATCTTGCGGAGCGTGCTCGTCAAGAGGGTGCGTGAGACAGCCGCCGATCCCGCGGCCGCCGGGCAGATGACGCCGCGGGCCGCGTACACGACGATCACGCTCATCGGCTGCGTGATGGCTGAAGGCACCGGCCTCCTGGGAATCGTCACGTACCTGCTCTCAGCGAACATGTTCGGACTGGTGGCTCCGGGCGCTGCCATCATCCTGATCGCCTGTCAGTGGCCAACCCGAGACGGCGCAGAGCGCTTCGGCTGGCAGTGATCAGCAGGCTGGCCGTCTTTCTTTCTACCCAGGCTGGTGCACGCGATCGGCTTCGTCCGACCTCTCGGCTTCCAGCTCCGGCTCGAGCGGGATCAGCCCGGCGCGCGACAATGCCGATTCGATGGGTCGCGGGTTGCGCTGCGCAATTCGCAGGTAGAGGGCCGGTTCGTCACCGTCGTCGCGAACGCATGATGCGACGGCACTGAGCAAATCAGCGTCATGTGATTTGAGCACTTCGAAGGCAGCAACCAGATCGGCTTTTTCATCCACAAGCGACAACTCGATGGTGCTGCCCTGCTGATCGAACGCCAGCCAGCGACACACCACGTTCAGGAGATCCTGGCGCGTGATGATACCCTCGAGCCGGCCGGCGGAGTCCACCACGAGCAGGGAGCTTACCCTTCGCTCGGACATGATCCGCATCGCGGCGCCGACGGTGGTGTCGGCAGTCGTCGTCACCGGTTCGATGAGCATGATCTTCCGGACGGGGCAGTTGCCCAGACTGCCGTCAAGCTCAATGCGGCGTACCTGGTGGCCGGTAACCAGCCCCAGCAGTCGCCCGCTCTCGTCTACGACCGGCACATGGCTGATTCTTTGGTGAATCATCAGCTCGAGAACGCGGGCCGCCGATGCATCCGGGGCCGCGGCGATCGGATCGTGTGTCATGTGGTTTCGAACAAACATAACTTCATCTTCTTGGGATTATCTCGCTCGCTTACCGGCATCCCCTCGTCACTGCCGACTGCCGAGCGGGCGCCGGACGGGAATCAGTAACGGGATGCCCGGTCAAATTCATGGTGCACGAAACTATGCTATGACGTGCAGAAAGCCGGAGTAAAGCGAGGTGTTCCGCGGGCTGGGACCGTCCCCCACCAACATGACCGCTTACGGGCTCGTGGCGGCGGCACAACATTCGCTCGTTTCAAAGATGACGGTTTTTTAAGCTGTCCGGCGTACTCATTCGCGGACGCGCCGTCTGCCACTGCTCTTGAGCTGTGTCGAGGTTACATCTTCTCCTTGATCCCGTTGCGCAACAGCCACCAATTAACCGGGTAGCTCGTCGCGAAGCCTGCCAGCATGGCGATCTGCATCATGAACCAGAAAGCGGCCGTGTCGGTCTTCAGCTCGATCTGCAACAGGGACCCGAATATCCAGAAGTGAGCAATCGCCATGAAGCCGTACATGCCAACCTGCCAGGAAGCGAGCGACAGCGTGTCCGCCTTCACCGCCGCAGCCACTCCACGGCCCACCGACAGGCCGCGCATGGGCTTGATCGTGAAGTACTGAAAGGCGACGCCGAATGCATAGGCGAAGATGAAGTCCACCACCCAGGCGGCAAAGATCTTATGCTGGAAGATCGATTCGTAGCCGAACCATGTGGCTACCGCGGGCACGAGGAACACGAGCCATTCAGCGCACAAGTCCCCCAGCGAACAGCCGCTGCCGCAGTGCAGAGACCCCTTGGCCACCATCGCGGGAAACGGCGTCAACCGCATATTGGGTGACTCTTTACCCCGGGCCTTCGCCTCGCGGGCGGCCTGCTTCGTGGCCAGCAGGCCGTACCTGTAGTACAGCCACAGTACAACCACGCTGCCGAACAGCGCCGTCACCGGCCACACGACGTCCATGATCCACATCTTCTGCGGACGTACCAGAATATCGATCAGAAGAATCAGTGCCGAGACCCCGCCAGCACAAAGACATACCGTCGAAAGGACAGTCAGCCATTGTGGCGGCACGATCAACTGCCCTCGCCGCTCTCGTGCTCGCTCGGCTGTGCGGCCGGCTGGGTCTGAATGGTGTGGCCGCCGTGGGCGGGCAGCATCCCCTGCTCATGCTCGGCCTCGGCGCCATGTTCATGCTCGCCATGCTCGTGTTCGTGCTCGAGGCCCTCAACCGCCTCGCGGAGTTCAGCCTGCTCGCCAGCGGTAAGTTCCGGCAAGTGCCGGATGAAGCTCACGATTTTCCAGATGTCCTCGTCCGAGTGTTCCTCACCGAACGCGGGCATGCCCGTCATGCGCACGCCCTCCTTGATGATGTAAAAGAGTTCACCGTCCGTGCTCGCTTGGGTACCTTTACTCGCCAACTCGGGCCCCTCCGGCAGCATGGCGGTCCCCCAGTCCGCGCGTGCAACCTTCGGCGCCCCGTGGCAGAACACGCAGCTCGACTTGAAGTGCTCCATTCCCTCGCGAAGCACGTCGGGAGTCTGGCTCACCGGGTTTTTCGTCTTCGGCGCCCGCCACCAGGTCGAAGACTCGAACGCCGCGTTACCGATGTCGTCAAGCAGGCCTGCCGACTGGTCCGCGCTCATGTTCACCGCTCCGAGCAGCATAACCGCCAATTCGATCACCAGCAGCACGCCGCCACCGAACAGCGCGCCCCACCAGAATATACCCCTCTTCATCGCTCTACTCCGTCATCAAGTAGCCCGTCACCCAGCTACCAGTCCAGGACTCCGTGCACGCGCGCACCGCCGAATTGCGGCCCTCACGCGAGGAAGTATCGAATACCCCCCTTAGCCGAGCCTAAATTGCGGATAAACAGTGCTTAATGTCACGAACACTGGCCGATGGCGGCGCCGAGCGGGATTCTGAAAGGCCATATCGCGGCGAATCAGGCCTGGGCGGGCTGGGCGGCGCGGTCCGTGTCCTCGTGTTTTACCACGGATTGCAGCAGCACCTCGGCAATGTCCATCATCTTCACCTCCTCCTCGCGGCCGCGCGACGAGATGCCGTCACTGAGCATGCTTTTGCAGAACGGGCACGCACTGGCCACCACGGTGGCGCCGGTCGAGATAAGCTGGTCGGCACGGGCGTAGTTGACGCGCTCGTCGCCCGGCTCCTCCTCCTTGAAGAACTGCGCCCCGCCGGCACCGCAGCACATGCCGCGATCGCGACTGGCCGCAGCCTCGACCAGCCGCACGCCTGGCACGCCCGCCAGCACGCTGCGCGGCGACTCGTATATCTCGTTGTAGCGACCGAGGTAGCAGGAATCGTGGTACACGACGGTCGCGTCAACCGAGCCCCGCGGGCGGAGCTTGCCCTCGCGCACCAGGCGGGCGAGCAGGTCCGGGTGGGCGACGACCTCGAAGTCGCCGCCGAAGTCCGGGTATTCGTGCTTGAGCGTGTTGAAGCAGTGCGGGCAGATGGTGATGATTTTCTTGACGCCGTAACCCTTGAGAATCTCCACGTTCGCCTCGGCCATCGCCTGGAAGAGGAACTCGTTCCCCGCCCGGCGCGCGGGATCGCCGTTGCACTGCTCCTCTTCACCGAGGATCGCGTAGTCCACGTCGGCCATGTTGAGCAACTGGGCCATGGCCCGAGCGATCTTCACCGCCTTGTCGTCATAGGCCGGGCCGCAGCCCACCCACAACAGCCATTCGGCCTCGCCCTTGTCCGCCATGCGCGGCACGTCAAGCCCCTCGGCCCAAGCCGTTCGCTGGTGGCCGGGGAGATTCCACGGATTGCCGGAGTTCTCGATCCCGCGGAACGCGGTCGCGAGCTGCTGCGGGAAGTCGCCGCGCTCCTGCACGACGTGCTGCCGCATGCCGATGATCTTGTCCACATAGGTAATGAAGACCGGGCATTCCTGCTCGCACGCCCGGCAGCTCGTGCACGCCCAGATGACCTCGGGGTTGATCACCGCATCCTGGCCGACGAGGTCGATTCTCTCCGGCTCGCCGTTCTTGCGGATCAGCTCATTCTGCCGGCTGTAGAGGTGATTGCGCAGGTTCACGGTGAGGTGCTTTGGCGAGAGCAGCTTGCCGGTCTTCGTGGCCGGACAGTTGTCGCTGCATCGCCCGCATTCCGTGCAGGTGTAGAAGTCGAGAATCGATTTCCAGTGAAACTGCTCGATCCGCGCTTTGCCCAGCGTTTCCTCGCGCTCGACCATGCCCTCAAGGTCCTCGACTTTCCGCAGCCGGCCGGGCGGCTCGAGCGACTGGAAGAACACGTTCGGGAACGCCGTGATCTCGTGGAACTGCTTGCAGTACGGCAGGTAGTTGAGGAACCCCAGAATCAGGCTGACGTGCCCCCAGAAGCCGAGGTGCGTCAGCGCCGCGAGTGTTGTGTGCGATGCGCCGCGCAGCGGCGATGCGACCAGCGATCCCAGCGGCTCCCACATGCTGGCCGCCTCGCCATGCCAAGCCATCCGGGCGCCGTCGTAAAGCATGTCGCTGAGCATGAGCCCGGTGAGGATCGCCAGGATGAGAAAGCCCTCGAAATTGATGGTCATTCGCCCGAGCCGGCGGAACGCCCGGTAGTAGAGATACACGGCGATGCCCACGAGCACGGCGACGACGAACGCGTCCTTGATCAGCGAATAGAGATTTCCGAGCGGCGTGCCGATGTTGAACACGACGTAGCCGAAGTGCGGGTTGGCCGAGTATCCGCGGCCGAAGAGGATCAGCCCGCGCAGCAGCATGACCACGGCGCCGGCGTAGATGAAGATGTGGGCCACGCCGGCCAGGCGGTAACGCGGCATCCGCCACTGGCCGAAGGCGAACCGCATCATCCGCCGGAAGCGTTCGCCGAGCCGGTCAAACCGGTGCTCCGGCGGGCCGATCGTCATCAACCGCCAGCGCCGCTTCGCCGACCAAGCGAAGATCCCCCAGCCGGCCACCAGCAGCAGTGTCATCGCGATCGGACTCACAAGCGACATCTCCTTCGCTCCGACCGACGACGCGTCCTTCCTGTTCCGCGGCGCTTGAGCAGTGCAGCAATGTGAAGAGCGCCCAAACCGGCATCAGCGCCGGGTGCAGTATGCTCAACGTGCGCAGGCGCTGCGGGATTCGTGAATCCCCAGCCGCGGGTCAGTCGTCGAGCGGCCGGTAGTGGACGTGTATCGTGTCGAGTCGGCTCAGGTGCTTTTTCAGCCTCACCAGAAAATCGTCCCAGTTGCGGTTTTCCCGTGGGGACCAGGTCACTTCCGCGAGCGCACACATGCGCGGTACCGTCATGTACTCGACGCGCTGCGGGTCTTCCATGTGCTCGGTCCACACGTTGCCCTGGGCGCCGAGCACGTGTTTGGCATCCTGCGGCGACAGCTCCGGCGGTGTCGGCTCGAACTCGTACACCGTCTTCAGGGTCAGCACGGGCCCATGCTCCGAGCCCGGCTCATCCGCCTTGTCCGATTGACGATAGTCGAAGTAGCAGTACGTCGTCGGCGTCATGACGACGTCGTGGCCCGACTGGGCCGCCTTGATCCCGCCGCTCATACCGCGCCAGGACATGACTGTCGCCCCCGGCGCCAGGCCGCCTTGCAGAATCTCGTCCCAACCGATCAGCCGGCGCCCCTTTGACTCGAGGTACCGGGCGATGCGCTTCATGAAGTAGCTTTGCAGCTCTTCTTCGTCGGCCAGCCCTTCCTGCTTCTTGCGCTGCTGGCATTTCGGGCACACGTTCCATCGCGTCTTCGGGCATTCGTCACCGCCGACGTGAATGGTCTCACTGGGAAACAGCGCCAGCACTTCATCGAGCACGTTTTTCAGAAACTCGAACGTCTTATCGTTGCCCGCGCAGTACACGTCGTCATAGATGCCCCACTTGGTCGCGACTTCAAACGGACCGCCCGTGCACGACAGCTCCGGATACGCGGCCAGCGCCGCCAGCGAGTGGCCGGGCATCTCGATTTCCGGCACGATGTTGATGTACCGCTCGGCGGCGTAGGCCACGATGTCGCGGATTTCATCCTGCGTGTAGAACCCGCCGTACCGCTCGTCGCCCTCGCTGCGCCATGCGCCGACCTGCGTCAGCTTGGGGTACTTCTTGATCTCGATCCGCCAGCCCTGGTCCTCAGTGAGGTGCCAGTGGAACGTGTTGAACTTGTGCAGGGCAAGCAGGTCGATGTAGCGCTTGATGAATTCGACGGGCATGAAGTGCCGGCAGACATCGAGGTGCATCCCGCGCCAGGGGTACCGCGGTTCGTCCTGAATGCGGACTGCCGGGATGAAGCACTCTTTCTCCGGCGGCGCGTCTGCCTCTGCCTCTGGCCGCCAGGGAAGCAACTGCCGAAGCGTCTGAACGCCGCGGAAGAGCCCCTCGGCCGTCGGAGCGCGCAGCACGACACGATCGGCCGTGACCTCCAGCTCGTAGTGCTCCTTGTCCACGCCGCCGTCGCGTGTACCACGGCCTTGAGGCAGGGCACCCTTTGCCGATTGCCAGCCGCCACGGCGAGGACGCGTTGTAAGCAGAATTGCCTCCCGGCGAAGAAGCTGCCTCGCCGTCCCCACGCGAAGCGAGATACCCACCTGCCGTTCCAGTTCCTTCGACAGGTACTCGCCCACGCGACGGACATCGTCGCCGCGGTCCACGGCGATCACGATCTTGGTGTTGATGGCGAACCGACCGGTTCCCTTCTCGACGTGCTGCGGTGCCGGCACGATCGCGATAGTGGCGTCGGCCGGCGATCCGCCCAAAGATAGCGAAGCGAAAGTCATAACCGCCGCCATTGCCGCGCAGGCCAATAACGATTTATCTGATGGTAACATCTGCCTGTCTGGTTCCTTTGTCGTAGGCCGCTTTCGATCATTGTTTGGTGAACGTCGGCAGCGTCGGCCGCCAACTCCATGATAATAGTGCAATCAACGCGGCCGTGCTGACCGCGAACACGATTACGAGCACGACGCCCTGGCTCGTTTGATGGAACAGCAGGCTGCCCGCGCCGAACAGGGCCGAGTATACCGCCATGCAGCCAAGCACCCAAGCCAGCAGGGAGGTCGCCAGGCTGTCCGGCGATGCCGACAAGCCGGCTTCTCTGCGGATCGACGACCACCCGGGACCTGCCGGCCGGACCAGCCGGTAGAACGACACCAGCGTCTCCCACGGGGCGGGCGCCGTCAGGTAGGTCACCAGCACCCACACGATCGTAGTGACAATGACTGTCACAATGAGCCCGATATGCCCCGGAATCCGCGTGACACCGTTCACCTGTTCGAGAAGTCCCTGGTCCAGCATCGCGTCGCGATACCCGGCGGCCATCCAGCCTGCGGCCAGAAAGTGGTTTGACACGAGGATGAGCACCGACACGACGAACGAGCTGATCATCGCGGAAATCTCGCTCCACGCGTTGATCCGCCACCAGAACCAGCGCAGCAGGTAGATCAGACCGGTCCCCGCCCCGATCGACAAAATCACCTCGAATCCCTGGCGGGAGGAATTGAGCAGCAGATAGACCAGCGCCGTCAGCAGCATGAGCACCAGCGTGACGAAGCGTGATATCCAGACCTGTTGCCGCTCGGAAGCGTCCGGGGCAATGAACCGGCGATAGAAGTCGTTCACCAGGTACGACGCCCCCCAGTTCAAGTGTGTGGACATTGTCGAAACGTACGCCGCCAGCAACGAGGCGACCGCCAACCCGAGAACCCCCGCCGGCAGAAATGTAAGCATGGCTGGATATGCCATGTCGTCCTTGACCAGGTCGGCGCTCACGTGCGGAAACGCCTTCCGCAGATCGGCCAGCTCCGGAAACACGAGCATCGAACACAGCCCGACGATGATCCACGGCCACGGGCGCAGCGCATAGTGCGCCACGTTGAACCACAGCGTGGCTCCCGCCGCGTGCCGCTCGTCTTTCGACGCCAGGATCCGCTGCGCGATGTAGCTGCCGCCCCCAGGCTCCGCACCGGGATACCACACCGCCCACCACTGCACGGCCAGCGGAATGATCAGCACCGCGAGCACCAGCCCCTTCTGGTTGAAGTCCGGAAGCAGGTTCAGCGTCTCAGGCCGGATGCTGTGGAGCAGGCCATCCATGCCACCGACCTGATCGAGCGAAAGGGCATACCACGCCGCGGCGATCGATCCCGTGATCGCCAGGCCGAACTGGACGAGATCCGACACGAGGACGCCCCACAGTCCGGACACCGCCGACACCAGCGTGCACAGGCAGATGGCGAAAGTGATGGTCTGCCATGGCGGGACGCCCAGCAGCACCGCCGCGATCTTCACCGCTGCCAGCGTGACCGTCGCCATGATGAAGCAGTTGAATACCAGCCCGAGATAGAGGGCGCGAAAGCCGCGAACGAGAGCGGCCGGGGCCCCGGCGTACCGAATCTCGTAGAACTCGAGATCCGTCAACGCGCCCGACCGGCGCCAAAGGCGCGCGTAGAAAAAAACGGTCGCCATACCGGTGAGCAGAAACGCCCACCAGATCCAGTTATACGCGATGCCTTTCTCCCGCACGAGCTGGGTCACCAGACCCGGAGTGTCCGTGGCAAACGTCGTCGCCACCATCGACGTGCCCACGAGCCACCATGGCGCAGCCCGTCCCGATGCGAAGAATTCCGACACGCTGCGACCACCCCGCCGGGCGAAGAACATCGCGGGGGCGAAAATCACCACGACGCAGACAGCCAACACCGCCCAATCAAGACCGGCCAGATGCATCGCCTTCCAGACTCCTCGTGGAGGTTGAACAATCGATCAATCGCAGGACGTTTCCGAGACTGCATGCCGCGGCGGCTGGTCGCGCTCGTCGGCCAGCTTCTGTGCCCTGCCTGCATGGAGTGCTGGGTTATCCCGTTCCGCAACGATCGCGTGACCGGCGATCTTCGGAAGGTCCGGTGCCCGCTCAGCCAGCACAAAGTCTTACGGGGCACGAGCTTACAGGCATTTCCACCGGTCCGCCAGCCGCTCGCGAGCCGCGTGACCGCACTCCCTGCGGCATGAGTCAGGCGTGTGCTAGGCGTGATCGAACGCGACCGTGCGGCCTCGGGCGTAGCGACCGATCAGCACGAATACAATCGCCGTGGCAATGTACGCGAGCACGATCTCGTACGCGCGGTACGAGATTGCACCGGCCGGCGGGCGGTTGAAGGCCAGCAGGTAATCAATGTTGTTGCCTGTCAGCGAGTAAGCGTGCATCAGGCCGACCAGCGTCAGCAACCCCGCGATGACCATCCATACCGCCGCGGTGTAGAACCGCCGATCGATCAGGAACGCCGTCACCGCCGCCAGGATCATGCACGTGAAGATGTAGCCCCGGTCCATCACCAGCAGCCCGTGAAGTGGAAACCCGCTGAGGCCCTGCTGCGGATTACCGGCCAACAGCGATTGCAGCGTCGTACCGCCGGCCACGCTGGCCGCCCCCACCGCGATTACCACACCCCAGGCAGCGATTGCCGGAAACAGGCCGATCGCGACGGCCGGCGCGTGCTCGCGAGGCGTCGCCTGGAACGCCTGCGCCGTGATAATCACACCAATCCACAGAACGATCGCAATGCCGGCCTCGATCGGCACGACGCTGTTCACCGTCGTCAGCGCGCCGGTCAGGCAGATGGCGGTGATTACCAGGCCGTTCAGTGTCGAATACCCGGCCTTCGCCCCCATCGCCTTCCAGCCCGGGTGGCCAATGTAGATCGTCGTGGGAAAGCAGCTTCCGAACCCGGCCGCGAGGATCGTACCGATTCCGTTTACCGCCAGCGACGACCGCGTGCTGTAGCTGTCGCCCGCCGCCTCGGCTGACTCGATGTTCTGCAAGCTCCCCACGACGTTGAACAAGCCCATCGGAATGATCACCGACATGAAGCCGAGCCACTGGGCCTTTGGCAGATCGAACACCGATAGCAGATCGCCGCCCGACCACGTGGGCGCGGCCAGACCGACCGGCGCGGCCAGCGACATCGTCTTGGCCGTCCAGGCTTCCGGGAGCACCCAGGCGAGCATGGTGCCCGCGATGATCGCGACGAGCCCGCCGGGCAGGCCCAGCGGAAAGCGTATCCCGCTGAACAGGGCGATGAGCACGATGCCGAGCGGCACCATCGCAATCAACGGTTGCGCCCAGATCTGCAAGGCGAACAGCATGGAGATGAAGCCGATGGCAATGCCCGCCAGCGTGGAAAGCAGTGCGGCGCGCGGCGTGTGCCGGCGGACGCTCTCGGCGACGAACGCGCCGGCGAACTCGATGATACCGCTGCCCAGGCAGGCCAGCAGGCCCATCTTCCAAGCCAGCACCGCATCACCCGTCTGGTCGAACGTCGGCTTGATGACAAAGTAGACGTACACCAGAAGCGACGGCGTATTGATGCCGTACGGCAGCGCGGTCACGTCGTCCCGGCCGAGCCGCCGCGCCAGCCGATGCGCCTGCCACGCGTAGAACACGTTGCCGATCAGAATCGAGACCGCGGCTCCCGGCAGGATCCGCTTGTAGATCAGCCACGCATAATCGCCGTTCATGCCGCAGAAGCTGCTGCACAGAAAGACGATCAGCAGAAGCTGGACGAGGTTGTCGATGAAGAGGCCGAAGAAGCCGTCCAGATCGCGCTTGACGAAGAGTCGCATGTGATCCGCCGCCCGCTCATAGATGGCCGGCGAGTGCCACACGCATAGCACGCGCTCGGCCGGGGGCGATCATATCGACCTCGCGCCGGGCATCCAGCCAAAACCGGAAGCAGATACGGGATTTCCGCTGCGGGTCAGCGGTTGCGGAGCTCTTCAAGGCGCTGGGCGAACGGCTGGACGTAGGGATCGTTCTCGCGACCCTGCACAACCGCCCGGTAGTTGGCCATGGCCACCTCGACCATCTGCGGCTCGCCGTAGAGGGCGAGCATGTAGTCGGCCGCGGCCAGCGTCGCCGCCACCGTCCAATGGTTGCGAAGGTCGCGGGCGGACTTCTCCAGCGCGTCGGCGGCATCGTTGACCAGCTCTTTGCCCTGCGTCTGGGCCTCCGCGATCTGCCGGGCGATGTCATCAAGCGAGATGTCACTGAGCGTCACGTCGTTCTGCACGCTGCTCAGCAGACTGCTCGCCGCCTTCAAGCCGCTGTAGCGGTTGTAGAGCACCATCGATGCCTCGAGATTCGCCTGAGCCGCCTGGCACAGCACTCGCGCCGCGAGCCACTGGTCCTGCTCGACCAGTTCGTACGGTGATGGTTTGCCGGGCTGCACGGCACCGGGGGGGACGTTCTGCGTGCGAGCCCGCGCGCTGCGCTCCGCCGTTTTGTACGCCCTCGCTGACTGCTTGTACGTGTTGATGGCCTTGTCTTCCGCCGCCGTCACCTCGCTGCGCTTCGCGATGTACGCCTCGAGCTGCGTGCGGGCGGTTTCGCGCAGGTCCTGCAACCGCTGGGCCGCCTTGCTCTCCTCGGCTTGCAGACTCCCGACCAGCCTGTTGAGCCGGTCGAGCTCGGCCTGCGTGGACTCCAGGATTTGTCCGGCGCCGTCGCGCTGCATTTTGAGGCTGGCCAGTTGGCCCTCGAATTCATCCAGGCCCGCGGTGTACTCGATCTCGGCGGAGGCCGGCTCGCTGATGAACTTGCCATCGAGGTAGCCGCCGGCCGGATCGATTTTCGCGTTGGACAGCATGCCGTGCTGCAAGTCGGCCGCGCGGCGCGACGCCTCGCGAAGCGTCTTCGCGTACTGGTCGTACTCCTGGCGGAAGCGTTCCACCGCGTCGGCGTGCTCGTAGTCCAGCCCATGACGCTCCAGGTCGTCCATCTGCGCCTGGGCGTCGCTGGCGGCGGCAAGCTGCTTCTGAATCTCGTCGCGGGTCTGGGCGATCTTGCCCTCGAGATCGGTGATCTGGCCGTCCAGCTCATCGCGATGCCGCGTGAGTTCATCGATTCTCTGTTGGGTGGCCGAAATGCGATCCTCAACGCCGCTGCCGGCCACCAGCTTTTCCGATCCCTTGACACGGGCGATCAGGTTGGCTGTCGCCGCGAGGTCATTGAGATGTTGCGACGCCTCGTCCGCGAGCCGCTCCGCCTGCCGAGCCTCGGCGCCGGCCTGCTGATCGAGCGCGACTGCCTTCATTCGATTGGCTTGCAGGTTGTCCGACGCGCTGGCGCCACCATCCGTTATCGACGTCGCCTGGTTCGCGGCGGATAGGCTCTGCTTGAGATACTGCACGTTCTCCTTCGCGAACGGCTCGCGAGCGGCGAGCCCTTTCTGCATCCACCCGGCCTGCTGCGCCACGTTGCCGCCGAAACGAATGGGGCTCTGAGGTACCTCCTGCCCACCGGGCGCCAGCCGGGCAAGCTCCTGCCGAGCATGGTTCAGCCGCCGGCGCGAACCTTCCAGCATGTCGTTGAGCCGGTCCGCCTCCGCCTGGAGCGAATCCTCAGAGGTGGGCCGCTGCCGGGCAAACCAGTCATCGAGCGACTGGCCGCTCTCGGTCGCATTCACGCCGGCCTTCTCGACCATCGTGGCATAATAGTCGGCGTCGGGCTCGTACTTGTCGAGCAGCCGGCGGGCCCGTTCGGCGCCCTCGTCGGCGCGCTCGTCCACAATGCGCCGGGACGATTGAAGCGTGGGAAGGAAGAAATACGCCGCCCCGCCGAGCACGACTACGATGCCGGCGGTAACCAATACAGCAAAAGCCTTAGTCACGTGACTCTCCCGCAGCATGTTCGACTGCCGGCGATCGCGGGGCGATGCCGGGGCGTGTGGCTATCGATTCTCACCGCCGGTGGCGGGTGCCCACGGAAACGGCGGCTCGGGTCGTATAGTTATTGTACCGGCCGCAGGCTCCGTGAAAAGCCGTAAGACCCGCATACTGCGGATCGTAACGGTTTCAGGGGAGTCTGTGGCACGATCCGGACGCTCGTAAACACACCCCGTGCTACTCCGCCGGAGCGGTGGTCACGGGTTTGTCAGACTCGGCGTCATCGCTCTGAACGTCGATCTTCAGGTTCCCAATCACGTTCGCGAGCTGGAACACCATCTGCCCCATCCCCATGTTATGCAGGGAACTGGTGCTGAAGGCGATGTGCGTCGGATTACAGTCCGATTCCTCCTGGGCCGCGTCGAAATCCACCCACTGTTCGCCGATGCGGAACTGCGTCCACATGTGAAATCCGAAGACATCCCGGTCAGCCCCGAACCTGGGCACGTAGATGAGCCCGACCGCCACGCGCGTCGGAATCCCGCACGCACGGCCCAATGCGGCCAGGAGGACAGCGTGCTCCGTGCAGTCGCCGCTGCGGGTGCGGCACACCTCGCTGGCACTGGCGAAGCCGACATCCAGGTTCTTGTCATTGACGTAATCGGTCACGAAGCGCCGGAGCCGGTCGGCCACCGCGTACGGGCCCGCGACATCGCCCTTCGCCTTGGCCGCCAGCTCGGTCACCGCCGGGTCGTCGCTGTTGATGATCGGATTCGGAGCCAAATAAGGCCGCCACTCGTCCCCGTACTCCCTGGCCGGCAGCTTCCTCAATGGCTCGCGGTCGATGCGTCGGACGGTCAGATGAACGGCGTCGTCTTCGCGAGAGACGACGTGCTGCATGCCCGTTTCCGGCAATTGCGGGAGTCCCAGGCGGGCGTCGCGCGGGCGCAGGATGTAGTCGATGCTCTTCGTTCGCTCTCGGTCGATGGGCCGATCGACCTTGACCATGGTCGGCACAAAAAACTCCGGCGGCGTGAACTCGGCCAGCGCCTCGTCCTTCGTGCAGCGCGCCATCACCAGCTTCAGCCCCATCATGTTCGATTCCGTGCGTAGGATGGTGCCGTGCTCGTCGGTCCAGGCGAGTGTCTCGATCCCCGTAGCTATGCCGGGCAGCTTCACCACCTGCCGACTGCGGATGGCGTCGACCGGCTGGTCGCCGATCTGAATCTGCTCCTTCGCCTCGATCTTCACGTCCATGCGCAAGGCGGTATCGGCAGCCATCTCGGGCAGGTACACGTCGACCTTGTAGCTGGTACCCGGCTCATAGCCGTGGCGCTCGCTGGCGAGCAGCGTTCCCCAGGTCATCAGCGCTCCCTCGGGAAACGAGTATTCGTTCCGCACAGTCGCCCCGAACTGATCGGACAGAATGGCCACCTTGCCATCGGCGATCACCCCCTGCAGGCGAAGCTTCTGCACGGAGGCATCCATCTGGTAGGCGAAGTCGACGGGTGTGCCATCCAGCTTCTCGCGCGTCGTCTGGAGCTGGTTCATGGTCACTGGCTGCGCCATTCTTCCGATCACGAGCGACGCCAGATAGGTCGTGTCGATCATGTCGCCCGTCCGAGATACTTCGGTGTGCAGGTACCCCGCCTTGTTGCCCAGAAGCTCGATGCTCATCCAGTCGTCGATGAAGACGCCCTGCGGGGGATCGGCGTAGTTGATCGGCCCGCCCGGCGCCGCTTCGACTTCAAGCGCAACGCAAGAGGCACAGACGAACACGATGATCAACCGTGCGAATGTTCTGCTCATGGTGATCTCCGAAGCAGGTTATCGTCTCAGTGCGGTCCGGAGGGCGTGATTGGTCGTCTTGCGGCCGATCCAGGCGATCGCCTGGAGCAGAGGAACCCCCTTGGGGCACACCTTGGCGCAGTTCTGCGCGTTGCCACAGGCAGTGATGCCATCGGACGCGGCCATCACGTCGAGCCGGTCGACAACCAGGGGCTGACCGTGCGGGATCGTATTGAACAGCATCGTCTGGCCGAGGGCATGCGGCCCGACGAACGGAATCTTGTCGTTGAACTGGGGGCAGGCCTCCAGGCAGCAGCCGCAGCTCATGCACCTGGCCAACGGATACGCCTCCTCCTGCTCCTTCGGAAGCATGCCTGGTCCGGGGCCGCGATCCGAGTAGTCTTCCACCGGCGCCCAGGCTTTCACGCGCTTCAGCGACTTGAACAGCCGCGACCGATCCACGAACAGATCGCGGTTCACCGGGAACTTGGACATCGGCTGCAGCCGTATCTCCGGCTCCTGCTCGAGCAGCGCGTCCACCAGCGCCGAGCACGCCTGACGAACGTGACCGTTGATCACCATCGAGCACGCCCCGCACACCTCCTCGAGGCAGCAGGCGTCGTAAGCAACTGGAGCGACGCGCTCCCCATCGATGGTCACGGGGTCCGCCGCGATGCGCTGGAGCACGGACGTAATGTTCAGTCCCTTCTCATAAGGCACCGCGAAGGTCTGCGTATAGGGGGCGCTGTCCGGCGTATCCTGCCGCTGGATGTGAACCGTTATCGTTCTGGGCATTGCTGTCGCTCCCGCACCGGCGAGATCAAGAGGCCGGCTGCGGCTTTCGCATGAAGCTCTCTCTCCACATCTCCTCGATGATCTCCGCCCCCTTCAGACCATAGGTGCGGGGCCGCGGGGGTATCAAGGATGTATCGACATCTTCGTACGAGAACCTCGGATCGCGTCCCTTGTGCTCGGCGATCGTCGTCTTGAGCCACTTGTCGTTGCGGGCCTGGAAGGCCTTGCACCACTCGATCGCCTGCTCGCGAAGCTCGGCCGGATCGTCGCTGTGGGGGGAGGGGATGTCGAACTCGGGCTTGTAGTGGGCGCCGCGACATTCGTCGCGAAGCATCGCCCCCTTCGCGATCACCCGCCCCATCAGCAGCATGTCACCGACCGCCCGCGTGAAATACAGCGACTGGTTCGTCCACGTCTGCGCGTCGGGGATGCCGACGTGCTCGTACCGGTCGGTCAGCTCTTCGATCTTGTCGAGCGTTTCGGCAATCGCCTTGTTGTGCCGGACCACCGTGACATTCTTGGTCATGGAGACGCCGAGCTCCTGGTGCAGCTTGTAGGCGTTCTCCTTGCCGCTCTTTTGCTTCAGCGCTTCGAACGACTCGCGGTGGCGACTCGCGGCGGATTCCGCGATGCTCGACTTATCCACCCGCTTGGCGCCGTCGGCGTAGTTAAGCACGGACTCGGACGCGATCAATCCGCTGAAGATGCAGCTTAACAGCGAATTGGCCCCCAGGCGGTTGGCGCCGTTGTAGTGATAGTCCGCCTCGCCGATGGCGAAGAGGCCCGGCACGTTAGTCTGTTGGTTCCGCGGCGATCCCAGGACCAGCCCGCCGACGGACTCGTTCTTTTCGTAGTCCACCCAGAGCCCACCCATGGTATAGTGTACGGCCGGGAAGATCTTCATCGGCATGGTCCGCGGGTCCACGCCCTGAAACTTCTCGTAGATTTCGAGAATGCCCTCGAGCTTGTGGAGCGTTTTGGCGGGCAGTTCGGTCACGTCAAGATAGACGCACTGCCGCTCCTCCTCGACGCTGAGCCCCATGTTCACGCATACGTCGAAGATTTCCCGCGTGGCGATGTCGCGCGGCACGAGATTGCCGTATTCCGGGTAACGCTCTTCGAGGAAGTAATAGCGTTCGTTTTCCGGTATTTCGCGCGGGTCCCTGGTGTCGCCCTTCTTGCGCGGAACCCAGACTCGGCCGCCCTCGCCGCGGGCCGATTCGCTCATCAGCCGCAGCTTGTCCGTCCCCGGGATGGCCGTCGGGTGCACCTGGATGAACTCGCCGTTGGCGTAGCGGACGCCTGCCTGAAACGCCCGGGCTCCGGCCGACCCCGTGCAGATCGTGGACATGGTCGTTCGCCCGTAGATCAGGCCGTTGCCGCCCGTGGCGAGCACGAGCGCTTCGGCCGGAAGCGCCTTGATCTCCATCGACACCATGTCCTGGATGACGGCACCGCGGCAGACGCCCTGGTCATCGAGTATCGGCCCCAGGAAGTCGTGGTACTCGTGCTTGGTGACCGCCCCTTCCGTTTCCCAGCGCCGCGTCTGCTCGTCGAGCGCGTAGAGCAGTTGCTGCCCGGTCGTCGCCCCGGCGAACGCCGTCCGCTTGTACAGCGTGCCGCCGAATCGCCGGTGGTCGCGGTAGCCGTCGACTGTTCGATTGAACGTGACGCCGAGCCGGTCCAGCAGATCGATGACCCGCGGCGCCCAGTCGCACATTTCCTTGACCGGCGGCTGATGCTGGAGGAAGTCCCCGCCGTAGACGGTATCGTCGAAGTGGAGCCATTCGCTGTCGCCCTGCTGGCGGGTGAGCGTGTTGACGGCGTTGATGCCACCCTGGGCACAGACGCTGTGCGACCTGCGCACGGGCACCAGGCTGACCAGGTGCACGCTGGCGCCGGCCTGGGCGAGACTCATCGAGGCGGCCTGCCCGGCCAACCCCCCTCCCACGACGACAATGTTGTGCTGAGGCATCCGAATCTCCCGACAGGTGGCCGCCGGTTTGCGCACAAGCCCGCCCCTCCCGAATCCTCGGCAGGATAGGGGTGGATCACCCCGACCGCAAGCCGTGAAGACAGGCACGAAGAAGGACGGACACGGCGGGAAGAACCGTACGCGGATTCCTCCTAGAATCCGTTTGATCGCGAAGCCGATGAACGGTAGGGGTGCCTCCTGGTGGGAGACATCCGGACGGTATCGATGGAGAAGGACTGTGCCCCGCAATGGCAGAAACAACGGGCGAATGCCGAAAGTCGTGAGGTATCCCCACAGGCTGGGGCCCGATGACCGGCGCGTCATCGCCCGGACCTTCGTGCCGGAGGACAGTGCCCGCAAGGCCGCCATCCTCAAACGGATCATGCGCTTGTCCGACGAGCAGGTGCTGCGGGCGCTGCAGCAGGTGACGGCCGATTTCGACGGGCGACATCGGAATCTCGAGGTGATGCTCGCCCGTCGATTCGACGAGGTGGCCGGCATGTTGCAGGTGCGGAAAGACATCTCGGAGCCGCGACGCCTGCTCATCGGGGCGTACTGCACGATGGAGTACTCGCTCGAGTCGGTCGCCCTGTTCAATCCGTCGCTGGTGCCGCATCCTGATCAGTGCGATCTGGCGCCCGGCGAGGTGCGGTTCATCATGAGCCTGCGGGCCTGCGGCGAGGGACACATCTCCTCCATCGAGTTTCGCAGCGGAGTCATCGACGCCTCGAACGAGGTGCGGTTCGATTACGTCTCGCCGTACGCGTTCGCCGCCCGCCCCCTCGCGGATCGGCAGTACGAGAAGCATACGTTTCATCTCAAGCTCGCGGAGATGAGCGCCTACAACGAGATCGCCGAGCACATCCTGCAGGACCTCGGCGACCACTTCACACTGGGCGAGCTTACCCGCACGGTCGACGCTCACCGGAAGGAGCATCCCGATCGCGCGTACGTCAGCGAGACCGCGGACAACATCCTCTGGCTGGCCCGCTCGAACTACCATCTCGAGTTTCCGCCGGGCAGCGATCTGTCGGAACGGGTGATCTTTCCGGTTTCGGAAAACGAGAGTCGCGGGATCGAGGACGCGAGGTTCGTTCGCTTTGTCCATCCTGACGGCCAGGTCGTGTACTACGCCACCTATACCGCGTACAACGGCTTTCGCATCCTGCCGCAGTTGATCGAGACCGTCGATTTCAACTACTTCAAGATAATCACGCTCAACGGCCGCTACGCCCAGCAGAAAGGCATGGCTCTTTTCCCCCACATGGTGAACGACCACTACATGATGATCTCCCGCGTCGATGGCGAGAATCTCTACCTGATGGCCTCCGACAACCTGCACTTCTGGAACGAAGCGGAAAAGCTGATGGGGCCGGCCCGCCCGTGGGAGCTCATGCAGATCGGCAACTGCGGCTCACCGCTGGAGACCGACCGCGGCTGGCTACTGCTGACGCACGGCGTGGGGCCGATGCGCCGCTACTGCATCGGCGCGATGCTGCTCGATCTCGAAGACCCGCGGCGCATCATCGGGCAACTGGCCAGCCCGCTGATGGAACCCGTCAGCGGAGAGCGCGACGGCTACGTCCCCAACGTCGTCTACTCCTGCGGCAGCATGATCCACAACGGCCGGCTCGTCATTCCCTACGCCATGTCCGACCTGGCGACGGGCGTCGCATCCGTGGCCCTCGACGAATTGCTCGACGCGCTGACCAAGTCCGCCCGCGGAAAAAAGAAAGCCGCAGTATCACCGACGTTGACCGAGTGACCTCGCCTGCACGCGCCGCCCGCTGGCCGGGCGAAGCGGGCGAAGGCGTCACGTGGCGACACGCCATTGGGCTGGCGCCGCCCCCTGTCGATCAACGACCACGCATCACGCCCGCCGAAGAGTCTAACCGCCGAACAGCCGGACCAGTCTAACCAAGCACTTCTCGGATCCGGTCCACCAGATCCTGCGCCCGGTAGGGCTTCTGTATGAAGCCCATCGGCTTGTCGTCGCGAAATGAATCGACCACGTCCTGCTCGTTGTAGCCGCTGGAAACGATCACACACACGTCCGGCCGTATCCGACGTATCTCGCGGAAGACCTCCTCGCCGCTGAGTTTCGGCATCGTCATGTCCAGGATCACCGCGCGTATCTCGGCTGCGTGGTCGCGAAACACGGCCAGCGTCTCCTCCCCGTCTTCCGCCGTAAGCACGTTCAACCCGTAACGCTCGAGAGTCATCTTCGCCACCGTGCGCACGATCTCTTCATCGTCCGCAACCAGGATCGTCCCGTCGCCTTGCCACTGCTGATCGCTCATCGCCTCACCTGCCTCGCCGCCGTTAACGTTGTCGGCTCTGGAGCGCGCACAGGGAAAGAGAACGCGAAACGTCGTTCCCCGTCCCGGCTCGCTGGTCACCTTGAGCGCACCATTGTGGCCGCGCACGATGCCCAATGCCGCGGCCAGACCGAGCCCGCGTCCCGTGAACTTGGTCGTGAAGAAAGGGTCGAAGATCCGCGCGAGCGTCGGTTCATCCATCCCGCACCCGGTATCCGCGACCTCGACAAACGTGTAATACCCAGCCTCGAGGTGGTCGTCCAGATACGTGTCGGAAAGATACGCGCGGTCCGCCTCCATCGCGCCCGTCCGCACCGCGATCACGCCGCTTGCCCCGCCCAGTGCGTCGGAGGCGTTCGTGATCAGGTTCATCACCACCTGGCGAATCTGCGTGGCGTCCGCCTCGATCGGTGGAAGGTCACGCGACAGCTCGAAGCGCAGCACGGCCTTCTTCGTGATGGACACGTTCAGCAGGTGAGCCATCTCCTCGACGAGCCGCGACAGATCGACGCGCTCCACGACGAACCGGCCCTTGCCGGAGTAGGCGAGCATCTGCCGGGCCAGATCGGCGGCGCGCTGGGCGGCCACCTCGATGTGATCGATCATCTGCCGCGCGGGAGCCTTGGCCGGCAACTCGAGCCTCGCCAGCCCGGCATTCCCTAGAATGCCGACGAGCAGGTTGTTGAAGTCGTGAGCGATGCCGCCCGCCAGCACGCCGAGACTCTCGAGCTTCTGCGCGTGCTGAATCTGCTGCTCGAGCTTGCGTCGATCCTCCTCGGCGCGTACCCGCGCCGTGATGTCGCTGATAAACCCCTCCAGGTAAAGCAATTCGCCCGTGTCCGTCCACACACCCGTGCCGAACTCCTCGAGCCATCGCCACTCGCCATTGGCGTGCTTGATGCGGTATGAAAGGCGGAACGGCTCCTTCTTCGCCAGCGCCTCGTCGACGCCCCGAAAGATGCCGGGCGCGTCGTCGGAATGGTAGAGATCCGCGAAGCTGATCTCGTCCGACAGGAATCTCTCCTTGGGATACCCGGTCGCGGCCTCGACCCCATCGTTCAGATAGAGCATGGTGTATCGTGGGTCGTTCTTGCACAGGTAGATGATTCCCGGCACGTTGTCCGCCAGAAGCCGGAACCGTTGCTCGCTCGCCCGCAGGGCCTCTTCCGCGCGCTTACGCTCGCTGATGTCCCGCGCGACGCCGATCACGAGCTTCTCCTCGCCGTGCCGGCCTTCCGACAACGACACTTCCATGGGGAACGAGCCGCCGTCGCGCCGCAGCCCCGGCAACTCGAGCAGGCGGCCGATGCCGCCGCTCGATTTGCCCGTGTCGAAGAATCTCCGCACGTACTTGCGGTGCGCTTCGCGATACGACGGAGGCATCATCCGATCGAGCGGCTGGCCGATCATCTCCTCCGCCGTCCACCCGAACATGCCCTCCGCCGCGGGATTGAAGAGCGTGATTCGACCTCCGGAGTCGATCGCCACCATCGCCTCGCCGGTCGCCTGGATGATGTTGCGCAGCAGGTCCTCGCTCGCCCGTAGCGCCGCCTCTGCCTGCCGCTGCTCGGTGACGTCGATACCTGTCCCGATGATGTGCTCCACCGCCCCATCGGGGCCGATGATTGCCGTGTTCGACCACGTGATCAGCCGCCGGCGGCCGTCCTTCGTGACCCAGTAGTTCTCGTGCGTGTTGGGAAAATCTCCGGCCTTCAACTCTTGGAACACGGCCCGCACCGACTCGATTTCGTCCGGCACAAGCAGAAAATCCCAGAGCGCCCGGCCCTTCGCCTCCTCATACGTGTAGCCGGTCACTTCCCGGCACCGCCGGTTGAATCGCACGATGCCGCCGCTGTCGTCCAGAACGACAACCAGTGCGCCGACGGTGTTCAACACGGCGGAGCTGAAGTCCCGTTCCTCACGAAGGCGTTCCTCCGTTTGCTTCTGTTCGGTGACGTCGCGGCCCACCGACTGATACTCGACGAGCCTGCCGCGCCGATCGAAAAAGCCCCGTGTGAACCACTGATGCCAGCGCCCGGTGCCGCCCGGTGTGACCAGCCGGTGCTCGAGCCTCGCCGTCGGATTGTCCGGGCAAATCGACGATACGTGGGCCTCCGCAGCGGCGCGTGCCGACTCGTCGAACGTGGAGAGAAACCTGCAGGCCAGAAGCTCCTCGCGAGGCAAACCGGCGAAGTGGCAGTAGGCGTCGTTGACGAAAGTAAGCGTGCCATCGCCGCGATACCTGCATACCAGCTCGGTCTGATCCTCCACGACGCTGCGGTATCGCTCCTCACTCTCGCGCAGGATCGCCTCTGCTCTACTGCAACGTCTTGCGTGGCGCACGAGAAGCAGACCTGCGGTCACGCTGACAACCACCGCCGCGCCGATGAGCCACATGAGAACGATACGCGCGCTGCTCGAAGGCAAGCCGGCCTGAAGCAGCGCACCTGCTGTCGCAGCATACAGCCAAGCAACGGTCACGTCCGCCACGAGGACGGCAAGCAGCGCGAACACCGCGCCTATCGATGCCCGGCTTGAACGGCTCACGCGTTGTCACCTCTCGATATGCGCCAACGACAACAGTATCGGCATGCAATGATCATCGATGCGCCCGCGGTGCAGAGGCCTCGCTCACACCCCTCAAAAGAAAGGTACCGCTCGGATTCTACCGTCTTCTTCTTGCGACGAAAAGCTGTCGGAATGTGGGAATTCGCAACGCGGCTGCGGACTGACTCATTCCTTGGGAATGTTGCTCAGGCTCTCGTTGCTGCCCACCACGATGAGAACGTCGTCGGGCAGGATCGTCGTGTCCGGCCGCGGCACGGTGATGATCTGCCTGGTTTTCTTCTTCTCATCCTCTTCGGTGTGCACTTCGACCGTCCGCCGGATGGCCACCAGGTTGACCTCGTACTTCTTTCGCAGGTTGAGCTCGAGCAGCGTCTTCTGATGGAAGGACCGCGGCGCTTTGACGTAAATCATGCTGTAGCCTTCGCCCAACTCCACGTATTGATCGAGACGCGGAAGCGTGAGACGATGGGCCCAGCGCAGTGCCGATTCACGCTCGGCCGAGGCGACGGCATCAGCACCGACCTTCAGCAGAATCCGTTCCTGTATCTCGGTCATCGCCCGGCAAACGATATGGCGAACGCCCAGCTCCTTCAGCGCCGCAACGGTCAGGGCCGCGGACTCGAAGTCCTCGCCGATGCCGACGATGGCCGCGTCCACTTCGCGGATGCTCTGCGATTCGAGAGCCTCCTTGTCCGTCCCGTCGAGGCGGACGGCCATGGCCACTTCGTCACGCATGCGCACCACGACCTCGGCATCGCGGTCGATGCCGATGACTTCCTCGCCGGCCGCGGTCAATGCCTTGGCCAGGTGCTGGCCAAACCGGCCCATTCCGATGATTGCAAATCGCGCCACAGTTCATTCCCAACGCCGTAGGACGCAGCGCCGCTGACTCAGGCGGCCCGCAGGGATCAGCCGATCGCGACGCTCTCCGGCGGATACTCGTAGCGCGGCGGATGCCGCTGACCGCCCACGGCGATCAGCACCGTAAGCGGGCCCAACCGGCCGGCGAACATGCCGAGCATGATCACGATGCGTCCGGCGCGTGTCAAATGATCGGTCAAGCCGGTGGACAAACCAACGGTGCCGCATGCCGACACCGCTTCGAAGCTGATGTCCAGCAGCAGCGCCGACTCGGCCACGCAGAGCGCAAGAATGATCCCGGAGATGACCATTCCCATGATGATCGTGACGACGGATGCGCGGCGCACGACCTCGAGCGGAACAGTACGCCCGAATGCCTCGATACTTTCGCGTCCGCGCAGCGTGCTGATCAGGCCGAGCACGAGGACGGCGAACGCTCCCGTCCGGATACCGCCCGCCGTGCTGGCCGGCGACCCGCCGATGAACATCAGCAGCATCAGCAGGTAATGACTGGCGTTGGACATCGACTCGCGCCCCAGCGGCACGGTGTTGAAGCCGGCGGTTCGCGCCGTCACGGACTGAAAGAGCGCCCCGCAAATACGTGGCCCGGCGGGCATCTCCACCATGGCCGGCGCCCCGGGCGCGTCCGGAGCGACGGCGCCGCTGCGCCAATTCCAGGACTCGAAGAGGAACATCATCACCGTGGGAACGACGATCAGCAGACCCGTCGTCGTCAGCACGAGCTTCGTGTGCAGCCGCAGTCGTCGCCCCTGGCGAATCGGTCGAGTATGCGGATGGACGATGGCGCCGCCTTGATGCGTCTCCTGCCTCTTGCCAAGGTACGACCGCGCCCAGCCCACGAGATCCTCGAGTACGGGAAATCCCAGACCCCCGATCACGATCAGCGGCATGATCGAAAAGTACACGGGCCACTCATTGCGGTAGCCGATGAGACTGTCGCCCTGCAAGGCGAAGCCTGCGTTGCAGAAGGCGCTGACCGCATGAAAGATGCAGTAGAAGACTCGATCGCCGAACGACTCGATTGTCTCCGCGAACATCGGGTACAGCAGGATCGCCCCGATCCCCTCGGTGATGAATGTGATGATCACCACGAAGCGGATCATGGACGACATCCGCCCTATTGTTTCCCGGCTCATCGAATCCTGTAGCAGAAGCGATTGCCTCAGCGATAACCTTCGTCCGGCCAGAATCCCGAACAGGCTTCCGAAGATCATGATCCCCAGCCCGCCCACCTGGATCAGACTGAGGATCACGATCTGCCCGAACCGCGTGAAATCGCGCCCCGTGTCGTAAACGACCAATCCCGTCACGCACGTGGCACTTACCGCCGTGAAAAGGCAGTTGATGTAACGGTCGGCCTTGTAGAATCCCTCCTCCGCGCGGATTTCCGGCGACGTGGCCTTGGGCAGCGCCAGCAGGCCCGCCCCGATCAGGATTATCACCAGAAACGAACCGACGAGCAGCCGCGCCGGGTGCAACGGAAGGCGGGACAGCTCGATGTTCCAACGCGCCATCCCGACGAAGAACCGCAGGACGATCAGAACCTGAATCGTGGCGACGTATATGGTGCCGATCTTGATCGCCTGGTGAACGTACTGCGCCTGCACCCCCAGGATCAGCGCGGCGACGGCGATCAGCATCACGTCGGGCCACTGCCGCTTCAGCGCGGCGAACACCGAGGTCGCCGTCGCGATCGAGACCACCACCGCCGCCACGTACGCGGCCACCGCCAGCAACTGGATGGCGACCAGCCAGCCGACCGGCACGGGAGGTGTCTCGAACCCGTACTCCAGGCAGAGCGAAAGAAGTGCGATGAACGCCAGGACGATCACCAGCGTCTGGAGTATCTTCAGCACCGGCCGGGGCCGAACGTTGATGCGCAACGTCCCCATCGTTCACTCCGCAGTCGCAATGGCGAGATCGGGAAACCGCGCCAATGTCGCTTCCCGCAGGGCGATATGTTCGGCCATGTTCAGGTCCGGATCAATGGCCAGCAGTTCCGCGGCGTCATCTCGTGCCTGGCGGAGCAGATCGAGATCGCGGGACAGGTCCGCCGCCTTGAAGATGGGCAGGCCGTGCTGGCGCATCCCGATGACCTCACCCGGACCCCGCATCAGCAGGTCGGCCTCGGCGATGCGAAAGCCGTCCTGCGTCGAGCAGAGCATGGCCAGCCGCTCGCGGGACCGCTCCGCCTCGACATCGCTCATGAGCAGGCACCACGAGGCTTTCGCCCCGCGGCCGATCCGCCCGCGAAGCTGGTGCAATTGCGAAAGCCCGTAGCGCTCCGCGTGCTCGATGACCATGACCGTCGCGTCGGGCACGTCCACGCCGACCTCGATCACCGTCGTCGAGACCAGCACGCGTACGTCGCCGGACCGGAACGCATCGACGGCCGCAGCTTTCTCTTCACTGCGCATCCGCCCGTGCAGCAGCCCGACCTTGAAGCCGGCCAGCTCCTTGTCCTGCAACCGCTGTGCCTCGGTTGCTGCGGCGGCCAGGTCGAGCTGCTCGGACTCCTCGACCAGGGGGCAGACAACGTACGCCTGCTCGCCGGCGGACAGCCTCTCGCGCACGAACAACCACGCACCGTCAAACTCCGGTGCGCCGACGAGCCGCGTAGTGATCTCCTGCCTGCCCGGTGGCAGGCCGTCGATCGTCGTGATGTCGAGGTCGCCGTAGAGCGTCATGGCCAGCGTCCGCGGGATCGGCGTCGCCGTCATTGCCAGGTAGTGAGCGGATCGTCCCTTCGCCCGAACCGTGCGTCGCTGGGCGACGCCGAAGCGGTGCTGCTCATCGACAACGACCAGGCCGGGAGCCCGAAACTGCACGTCCTTCTCAATCAGTGCGTGCGTGCCGACGACGATGTCGGTCTCGCCCTTCCTCAGCTTCGCCAGAAGCTCGTCGCGCGCGGACTTCGCCATGCCGCCGACGAACAGCTCGATGCGAACCTGGCTGCCCTCAAGATAGCCGCGCAGCTTGTCGAAAGTCTGCCGGGCCAGCACCTCCGTCGGCGAGAGAATCGCGACCTGCAAGCGATTCGCCACGGTGGCGAGCGCCGCATATACGGCCACGGCCGTCTTGCCGGCCCCCACGTCGCCCTGGAGCAACCGCGCCATCGGCCGCGTTGCCGCCAGTTCCGCTGCAATCTCGTGCACGGCGCGCTCCTGTCCGGGCGTGAGCTTGAACGGCAATCGAGCGCGGATGCGTTCGTCATACTTGGCCGTCGTGACAATGGCCGGAGCGTTGGTGGCCAGCGACCGCCGCCGGCGCCGCATCTGCATGCCCGCTTGCAGCATCAGAAGCTCGTCGTACGCGAGCCGGCGTCGGGCGACCGTCGCGTCGGCCTCCTGCACCGGTTGATGGCACCGGGCGATGGCCGTACGCCTCGGCGGTAACTCTCGTTTCGCACGCAGGCGCTGGGGCACAGGGTCCGATACGACGTCCAGCGCGCTATCCAACGCGCCGCGCACGATGCGCGCGATGGTCGCGCTGGGCAGCGCTCCCGTGGCCGGATAAACCGGCACCCACTCGTCGCGGTCATTTCCAAACGGGTCGTCGGTGTCAGGAATCACGCGGAACGAAGGATTGACGAACACGCCACGGCGTTCGTCCGACGTCACCTTGCCGGTCAGCCGGATGGTATCGCCGACGCGAAGCTGATCGCGAACGTAGGGGGCGTTGAACCAGCGCGCCCGGCACTGGCCCGTGGCGTCGACGACATCGGCGATGATCGAAGGTCGCGAGAATCCGCCGCGTGAGGCAACGCGGTTCACCCGGCCGACGATCGTGGCCGTCTCGCCTTCGACCAGGTGGCCGATCGGCTGCGATTTCGGTCTCAATTCGTAGCGGAACGGCAGGTGCTCGAGCAGATCGGCGACCGATTCGATCCCGAGCGCTTTGAACTGCTCCGCACGGCGCGGGCCGACGCCCCCGACGTACTGAACCGGCGTGTCGAGTGAGACTGTGGGCACGGTGCGACGGTACAACAGCACTGCGCGGCGGGCAAGACAGGGGTGTGCACCGGCCAATCTACTGGTCCGAGCCGGCACTTTCCCGTCACTGCCAACGCGAGACGCGGCTTCCGGGCCGTTCACGCTTCCAACCGGCCTACGGAATCACCAGTTCCTGGCCGATGCGCAGGCGATTCGGGTCCGTCAGGGTGCCCCGGTTGGCCTCGTAGATCTGCCGCCACTTGGACTGGTCGCTGTAGTACATGCGGGCGATGCTGTTGAGCGTTTCGCCCTTGGCGACCACGTGCGTCCGCGTGGCGGCGGGTGCCGGCTGCGCGGCGGGAGTCGCCTGCGCGGCGGGCGCCACGCTGGCCGTCTCCGGCGCGTAGTAGCTGTTCGAAGGCTCTTCGTACGTCAGCGAATCGTCGTTGTACGCCGTATACGCGTCCTTCTCCGGCTCGGTCTGCATGTCTTTTTTCTTGTCGTTGCAGCCGCCCAGCACGAACATCGCGGCCACAGCGAAGAGGAATGCAGCACTCCGTTGCATATCGTCGACCTCCTGTCTGGGTTAGCGTTAGCGCAAGACCACGTGCGGCCCATCGTAATCGCGTGCCGGGCTCCGTTCAACAAAAAAACGCCGCGCGGTCCCCACCCGCGGCGCCGGGCGCCCGGCCGGTCAAGGATGGCTGGCCTCGTACCAGTCGATGTATTCGTCGAAAACCCAGTCGAGATCCGCCAGCCGGTTGTGGAGCGACGATCTGATGCGATCGAGTATACCGGGATGCTCTGCAATGAATTGACCGAAATCCGGCTGCGATGCGGCGCGGCACGCGGTCGGATCGTGTCGTCCCATCCAGACCACCCCCGCAAAGTCAGCTTTGCGGGTCAGGTAGCCGGTCCAGTTGTGCGCACAGCGTCCTTCTGGGTTCAGGTATTCCGTCAGCGGGTTGTGGACTACTCGCATCTGCCCTTTGAGGCGAAAAAGGTCCGTTCGCTGAAAGGGCGTCTCGATCGCGTAGATCGTCCGCGTCCGGCGCGCGGCGCACTCCGGACAATAATAGTACCATTCCGTTTCCGTGTAACAGCAGTAGACCGCCAAGACAAGGGGAAAAACAAACCAGTAACCAGCCACGCGCCGCCATGGATAGAACCGGATCCGTTGTCGCAGCCGCGGCACGTCGGCGGCATCCGCTCCTCCCGGGCCGCCGCACTCCGGACACACACTGCTCGGATTGCCGCTCAGATTGTAACCGCAATGCTGGCAGTACAGTCTGCCGCCCGCCGTTTGCACTCGTGTGGTCGCAGTCACGTCCGCGGCAACAAGCGGCCCGAGAGCCACAAACGCCAGCAGACAAATCGCCCCGACGATAGAAATCCAGATCAGACCGTCACTGATACCGCCCTGAAGATCTGGCCCGAGGGCATTGAGGATCAAAGGCATGCCGAACGTCGCGAATGCGACCGCCACGATAATGTAGTAGCGCCGCACGAGGCATCTGACATGGCCCCGCGCGCCGCACCGCTCGGCCCTCGGTACGCGCCAGTAAGCGACCGCCGGCGCGGCCAGAAGACTCAGCAGACAGACCAGTGCAAGGATACCGAGGAGCCACATGGCGAATTCATCCCCGTGCCGATTGGCTCCTATTTACCGGCCAGCGCCGGCGATGGAAAGGGTAACCGCCTGCGCGACGGCCCGCTCAGTGCGACATGACGCGGGAAATCGTGAAGATCGGCAGCAGCAGAGCGATGGCAATACTGCCCACGATGCCGCCCATCACGACGATCATGATCGGCTCGATCATCTGCGTGACGCGCTTGATCGTCCGGTCGAGGTCCTGATCCAGGAAGTCGCACACGCGGTTCAGCACCAGCGCAAGCTGACCGCTGCGCTCGCCGGCGCGGATCATCTGCGTGATCGACCGCGGCATGAGCCAACTGGATTCCAGCGGGGCGCTCAACTGCTCGCCGACCTGCACGCGGGCGTCCACCTCGTCCCACATCGCCTGAAAGTGCCGATTGCCGACGACGTTCCGCGTGATACCCACCGCGTCGAGCATGGCCACGCCGGCCTCGGTCAACGTGCCCAGCGTCCGCAGCGAACGCGTCAGGTAGGTTTTGCGGAACAGGCCGCCCAATAGCGGCAGGTGCAGCATCAGCCAGTGGACCGGCCGCTTGCCGCGCGAGGACATCAAAAAGGTGATCCCCCCGCCGCCGATCACGACGATGGCGGCCACGCACCAGATCCAGTTGGCCGATATCCAGCCGCTGACCGCCAGCAGGATCTTCGTCGGCGTCGGCAGCAGTTGGTCCCGGCCGGCGTAGATGCCGGCGAACTTCGGCATGAGAAACGTGAGCAGGAAGATGACCACGCCGATGGACATGAACATCAGGAACGCAGGGTAGATCAAGGCGCCGGTGACCTTCTTGCGCGTCTCGCGCTGCTGGCCCAGGTAGGCCCCGGCGCGATCCAGCATCTGTCCCAGCTTGCCCGAGGCTTCCGACGCCTGCACCAGACTGATGAGCAGCGGCCTGAACGCCTTGGGGTGCTTGGCCAGGGCCGTCGACAACGGCGTGCCCGTCTGCACGTCCAGGTAGACTTTCTCCAGCACGCCGCGAAAGGCCGGCGACTCCGTCTGCTCGATGATGCCCTCGAGCGCTTCAGTGATCGCCACGCCGGTGTCCACCATCACCGCCATCTGCGAGGCGAAGAAAATGACCTCTTCGGCTTTGACGCGTTTGCTGAGCGCGATCCGCGTGACGGCCGGCTCGACCGATTCAACCAGCTCGCTGATGCGGACGAGATACTTGCCGTCGGTGCGCAGGAGCCTGGCGGCGTCGGTCGGTGTCGCCGCGCTGATGACGCCGTCGATCGGTTCACCCTTGGAGTTCCGCGCCGTGTAGTCGTAACGGGGCATGCCCTGATCTCGCAGACAGCATCAACTGCAGGTCACACGGAGGACCTCCTCCATCGTGGTCTCTCCGTCACGCACCTTCTCCACCCCGTACTCGAACAGAGTCCTCATGCCGCTTGCGCGGGCGAGCTGACGCAGCTTGCCGAGGTTCGCGCCGGAGGCGATGGCGTCGCGCATCTCGTCATCTGGGATCAGCACCTCGTAGATGCCCATCCGCCCCTTGAAGCCCGTCTGGTTGCACGTCGAGCAGCCCCGGCCGCGCGACACCTTCTCCAACGAAACGCCCGCCCGCTCGGCGGCGTGCAGGATATTCGGCTCGGGCTTCACCATCGTGGCGCAGTCCGGACACACCCGACGTACGAGCCGCTGGGCAACAATGCCGACGAGGGCGGCGCTGACCAGGTACGGCTCGATGGCGAGGTTCTGAAGCCGGGTGATGGCTCCGGCCGAATCGTTCGTGTGCAGCGTCGAAAGCACGAGGTGACCGGTCAGCGCTGCCTGGACGGCGATGGCCGCCGTCGTCGGATCGCGGATTTCGCCGACCATGATCACGTCCGGGTCCTGCCGCAGCAGCGTGCGGAGCACGGCCGCAAACGACAGGCCGATCTTGTCGTGCACCTGGAACTGGTTGATGCCCTTCAGGTTGAATTCGATCGGGTCCTCGACCGTGCAGATGTTCACCTCCGGCGCGTTGATCTGGCTGAGCATCGCGTACAGCGTGGTGCTCTTGCCGCTGCCGGTCGGACCGGTGACGAGGATGATGCCGTAAGGCTGGGCGCACAGCCGAATGAAAGACTCGTGAATCTCCTTGGGCACGCGGAGCCCCTCGAGGCTGATGAGCGAGTTGCGGTTGTCGATGATGCGCAGCACGGCCTTCTCGCCGAACTTGTTCGGCAGGGTCGAGACGCGCAGATCCACCGGATTGCCGCGCGAGGTCACGCGAATGGCCCCGTCCTGCGGCAGGCGTCGCTCGGAAATGTCCATGCCCGCCATGATCTTGATGCGGGCGATGATTGTGGCCTGCATCCGCGACGGCGGATGGATTTTCTCGATGAGCTGCCCGTCGACGCGGTAGCGAATGCGGAATTCATCCTCGTCCGGCTCGAAATGGATATCGCTCGCCCCTTCGCGGATCGCGCTGTGGATCGCATGGTTGACCAGTTGGACGACCGGCGAATCGCTGTCCTGGTCATCCATGTCAGCGCGTGAATCGCCCAACCGCTTGCCGGACCCTTCGGCCGTTGCCTCCTCGAAGAGCGATTCGAAGCTGACGGCCGCGTCATCCGGCGCCAGCCGCTCGAGCGTCGCCCGTATGTCTTTCGCCAGGGCGGCGACGATCTGGATGCTGCAGCCGGCCGCCTGTCCGATCTCCTCGGCCAGGAACATGTTGGCAAGCTCCGTCACCGCGACGGTGAGCACGCCATCCACCTTGAAAAGCGGGAGCACGTCGCGTCCCTCGATGAAGTCGCGCGGCAGCGTGCTCAGGACGCCCGGATCGACCAGCCTGGGAGTTATCCGGGCAAAGGGAACACCGTACGCGTCGGCCAGGGCCTCGACAAGATGCTCTTCCGTGCAGAAATTCAGCTCGACGAGAATCTCGCCGAGCAGGCGGCGCCGCCCATCTTTCTGCTGTACGGCGATGGCCTCTTCTACCTGCTGGAGCGTAATCAGCCCGCGCTCGACGAGCGCGTCGCCCAGTCGGATTGTCTTCGTTGCCTCGCTCATTCTCTCTCGTCCGGCTATCTCAGCGCCGCGAGGGCCTCCTCCACCGTCGTACTCGCCTCCAACTCGCCA
Source organism: Phycisphaerae bacterium (assembly GCA_040235375.1). Taxonomy (GTDB): domain Bacteria; phylum Planctomycetota; class Phycisphaerae; order UBA1845; family UBA1845; genus JBECKQ01. The sequence goes on along the minus strand of JBECKQ010000446.1, from coordinate 828 downwards.
TCGAGCCGCGTCATCTCGAGGATCTTCTCCAGCGTGTCGCTGAGCATGCACAGACGGCACATGCCCAGTCGTTCCTCGCATTCGCGTTTGAGCTGGGTGAGCATTTCCAACGCAGCGCTGTCCACACCCGTGCAGTCGGTGAAGTCCACGATGAAGTCGCGGGCGTCCTTCTGCTGGCATTCGTCAACCAGTTGGCGGAACTGGCCGGCCGTCGTCTTGTTCAGCTCGCCCTCGATCGCCAGGACGCACACGTCGCCGTGCTGGGTGAGTTTCGTCATGGCGTCACGATCCCGTTGCAGTCGCGCCGTCAGGCCCGCGGGAGCGCGAGGCCTGCTGATGGTCCGCGGCGAGTCTGGCCAGCGCGCTCCTGGCCCATTGCGACGCAGGATCCAGCTCCAGCGCCGCCTTGTAATGACTCTCCGCGATGTCGTTGTGGCCGCGCCGTTCGGCGATGTCTCCCAGCATGCAGTGGGCGAGAACATTGCTGCCCCCGGCGGTAAGGAGCTTCTCCAACGCACGCTCGGCACCATCCAGATCGCCGGACTGAACGCGCTCGTAGGCTTCGAGCAGCGGCACTTGCGGAGTGTCCGGCGACAGGCGGCGCATGTTTGCCACGCCGACCTGGATCGTCGGCAGATCGTCCGTCGCGATGCCTGCCTGGGCGAACAGAAGCCACGTAGTGATGTCGTTCGGATCGCGCTCGGCAAGCTTCTGGAGCGTCATCTTCGCCGTTTCCGTCCGATGCAGAGCGAGCTGGCAGCGCGCCGCGGCGCGCATGACCGATGCGGGCAGATCGTCCGCCTTCTTGTCCAGCAGTGGCTTCAGCAC
>JBECKQ010000439.1:0-10893 GCA_040235375.1 Phycisphaerae bacterium | reverse complement strand
ATCGAGAAGAGGCCGCACGATCGCTTCGCGTCGGCGAAGGAGCTGGCCGACGACCTGCGGCGGTGGCTGCTGGATCTGCCCATTCAGGCGAAGCGGCCATCCGCGGCGGCGCGGGCCGTCAAGTTCGCTCGCCGTCGCAAGGTGCCCGTGGCGCTGACGACGGCGGTGCTGCTGCTGCTCAGTGCGACCGGCATCATGTATGCGGAGTACGAGCGATCGCACCGCGAGGCGCTGACGGCGCAGGCGGCGGCCGACACGCGTGGTCTGGAGCTGATCGTCAATGACGCGCACACGCTGCTCTACAACGGTCGGTTCGCGGCGGCGATGGAGAAGGTCGAGGCGGGTCTGGCGCAGGCGCCGGATCATCTGGAGCTACAGCGCCTGCGGGCGAAGATCCTGCGGCACATGGGCAAACGAACTGAAGCAATCGCACTGCTGGAGGATCTGGTCGCCCGACATCCGGACTACTGGAACGCTTACGACACGCTGGCCATCGCATATCAGGACGCGGGCGATGCGAGCAAGGCCGCACACTATCGCGAGAAGGCGCGCCAGATGCGTCCGAACTCTGCGGATGCATACTACCTCGAAGCGCTCGATGAGAAGGACCCTCAGCGGGCCATCGAGCTGCTGAGCCGGGCGATTGAGCTCGATCCGATTCGCTCGGACTTCGTCACGGCGCGAGCGGAGCGCTACCGCAAGCTGGGCCGTTACGATGCGATGCTGGTCGACGCCGACCGTGCGGTCACCATGCGCAACAAGTGGTCGGTGACGCATGATCTGCGCGGCCGGGCGCTGCTTTACATGGGCCGTTTCGAAGAGGCTGAGCGGGCCTTCGATGAGGCGATCCGGTTGGATCCGACGCTGTACCCATCTTTCTGGGTCAACCGGGCGCTGGCGAAGAACGGTATGTCACGCTTCGCCGAGGCGATCGCCGACGCGAGCGAGGCGATTCGGCTGGACCCGAAGTTACCCGAGGCGTTTCAGTGCCGGGCGCGGGCCCGGGCCGGCCTCGGGAACGTCGACGAGGCGCTCGCCGATTACGCCCAAGCCCTTCGGCTCGATCCGACCAGCGTGGAGGTCTATCTCGATCGCAGCCTGCTCTTCGCGCAGGCGGCGCGCTGGGAGGAGAGCATCAATGATGCCAGTCGAGTGATTCAGCTCCGGCCCGACGATCCCCGCGGCTATCAGAACAGAGCGTTTGCCTACTGGCGCACCAATCAGGTCGATCGGCAGATTGCGGACCTGAACCAGTACCTGCGACTCAAGCCGGACAACCCCGACGGCTGGCGCTCGCGTGCGGAGGCGTTGACGCGGGCCGGCCACTATGCGGAGGCGATTGACGACTACGGGCAGGCATTTGCCTTGGACGCGCAGGCATCGGACCTGAGGGCGCGGGCCGTACTCGACCTGCGTCTCGGACGTTTCGACGAGACGATCGCCGACCTGACGCGGGCGATCGATCGCGAGCCAACGCATGCTGGCGCGTGGATGTACCGGGGAATGACGTACGAGATCACCGGAAACGTTGACGCCGCCCTCGCCGACTACCAGCAGGCGGCGACGCGTACCGGCCCGACCAGTGCGTACGCTCGGTTATTCCAATACATCCTGCTGCGCGCCAGCGGCCGCGAGCAAGCGGCCGAGGCTCTGATCGCCGCGCCCGTGGCGCCGGCCGATGCCGATGTGTGGACGGATCGGGTGCTCGCCATGCTCCGCGGGTCGCTCACCGAGGATGACTTGCTCGAGGCTGCGGTCACCGACGACGAACGCGCCGAGGGCTACTATTACATCGGCCGCAAGTCACTGCTCGACGGCCGCCCCGACGACGCCCGCAAGGCGTTCGCCGACTGCATCGAGCTCGGGTGCGAAGGAGTCACGGAAACCGACTTCGCCCGGGCGCTGCTTAAGCGGCTGGCCCAGTGTACACGGGCGACTGAGCCGATGAGCACGGCACCCTGACGAAACCGCTGTTATCGCAGGTAGCGCCTTTACGCCGACGCTACGCGACGCCGCCCCCGCTGGACGTTTGAATGTTGATGACGGCCGGTCGCCGCTCGCAGAGCCACCATGCCGGCGTCGCAACTCACGGCAGCTTCTTCGCGATCTGCTCGTCGAGGATCTCGCGCACAGTGAGCGCGACGATCACCTTGCCGCTCTTGCGGAAGAAGGCGTCGATCTCGTGCAGGGCGTCGGAGGTGTAGTCGAACGCGACGAAGAAGCCCTTCGTGCGGTCTTCGCGGGTCATGACGGCCTCGAAGGCGTCGATGTCGGGGCGGCCGACCTTGTCCTTCTGCTTGACCTGGATCGGGTACCACTGGTCGAGGAACTGCTCGAACGCGGGCGTCTGGCCCTTGGCGGCGGCGGGTTTCTTGGGGGCGGCGGCGACGGGGAAGATGCGGCCGTCGATGCCCATGTCGCCGACCTGCGTCTTGTTGGGGATGCCGCCCAGGGCGATGACGGCCCAGTTCTCGAACTCGAACGGCGGGATGGCTCGCAGCTTCTCCTCGGTCCACGGCAGGTCGCGGACGACGAAGCCGCGGCCGGCCCGCCAGAGGGCCTCGTCCTCGCGGATCTTGCACACGTCGCGGAGCCGCTTGGCCATGACGCGGCAGGCGGTGGGCGACAGATCGACGCTGACCCCGCCTAACTCCCCGACGCTTCGAATGACTGACGGATAAGCGCAGCCGCATCTTCCATCTGAGACAAGCTGTTGATGCTCAGTTCAACGTCGCCCGCACCCCAATGCCCGACGTTGGAAACGTCTCTGGCAAAAGCTGGGGGGTTGATCAGTCGGCTGTACTTCAGCTTCAGCCACACGCGCAAACCGCCTTGTCGTATGTGAACGCTGCAGAAATTGCGTTTGGCTCCGTCATACGCGATGCACTTTGCCAAGTACCGCTTGGTGACAGCCTCTGGATCGAGGGATCGGCAGAGTCGGTCGACCGCTTGATACAACGCCACCACTTCCTGGGGCTTGCCGGCAACGTGGTGGGCTTCGTCGGAGGTGGACTCGGAAGCCCGTGCCCGGCGTGTACGCCATGCCTTCCGGGCTCCATCTGAACGCGAGGGCGGTTTGGAAATCGAGCGCGTCGGCGTAGAGGAAGTTGATGACGCCGGGGACTGAACAACCGTGACGTCAGGCCACACGCGCGACAAGCTCTCCTTGATCCGACGGGGGACCATGTGCTTGTCTCCCATAGCGTTGCGGATCATGTTCAGCAGCGGCCGCGGAGGGCTCTGCATGATGGCCGCGAGCGCCTTGCGTACCTTGCCGTCCGTGAAAGTCTGCTCGCCGAGTGCATCGAGAGCCCCCTTGGCCATCTGCTCGCGAGAGAACCGCCATAACTGCTGGGCGATCTGCTGGACGGTTAGCCCCTCAGACTCGCGCGGATCAAGCGACACTTCGTACATCAGCTTGTCGGGCGCGGGACATTTCTCGACGCTGCGGTAGACCTTCCACTTCAAGCCGCTCGTGAGCACGCACCAGACGATGCCATCATTCGCAGCGTACGAGACCACCTGCGTGATCGCCTTCACATCGGTGAGAGGATCGTCAAAGGGCTTCGCCTCGACCAGCAACACGCATTTCCTGTTGAGCTTGAGGGCGTAGTCGACGGACTTGCCGTCAACGGTCGGGTACTCCAACTCGACCTCGTCGGGATCGCGGACATCCCAGCCAAGCGCCTCCAGGAGCGGGTCGATTACGATGGTACGTGTTGGCGTTTCTTTGAGCGCGTGCTTGCGTAGGCCGTCGATCTTCGCGCGTGTCGCCTCGATCACTTGAATGAGCTTATTCATGTGGAGGGCTCCCAAATACGCCAGAAAACGCGGCTTCCCGCGGCACATTCATGCCCCGCTTGCCGCAGAAGCTGCCGGTCTTCTTGAGCACGCGGGCCAGCTCGACGCAGCGCGGCCGCATGTAGTCGATGTACGCCGCCGTCGAGGCGTGCTGATCCTCGAACGCCCGCGTCTCGCGCGTCTCGCCCCAGAAGACCTCGTAGTTGCGGTTGCTGTTGAACGGCCGGTCGATGTAGACCAGGTCCACGCACCCGTCCGGCAGCTTGCGAAGCTGATCGAGACAATCGCCGCAGTACACGACCCGCGTATCCACGAGCGCCGACGGCCGGCCGCTGCGAGTGGCGGCCGGCGTGGCCGCCTCACCCTTCGCGCGAACCACCCGCGCTGCGACAGCCTTGCCAGCCGGCCCCTTGCGGCCATGACGTTTGCTCGGTGTGCGTTTGTGTGCCATGGCGGGAGTCTATCCGAGGCTGCCCGAGTGAGCCAAGTGTGAGGCAGAGCCAGCGTTGCACAGTCCCAACCTCATTCACCAGATGACGGCGTCGCCGTGCCAGATTCGGCGTCTGCCGCCGGCGTCGTCGCGTGCAAGCAGGTTCCGAGGCAGGTAACCGCGATCGCCTTCTCGATGATCGCCTTGACCGTAGGCGGTATGACCGGGGGTTCGGCGGCGGTGAGCTTTCGCGCAATGTACCGCGCGATCAACGGCTTGCCGACATCGCCACGCAGGCCGAGTTGTTTCCGAGCCTCGGCCACTACGGCGTCGTAATCCGGAATCTCTGGCTTCAAATCGCGCTCCCAAGTCTCTGCAAAGCAGGCGAATCGGCCGGCGACGTGGGCCTTGGCTATGTCCTCAACGGTCTCTCCAAGGAACTGGAGGATATCGCGGGATGCTTGCACGGCGTCCTTGTCGGGGTTGCTCTTGTCGTAGTCGAACAGCACGTAGCATGGAATCCCCAGCTCGTTGAAAACGCGATACAGGCGGTCGATCTGGTCCTTGCCGCCGCACTCAATCACCGAGACGCCCACGCGGTCGAAGTTGTGCCTCAGCGCCTGGGCGTAGATGGGCAGCGAGTAGCTCTCCGTCTGCCCTTCCACCAGGATGACGCGCTTGGCAAAGAAGCCCTCGTTCCGCGTCGGTGTGTAGGCGTGGCTGTAGCGATCACGCATCGATGCGGCGCTTAGACTGCCGGCGAGCTTCGGATGGCGCGCGAGAAGATCGTCGATCATGCGCACCATCGGGAGCTGCCTGACGGTGGTTTCCGCAGGCACCCCGGATATTGGAGGATGGGCGGACTCGCGTTCCACACGCACAATCTCGTCGAAGTACTCGACATCGACGAGCAGCGGCGCATGGGTTGAGAACACGACCTGGTCGCCGGCATTGCCGATGTCCCGCACCATTCGCCGGATCGTCCGCAGTGCGGTGGGGTGCATGTACAGCTCGGGTTCTTCGATGCCAAGAATCAGCACGCGGCGTTCTTCGTCCGGCCGCTGGGCGACCACGTCGGCGTAGGCACGCAGGATGGAGAAGATGACCGCACGCTGCAAACCGTGTCCTTTGTTCTCGACGCTGGTGCGAAATCCGTCATCGATGAAGATCCGAGGCGTGCCGAGGACGGTCCGCAGCGTCGGCGGCTGGAACTCGATCTCGAAGTCCGCAGGCATCATCTCGCTGAGCAACTCGCCGAGCTTCTTCTCGGTCTGAACGACCTGCGGGAGCCGTTCCTCGCCACCTTCGCGGTTCAGGCAGCGTGCAGTCCCGCGCAAAGCCGCGTCGAGTTTTGTGCGGACGGCCGGGTCCATCGTCTGCTCGATCCGCCCAATGAGCCGGCCAAACGGGTTCGTTTTGTGCACCTTCGATTCGTCCGACACGTCCCGCACGGCCGGTATGAGCTCGAAGATCGGCAAGGCGGCCTTGAGGACGTTCGGGAAGCCGCGTGGGTTGGGCTCCCAAGCGTCTTCGAAGTCCGCCGGGCCAAGATGCTGCTGAACGAACTCTTGCGCCTTCGCCTTCCACTCGCCCACCTTGGGCTTGGTGTTGCCTACAAACTCCGCAAAGGACTTGTCGCCGGCAACCAGTTGGCCCCTCGCCTTCCACCACTCGTCAATGGCCTTTCCGTTGATTCGATCTTCGACAAGCCAATCGTACTTCGGCTGTGGCTTGCAGTATTCCTGCCCGACGCTGATTACCAAGTCGTCGCCCGTGTCCTGGTCCGCTTCATCCTCACCCGGCTCGCCAGCAACCGCCGCCGTCCGGGCAAACAAAAACGAACCGTCCGGGCGCAGATACACGTCCAGCCTTTCCGACTCGGCAGCAGTCAACTCCTCGAAGAGGGCTTCTACCCTGATCTGAATGGCCGTGTCCTTGTTCCAGAACGACTCTTCGTCGATTTTCTTCGTCGAGGGATTGAAGAGGAAGTCGAGCGCGCGCAGGATCGCGGACTTCCCGGCGTTGTTGGCGCCGACCAGGGCATGCACCGTTCCGGCTACGCCAACGTCGTCCCCGGCGTCAGCGTGCCCGGTCGCGAGGTCGAGTTCAACGTCCTTGCAGGAACGGAACTTCTTGATGCACAGTTTCTTCATACGCATGGAGTTGCTCCCACTCGAAGCAGGCGGACCACTCCAGTCGTGCCGGCTGCTGCCACGAAGTGTTGCGGCACACGGACCGCAAAGTAGGCTGTCGTATCTGTCTGGAGGCACCTGCCCCTAACGAAGGGAATCATCTGTAATCGTCCTGGGCGGATCATAACAGAAATCACGTTGGCTCAAGCACCTTCTCACACGCAAACTGCATCGGCTCCGCCTGCGTCGGGCGCGTGCGGCGGCGGATGAGCAGGCGTTGCGGGCCGGTCAGCGCGGCCGGGACCACGGCGAGGATCTTCTTGGGGAAGACGTCCAGGTAGTTGTCGGCACGCACCTCGGCGCCGCCGGGCTCGGGGCGGAAGAAGACGCCCTCGTCGGGTTGTGACGCGTCGAACTTCAGGCGCCAGCCGAGCAGCTCCAGCAGGCCGCCGGGCGTGTACGCGTCACGCGTATGCGTCATCCCGTCCGTCACCTGCACAACATTCGGGTTGCGGTTCGGCTGCGGGCGGCGGTCGAGGCCGGCCTTCTTCGCCGCCTGGTCGACGCGCCGCTGCAACCGCGGGGCGACCCGCCAGCCGATGGTCAGACGCCACTCGTCCGGACGGACGGACGCAGCGTCGGGATCGAAGCTGCCGGCCATGCCCAGGCGGGTCTGGCCCAGCGGGCCGAAGTCAACCTCGCGGGCATCCCCGGCGTGCTGCTCGACCCAGGCGGCCATCATGTGCACGACCGCCAGGGCGTCCGCCCGGCCGACGGTCGAGGCGGCCTCGCAATGGTCCAGAAACGCGTCGAACGACGCTCGATCGCCGGTGAGCAGCACAGCCCGCTGCGCCTCCGGCTTGAGCGGGTTGCCCGTCAGATAGTAGCGTATGCTCACCAGACCGCACTCCGTATGTTAACAGCCTGTGGACTGGCAGTATCCAGCAGCTTGATATGGCAACTCCACATGCTGGAATCGATTGTTCCATAGGCTGGATCTAGTTAAACCAGCCTATGGTCAATCCTCAATAGCTACTACGCAGGAACCGCGCAGCTCTTAATCACGATTCCGCGGAAAATCGGGCTCGGTCCATCTCGCCCGCTCTCCGGAATGCCACAGAGGAACTTGCTTGACAGGGTGGCAGGGGCTTGCTGTCCGTGGTCTGGTGGCCGAAGATGCCCGGCCTTCAGCGGACAATACGTTGCGCCTGTTGAACAAGGAGAATGCTCATGCCCACAACCGGCGAGAAACCCGGCCAGGGAACCCATCGATGCCGCAAGTGCGGCACCACCGTGACGCTCGACGACGAATCGGACACGCTGCCGCCCTGCCCGAAGTGCGACGCAACCGAGTTCGACAGGGTGGATTAGGGGCGCCACCCGGCGATCGGCCGACCGCGCTTCATGACTGAGCCGGCGCAGATCTCGAGCGGCGGCTTGAAGAAAAGAGGCACATCCGGAGCCGCCGGGACGCTGGAGCCGCGCAGAGTGCGCCCCGTCTCGACGGGCGCATCGACCGTCTGCCGACAGCCGGATGCCTTGATTGCGTTGAGGTGCGCGGCAAGGCACCTCATTCGGCGAGCGCGAGAGCGTAATAGAAGCCTGCCGAACCTGGATCCGAATTGGCCATTGCGCGCCGAGCCCCGGACGTGAATGGACCGCCATGGCGGCCTGGATGGACCGCGGACGCGCCGTGCTCAAGGGAGCAGATCGCGGGGGCGGATGCCCAGCGCCCGGGCGAGCTTGGCGAGGTTGATCAGCCCCACGTTGCGCTCGCCGCGCTCGATGCCGCCGACGTAGTTGCGGTGCAGGCCGGACTCGAACCCCAGGTCCTCCTGAGACCACCCCTTCCTCTCACGCAGCTCCCGGAGCCGGCGACCCACATCCACCCTGATGTCGGCGATCTTCATCGCTGGACATCACACTCATAGGTGGTACGATGCTCTACACACGATGAGTGTGATCTGTCCGGCCGCCTCACTTCATCGGTTGCGGCGTCCCTGCTGTCGGCAAATCGCCCGGACCGGCCACATAACCGCTCAGGAGGGTTCCCATGTTCGGGCTGCTCCGACCGGCGCATCACGCCACGACCCGCCGTCTTCCGGCGTCCTACATGTCCGAGTACTGCGATCTCTGCGGCGTGCTCGCCCTCAAGTATGGGCTCAAGGCCCGCCCGCTGCTGGTGCACGACATCACTACGTTGGGGTGGCTGCTCGGGCCGGCCGCCGACTCGCCGACCCTGTTCCCGCGGTCGAACTGTGTGAAGGGTGGGACGCGGTCCGTGCGAGCGCCCGACCGTCGGCCGGCGCGGCGTACGCGGCTGGCCGCTGCCCTGTCCTGCTACGCTGTAGCGGTTAAGGTGGGCGACGACCTTCAGGACGAGCCCTCGTGGCGCAGCCGGGCCTTGCAGTCGTTCTACGCGCGGACGTTCGCGGCGGCCCGCCGGGACCTGCAGCAGTTGGCCTTCCCGGTGGGCCGGCTCGACGCTGCGCTTGCCGACCAAGCCGAGATCGAAAGGTGGGGCACTGGCGAGCTCGACGTGGCGGCCGGCCCCACGGGCCGAGCCTATGCCGTCGTGGCCAGCCACCTGTCGTCGGCGTCGGTCTCACCGGGCACGGAGCCGGCCACGGCGGTCGAGACGGTCGCGACGATCGGCGACGCGTTGGGGCGCTGCGTCTATGTGATCGACGCCTACCGCGACGTCGAAGGCGATCGGGGCGTGCGGTACAACCCCCTGTGCTGCGCGATCGCCGCAACCGACGTGCAGCTCGCGGTCCGTCGTGATGAGGCCCGGGCATACATCGCCGCTCAGCTTCGCCGGGCGATCAGCGCCCTCGGCGGTGCGTCCTCAGCGCGGCAGAACCGCTGGCAGGCCGTCGAGCACCGCTTGCGCGGACTCGTCGGCCTCCAGGCGCCAACCGTCACGTTGAATGCGACCTGCTGCATCCCCTGCGGAGACGGCGCGGTGGCCGTGGACGACAAGGAGTGCTGGCCGATGCTCTGCGGCGGCCTCTGCTGCTTCGTCTGCCTCTGCGACAAGCTCTGCGGGTAGCAACCGCCCGCATTGCATACCATCATGCTGGAGGTAGCCCTGCGCGGAACTGGTCAACCGGGATTGCTGGCTGCCGTGTCTGCAAGCCGGTCGGTCATGGCTTACTCTCTCCGCCCTTGGCCACTCAGCGGCACGAAGATGCTGCCGGCCTGCTCGCGCACGAACCGCGAAACGAGTGACCGCCCCTTCTTGGTCAGCGTCAGCACGGCAGAAAGCGGCGCGGCGATGCTTGCCAGCATGACCAGCACACCCATGCCATACAAGGCGACGACAAAGAACGCCACGAGAAGCGACAGCACGATCAACGGCCAATAGAACGCCTTCCATTTCTCCACCAGTGAGGCCCCGGTCGGCCGGTCGCACGAGCGTAGGAGTTGCTCCATGTTTGCCGGGGCGATCCGCAACGTGGCCAGCATCTGCGCCCCGTAGATGAGCTTCAGCAGGGCCAGAAGGGCGAACAGGATCTCGTCGAAGCACAGCTGCAGGTATATGCGCATCCCTGTGATCGGATCCAGCTTTCCGTGGAACGCATCCATCAATTGCCGGGCGATCGTGCCGTTCATCTCACGCCGTCCATCGCTCCGGAGCAGCTGGTGTTGATAGCGACCGGACTCAGTTACCTCCGTTCTGACGAACCCGCGGCTGTCGGGCATGAACGTGACCGGCTGCGCTGTCGTGACCGTGGCCACGCGGCCGTCCGGCAGCAGCAACGCGCCGTAGGCGAACACCTGGGTCAGGCCATAGAAAAGGCCGATCCACCAGATGCTTTGTGTGGCGTAGCGCTGAACGAACAGCCGGCCCATGACCAGCGGGGCGGTCACCGACAGCGCCGCGGACCAGACCTGCAGGAACAGGCCGGGGGTGTCGCCCTCCGTGAGGGCCAAGCCACACAGCCAGAGCAGGAGATCCCACACGGCGATGGCCAAGAGCAACAGAAGGGCCACGGCGCGGTAATAGTGCAGGCTCACCGATTCGCCGCGGCTCAGTGCCACGGTCATCATGATCAGGCAGACGGAGTTCAAATCGCTCAGCACGAACAGTGCCCCAAGCACCGTCTCGTGATCCCAGCGGTTCCAGCTGGCGGCGAGGCGCACGATGTAGATCAGCAGCCAGAACACCCAGGCCCAGGTCCACCATTGCAGCAGCCAGGGAAGCAGGGCCCACCTCTGCTGGTTTCCTCGCTCGGCGCACGCCTTGCGGAGCGGGCCGCCAAATGCGACGTTGAAACCGACGATCACCACGCAAACGAAAAGGTTCAGAAACGGACCTACGTGGCTCATCAGAAAGCCAGATGGCGAGGGGGGCATCGACGCTTCCTTATTCGATTGATCAGTGCTTCAACTGACGCGGAGTCGTTGACGAGCCCGGGTCTGAAGGGCGCTCGCCTGCGTGACGATCCCCGCGCCTATTGTGCCAGTCCGTTAGCCGGCCGGGCGTGAGCGCCGAGGCGTGGGCACGCCCCGCGGGGTGCCCGCAAG
>JBECKQ010000417.1:0-11668 GCA_040235375.1 Phycisphaerae bacterium | reverse complement strand
GCTGTCCACGCCGGTGCTGCGGGCCCATCAACTGATCCTGACCCTGACGGCCATTCTGTTTTCATCCGGCTGCTGTGATCACGGGGTCATCGGCCAGGTGCTCCCGGCCGGAGGAGAGGGCGGGCTGAAGAAGACCTGGAAACCGCGCACGGAAAGCGCAGGGAAGACCGCCCGAAAAACGAACCCGGCCCGTTTTCCATACCTGGCGGTTGCCCACGTTGTCGTAGTCGTAGAAGATGCGGTGGAAGCTGTCCGGATCGTCGGGATCCTCGACGATCCGCTCGCCGGTCAGCCGGTAGAGCTCATCGTAATCGTATTCCACCGTCCGCACGGGATCCTGCCCATCGCTCTCGATGACGCCCTTGCGATTGCCCGCGGAGCCCAGCTCGTATTCGTACCAGCGGATGACCTCGCCGGCCCCGTTGGTGTTGGCCGGCAGCGTCAGCCGGTTCAGATCGTCGTAATGGTACCGCGTCATCGAGCCGTTCGCGTAACGAATGGGCGAGGCGGGAATCGAACCCGCACCCGGGATTAACCCGGAGGGGATTTTAAGTCCCCAGCGTCTGCCATTCCGCCACTCGCCCGGGCGTTCGCGCATCATCCTGTCATCGCCGCGAACCCAGGTCAACGGGGTGATTTTCCCCCCCGGGTTTCGTTCCTCCCATGCCGCGCGCATGCAATCGTGCCGTTGCTCTTCGACGTTCCCCCGGACAATCGAACCAGACAGCCCGCCGCGCGCGAGCACGGGCAGCGCGCCTCGCCGGCGTGCCCGATGAGCAGACTACCTTCGGAATCAGTGTGTGGCGGGCGGCGGTTTCTGTTGGCGTCCTCGACGACCTCTCGTATAATGGTCTCCACCTCGTCAGGGGTCAGGTCGGGCATCTATGGAAGGGTGCTGTACGTCGCCGCGGGTGCCATGGTAACAGGTGCTCAGCGATGGCGCACGGCGGATCATGTTCGTAATCCTTCCCGGTGCAGTGAATGGTTCGCATCCGATGTGAATGCGGCAAGCGGCTGAAGGTCTCCGCGGACCACGTGGGCCGTCGTGCCTCGTGTCCGGACTGCCGGCGGAAGATCCACGTCGTCGCTCCCGGCAGCCGCGACGGCGACGAAGCCATCGACGGCATGCTGATCGTGCACGCCGGCCCCAACCGCGTCGGCGAGCAGATTTTCCTCGGCGGCCGCGAGCCGGTCCGCGTCGGCAAAGGCGACGACGTTCACATCCGTCTGCTTTGCAGGCGCGTCTCGCGATCTCACTGCCAGTTGCGCCGCACCGACTACGGCTGGCGCGTCGAGGATCTCGGCAGCACGAACGGCATCGTGGTGAACGGCCGCCGCGTCAAGGGCGCGAACCTGCTCGAGGGCGATCTCGTCGGGCTTGGCAGCTACACCCTCCGGTTCATGGGCAAAGACTCGCTCCGGCACACCATGCTGCCCACCTCGCAGGAGATGACGGCTATCAATCCCGCCGAGTGCGACGATAGCATGGCCATTCTCGCAGGCGACGCAGCGGACATGACCAGCGTGGACGCGCCTGCGGCGCGCGGCTCCTCGCTCGACGACACGCGAGCCGCCCCCACCGTATCCGCGGACGATAACGAAGTGGGGATCGCCGGGGATGACTACGGCGAGTCGCGCTTCGCTGCGGCGGTTGCACGGTCGCAGCGCGACGAGCCGCGGGCCGCCTCCGCGGCGCCGCTTGTCGCCCCGGATGAAGCGGAAGACGACATACCGATCTCCGAACCGATCGATCCGGACGACGAGGCCGGCAGCCGCTGCCCATGCTGCGGTCGGCCGCTGGCAAAGTCGGCGCGAATCTGCGTTGTGTGCGGCATCGACGTCGTGACCGGCCGGACGCTGATCACCGCCCACGAAGGCGATCTGGACGCGACTTACGCCGCAGCGGAGGGCGTCATTCGCCCGCTGAGTTTCCTCATCTGGACAGGGTTGTACCCGATCGCGTCGGAGGCGTACGGCTCGCGCCGGCCGCACGCCGTCAAGCTCATCGCCGTGGTCACTGTCGCGATCAGCCTGTGGTTTTTGGCGCTCGATTGGACGGGCTCGTCGAAAATGGTCGAGTCGAAGAACCTCATGCTCTGGTCGGGCAGCATGCAGCCCGAGCCGGAAGCGATCGCGGCGTATTACAACACGACGTCTTTTGGCAATACCAAGGCGTTCTACCGCACAATCAACGACCGGGCCGAGCGCGGACTTCCGACGGATACGGATGAGGCCGTGCTCGCCGCCCATACGGCCATGCCGCCGGAGCAGCGCTGCCTGGGAAGTTACCGGCCGTCGCAGCTCATCACGCACGCATTCCTGCATGGCGGCGTCATTCATCTGATGGCCAACCTGCTGTTCCTGCTCGTGCTCGGAACACGGGTCAACGCGGCGATCGGCAACATCGCGACGGTTCTCGTGTATCCTCTGCTGGCCGTCGGCGCGGCCCTGGCGCACATGGCTTCGATGGCGGGTGCAGTGCTGCATCCGATGTTGGGAGCGTCGGGAGCGGTGATGGGGCTGGCCGGCATGTACCTCATCCTTTTCCCGGTGCACAAGGTGCACATCGCGTTCTGGCTGCGGCTGTCATGGCTGTTTCCCGTGTACCTTCGGCTGTTCGCCATTCGCGGGTTCCTGGTGGTGGGGCTGTACGTTGCGCTCGACGTGCTCTTCGTCTCGCTGGGCATCGAGGACAACACGGCGCACTGGGCGCATATCGGCGGGTTTCTCATCGGGATGGGCCTGGCGATAGTGCTGCTCGTGGCGCGCGTGGCACGCGCCCAGGGCGGCGACGTGTTCTCGCTGGTGCTCGGCCGCTACGCGTGGCCTCTCGTCGGGCGCCCCGATCGCATTTGATGGTGCTGGCAGTTGAGGCCCAATTGGAATAGAGCGGCAATCAGAGGTCGAACGGCGCCATGGATGAGCCGCGGAGTGCGACCGGCGGCGAGAGAATCTCGTTCAGGACGATCGCGCGGCGAAGAGCCGCTTTGTCGATGCTGCCCCCGAGTACGACTGCCCGGCAACGGGCGGGCCGCCGCGCCGCCGCTTCGGCGGCCGCAGCAATCCGGTCTGCGAGTTGCTTCTTCGCCTCGGCGTCGTAGTCCGCTTCGTACTTCGCGCGGTAGTCCGCGGTGTAGTCGGCAACGTACTCAACGGTATAGTCCGCCGCGTACCGTTGCTCCGTCTGTCGTCTGCCATGCCGCGGCCTCGGCGGCTGGGGCCTCGGCGGTTGCGGCCGCGCAATCGGGCGGGCCTGCTGGGCGGGCCTCATGGTCGGCGCCATCGGTCGCGTCGGGGGTGACGGAACGACCGGTGGAGGCGACGTGCTGATCGGACGCACGGTCGGCGCTGCCGGCCGCATGGGCTGCGGCGTCCGAACCGGTTGCGGCTCGGTATGGCGACGCTTTCTCTGAGCCTTACCCGCCGGAACGACCACGACCTCGTCGCCCTTTACGACGACCTCGTACTCCTTATCGCCGTCCTTGGTGGGCTCCCCGGCCGCGGCCTGCCGCTTCTTCTCCGCGTGCTTTCGCCACCATTCGGTCACGGCGTTCAACGCCGGGAGAATCAGGAGGATCAGCAGGTACAGCAGGTCGCTGATTTCCATGCCCGGGCCGGCGGCCAGGATGTTCGGAATGTGTGGCAAGAAGTCGCCTTTCGGTGAATCGTCTACGCGCTACGCATGCGGTTCGCCGCCGGGTTTCGGGCCACCGTCGCCGCCGATCGACCGGCGCATCCCGGTGTCGGCCTCGATGTTCTTCATGCGGTAGTAGTCCATGATGCCGAGGTTGCCGCTGCGGAACGCCTCCGCCATCGCCTTCGGCACCTCCGCCTCGGCCAGCGTCACGAGGGCGCGGTTCTCCTCGACCTTGGCGCGGTTCTCCTGCTCGAGGGCCACGGCCATGGCGCGGCGCTTCTCGGCTTCGGCCTTGAACCGCTTGGTGTCCGCTTCGGCCTGGTCGGCCTGCAGCCGCGATCCGATGTTGACGCCCACGTCCACGTCGGCGATGTCGATGGACAGGATTTCGTAGGCCGTGCCGGCGTCCAACGCCCGGGCCAGCACCGCCTTGCTGATGCGGTCGGGATTGGCGAGCACTTCCTTGTGCGTGTGGGACGAGCCGATGGCGCTGACGATGCCCTCGCCGACGCGGGCGATAATCGTCTCCTGCGTGGCGCCGCCGACGAGCTGGCGGATGTTCGTCCGCACGGTCACGCGGGCCCGGGCCTTGAGCTGAATGCCGTCGGCGGCCACCGCGTCGATCGTCGCCTTGCCCGCTTCGGGATTCGGGCAGTCGATCACCTTCGGCAACACGCTGGTATGCACGGCGTCGAGGATGTCACGGCCGGCAAGGTCGATGGCGGTGCACGTTTTCCAGTCCAGATCGATGTTCGCCCGGTTGGCCGCGATCATGGCCCGGCACACGTTGGGCAGGCGCCCGCCGGCGAGGTAGTGGCTCTCCAGATCGTTCGTCTGGATGCGTGTCAGGCCGGCTTTCACCAGCATGATCTTGTTGTTGACGATCGTGGCCGGGTCGACCTTTCGAAACGGCATGGTGATCAGCTCGAAAAGGCCGACGTCGGCCCGGGTGAGCTGCGCCTGGATCCACAGGCGGAAGATGTTCATCACCAGCACGAAGAGAACGAGCCCGCCCAGAACGAGGGCGACGCCCACGACCCAAATCCACGTGGAAATCTCGGCGATCGCCGAGGCTGACGTGAAACCGACCATCATGACGGTTCCTTTCTGCACTGTCGCGCTTGGCTAGGTTTCAAGGGGTTCGACCGGACGAACGACGAGATTGTTCAAGTGCATCTCGACCCCAACGACGTGGGTGCCCGGGTCGATGATCCCTGCCTCGGCCACGCATTGTACGCGCCGGCCGGCAAACTCACAAATACCCGCGGGACGCAACGCCGTCACTGCGCGCCCCACTTTGCCCATGTATGCCTGGTAGTCCGTCGGATCGAACGCCGGGCCGGTCTGCCCGGCCGCCGGATTGGGCGGCGCGAGCCGATGCCCCATCGGCAGATATCGAATGTACTTGATGCCCAGGAAGAACACGGTCGGGATCGTGATCGCACACGCGGCCACCCCGATGATGCCCGCCGTCGTGTCTCGCGCGAACGTACCCGCCACGGCGAAGCCCAGGCACACCAGCGCCCCGACGGTCAGCAACCCATGCGACGGAATGAACACCTCGAGCACGAGCAGCAGGAGCCCGATCACGTACAGCAGAATGATGATGCTGAGCTGGTCCATTACTTATCCGACGACTGCCTGTCGAAATACCTACGTCACTTGGCGAACGACGACGCGGTTACCCCGTCGCTCGATGACCTCCACTTCCGCCCCCTGGTCCACCAGGTCGCCCTCCGTGACCACGTCCACGTAGACGTTGTTGAAACGGGCCTTGCCCGCCGGCCGCAAAGGGGACGTCGCCACGCCGCGGTCGCCCACCTGGGCATGCCCGCGATACGGGTCTTCGACCGCGACGGCATCAATAAGGGGGTTCTCCGGAAAAACGCCACGCAGCCACGAAATCCGCGGCAGGAACCGGCTGATGACCGCCATGCCGGCGATCGAACCGACGATGGCCGTCCCGATCGTGATCAACCCGATCTTCAGGCCGTGCACGCCCTGATCCAGGTGCGGCCAGTAGATGGGCAGCTCGCGCCCCGGCTCCTCCGGTATGAACGTCGCGAGCAGCCCCACGATGATCAGCACGATGCCCCCGATTCCCGTGATCCCGAACCCCGGTATCACGAAGACTTCGATTGCGAGCAGCACGAAGCCCAGCAGGATCAGCACGATCTCCCACACGTTTGCCAGCCCGGTCAGGTACGGAGCGCCCACGAAGATCGCCAGGCAGATCAAGGCCACAAGCCCCGGTACGCCGACGCCCGGCGTGTGGAACTCGACGTATGCTCCCAGCAGGATGATGACCAGCAGGAACATCCGCACGGGCATCGAAGTCAGCCAGCCGGTGAATCGTTCAGACCAGTTGAAGTGCAGCCGCTGCCACTGGCCGGTCATGTTGTAGTGGCCGGCCAGCTCGGCGCTGTCGGCCACGATCGCCTTACAGAATCCGAAGGCCATCGCCTGGCTCTGCGACATCGTGAGCAGCTCGTTGTCGCCGACAACCGGCTGGCGGATTTTCGTCTGATCCCCGGTAACCGGATTGGGATACGACTCCACCGGTTTCCATTCATACTCGGTGGTCTTGTCCTTACCGGTGTCCTCGATGGGCTTGAACGGTCCCGCCTGGTCGTCCGTGCCGACGAGCCGGGCGTAGTCCTTGTCGTCCACGAAGCGGCGCTCGCCGGTGACCTTGTTCTCGATCCAGTAGACCACGTGCTCCTTGACCACCATGGCCTCGCAGAGCAGCGTGTCGTAACCGTTGCGCGCGGCCGAGTCGCGGAACTGCTCGAGAACGGGGGCTTCGGCCTTCGCCCGCAGCTCCTCCGGCACTTCCGACGGCCCCGTCGGGCCGCCGAGTATCACGCCGCAGTCGCCGATCGTTGAACGCGGGGCCATCACGATCTCGTTGCAGGCCGTGGCGATCATCGATCCGGCGGAGTACGCCTGCGGGTGGATCCAGGCGACCGTCTTGACGCCCTTGAGGTTCTTGATGTAGTCGCAGATGTCCAGCGCGCTCGTGACCATCCCGCCCGGCGTGTCGAGCTCGAAGACGATGATTTTGGCGCCGCGGTCGATTGCCGCCTGCACGCGCCGCTCGATGCTGTCCCTCGTGACATCCGAGATATCCGTGTCGATGGTGACGATGGCGCCGGACTTGAACACCTCCGCCGGCTCATCCACCGGCGGCTCGTCTGCTGCCGGCTGCGTCTGGGACGCGTTCGGCTCGACCGCCACGGCTTCGGGCGGCCAATCCCTCAGCACGCCGCCGCCCCGAGCCTTGCCGCGCATGTACTCCCACTCCTGCCGGACACGGTCTGGGGAGGAGGCAACGCCGGAATCAACGTGCGGTTCGGGCACATCGAGAGTCTGCGGAGGGTCCGTTGGGGTTGTATCGCGCGGCGGCTGATCGGTATCACCGCGCGCACCGGTCGCGGCGAGCCCTGCTGCCAGTGCCAGCGTCGCCGTCAGCAGCATGGCCACCACGTGCTTCGATCGATAGGGGACGCCCTTCGAGCCGCGCATGGTTTCACCTCGCGGTTGAGAGGAGATGCAGGCCCTTAATCCCGCCTGCAGTCTATCAATTCTAAGTACGGCCATATCCACGGGCAAGTTGAATGAGGCCGCATCGAGGCCCCGCTGCCGCTGTAATCCCCGCCGATCCGGGCCCACCCGTCACGGAAAGCCGAGAGGGCCGGCCGGTTGAAGCCCTCACCACCGGCCGTATAGTTAGCGGGTGGCTTTCGGGGGACTCGCCGCTCGTGGTTCGAGCATCTGCCGCCAACCGGAGATCGTTGATGAAACTCGCTGCAAGTGTCTTCGTTGGGACCATCGTGTGTTTAGTTGTCGCCTCCATGGCTGTCGCGCAGTCCGATGCGCCGGCGTCCCCGGCTCCGGACGCGCCAAAAGAGCCGACATTCGAGGAGCGCCTGAATTTCCACCAATTCGGCGATGATTTGTTCCGGACGGGTGAGCCGTCGGCGGACGATCTCCGGAAGCTGGCGGCCGAGCACGCCATCAAGCGGGTCGTCTGTCTCCTCGATCCGGCGCAGGTGACCGATGCCGAGAAGCAGGAAGCCGGGTCGCTGGGCCTGGAATTCCAGCAGGTCTCGATCATCAAGAACCCCACGGACCCCCGCGAGCAGCAACGCGTCGATCTCGACGCCGTCCGGCGGCTGGTCAAGGAACTGGCGGCGGAAAAGAGCGACGGTGCCGTGCTGGTCCATTGCAAGACGGGGCATACGCGGGCCGGAATCGTGAACTTCGCCTATCGCGTTCTCGTTGACAACTGGGATTACGCCGCGGCGCTGAAAGAAGCGCTGGCCCGTGGATTGGTTCCGAAGGAAGCGCCGGGGATCATGGTGGACCTCAAGCTGCTCGGCTCCGGCCTCGACACCCTGCCCGACATCCCGGCATCCGACATCTCCGACAAGGACCTGCTCTTTCCGGGCGAGAAGGTGAAAGTCGCCGGCATCGAGCTCAACGTCAAGAAGATGGGCGACGGCCCGCCGGTCTACGTCGTTCACGGCGGCCCGGGCGAAACGCACACGCAACTGCGGCCGTTCCTCGACCCGCTCGCAAAGGACCATACGCTTATCTACTACGACCAGCGCGGCTGCGGCAGGTCGGCCAAGCCGCAGATGTCGAAGTTGTACACGCTCGAAGGGCTCGTGGGCGAGTTGGATGGTCTGCGCCAGCATTTCGGCCACGATCGCATCTCCATCGTTGCTCATTCGACCGGCGGCGCCGTAGCCATGATGTACGCGCTCGAGCATCCCGAGCACGTCGACAAGCTGGTGCTCGTCTCCGTGTGGGCGAGCGGCGAGGATTTCCGGCAGTTCGCGGGTCTGCCGCAACAGACGTACGTAGGCAAGGATCGCGAGTTTGTCGACGCGATGGAAGAGAAGGTGCGCGACGAGCAGGGGCGCCTGTATAACGATGCCGAGCTTCGAGCCCTCGTGCAGGTGACCGCGCCTTACAGCTTCTTCGGAAGGCCCACGCCGAGTTTCCGTCGCGATTGGAGTCGCCGGGCGGATGTGAGCTCGCTCGTGCTCTACTCGATGGCCCGCGAGTGCTTCGGCACGTTCGACATTCGCGACAAGCTGAGCGGCCTGAGCAGTGTGCCGACGCTGATCGTCGCCGGGAAGATGGACATCATCACCCCGCCGTCGGTGCAGGAGGGGATCGCCAGGAAGATCGGCACGGCGCGTTTTGAGGTGCTCGACAACTGCGCTCACTATCCTTTCGTCGAGCAGAACGACAAGTTCATCGACGTGGTTTCGACGTTCCTCCGCGGCAGCGCTCCGGCCGCCCCGGCCGCCAGCGACTGACCGCAGGCAACGCCGGGACGAACGGCAAGTGACCATCGCGCCCCCGCGCAGTCCCCGGGGGAAGTGCACGCCCGTTCGCCCCCGGTCCGTCCGCCCCATACAATGCCCCCGTCCTCGGTATGCCCGAAGTCACGATGTCAGCCGTCATGACCGCTGTTCTCGGAATCGAAACCTCCTGCGATGAAACGTCCGCCGCGGTCGTTCTCGACGGCCATCGCGTTCTCAGCAACGTGGTCGCCTCCCAGGTGGACCTGCATGCCAAATACGGCGGCGTCGTGCCCGAGATCGCCTCGCGGGCGCACGTCGAGTGCATCGACGCGGTCATCACCGAGGCAATGGAGCTCTCCCACCTTCGGCCGGCCGATATTGACGCCATCGCCGTGACCAGCCGACCCGGTTTGGTCGGCTCGTTGCTCATCGGCCTGACCGCAGCCAAGACGCTGTCGTGGGCCTGGGGCAAGCCGCTGGTCACCGTCGATCACGTCATCGCTCATGCGACCAGTCCGGCCATCGGGCTGGCCGAGCCGCCGTGGCCGGCCGTCGCCCTCATTGTCTCCGGCGGGCACACGTCGTTGTATCGCATCGACAGCTTCGATTCGATCGTGCGTCTCGGGACGACGACCGACGACGCCGCGGGCGAGGCCTTCGACAAGGTTGCGACCATGCTGGGCATGCCGTACCCCGGCGGGCCGGCGATCGATCAGGCTTCCGCGGACGGCGACCCGCGGGCGATCGACTTTCCCCGCACGCTGCTCGATCCCGAATCGCTCGACTTTTCGTTCTCCGGCGTGAAGACGGCCGTGCTCTACGCGATCCACGGCCAGGGCAAGACGACCGGCGGGCTGGAGAAGCTGTCGCCGAAGCAGATCGCCGACATCGCGGCGTCGTTTCAGGAGGCGGTCGTCGACGTGCTGGTGACCAAGACGATGCGGGCTGTCGCGCGCACGGGCGTCGGCACGGTGGTGCTCGGCGGGGGCGTTGCGGCAAACCGCCGACTCCGCGCCGCCTTGGAGGAGGAATGTCGCCGGCGGGACCTCGCCTTCCACGCCGCGCCGATGAAGTACTGCGTCGACAACGGCGCCATGATCGCCGCGCAGGGCTACCACCAGTTCAAACGCGGCGAACTCGCCAGCCTCAACGAAGACGTAAGCTCCCAAACCCGCGCCGGCGAGACAGATACGTAGCCCGCGCCGCCAACGCACACACGCGTCCCACGCCCCAGACGTCCCCGTAACGCTCACCGCGCGCCACACCCCCGTGAGCCGAGCCGTTGACGCAGTTTGCACTGCCACCCTGTCTCCCCCTGAGATCCGGTGTGTGGGCCGAATGAAGGTGCATGGGCGAGATGCCAGTTCCTTCCGCGGGTGGGTCTGGGCCAGAAGATGCCGAAGGCCCAAACACCCGCCGCGCGTTGCCCGCCGGCCATTCCGACCTGATACTGCCCGCCGCAACTGGTGTACGAATGATGATCCAGCGAACACAACTCCGCAGCAGCCACGTAATCCGCCTGCCGTACCCCGACCCCTCGTTCGGTTCGCTGCTCGTTCTTGCCGCCGGCGCCCTGTTCTCCGCCATACTGGCAACCGCCATGTTGATCGCGCCGGTCATTGCCCTGTTCGGTCGGCTGGTTCGGTATCGCGTACCGAGTTGGGTGACCCTGTGGCTGAGCGCGGCCGTGCTGCTGCTGATCTGTGTTGCTGCGGCCCTCGCCGGTGGCTTGATCGTGCTTCGCGTGCGCGCTCGGCTCGCCCGGCGGCGACGCGGACCACGATTCCGACGACTGGACCGCCTCGCACCACTCGACGAAGCCGCGAGGCGCTTCCCGTGGCGCGTCGTCGAGCATGCGCTGCGGGCCCGGGGTGTCCGGTCGGCGGTTGTTGCAGCGGTCCTCAGGCGTATCGGTCCGGGGCACTTGGTCGCACTCAACTCCGGCTGTGACTGGATGAGATTCAGCCCCATGTCCAGCGACATCGGATTCGAACCGGTGCTCCTCGGCGGCGACTGGGACCGCCAGTCATCCCTGATCTGTCGCAACTTGCAGGCGCAAGGGTTGGAGATCGAGTTCGATGCCAGCGCCACGGCGCCACCGTGGTACCTCAGGATTATTGGTCGCCTGTCGGGTCTCTACCGGTGGACGTTAGTGCCACTAGTTGTCGCCACCTGTTTCGCTGTCGCGGCCCTGACGATCGGCGTTGGCGGGCTGGCGGCGCGCACGATTATCGCGTCAGCGTTGGCCCTGGCTTGGCTCGTGGGCCTCGCGGTCGGCATGTCATTTCAACGAAAGTGGTGGGCTGCGCCCGCCGCGCTGATCTATCAGGAGCACAGGCTGTGGCGGCGCCGGCCAAACGTCGGTTTGATCACGCCGGGCGACTCGTCACTGATCGTGGACCTCGACGGCCGCGCCTACGCCTTGGAAGGCGGTCGGCTCCGTGTGATAGGCTGCCCACGCTGGTCGGTGTGGTTTCTGCTGATGGCGTGGATAAGCACTGCGCGCACACCAACGCGGGAGGAAGCACAAGCCTTCGCCGGGTGATATCGCGCATTCTATGGAAACGTCAATTCGTACCGCTCGTGGGTCTGGGCCAGAAGATGACGAACGCGGCCAGGAACAGGCCGCCCGAAAGCGCGAGGATCATCTCGCGCGACGGGCTCTGGCAGAACATGTCGCCGTATCCCGACAGCGGGACCAGCGACAGGATGC
>JBECKQ010000349.1:0-3835 GCA_040235375.1 Phycisphaerae bacterium | reverse complement strand
GAGTCGCTCGCTCACGCTCCCGAGGTGCATGACGCCGCCCTGCGAGATGTCCTTGAATTCCGAGTGGCTGCTGATGATCGTGCGGAGGCGGCGAGCGTTGTCGAGGGCTTCGCTCATCAGCATGTCGTCTTCGATCCCTTCGCCGTCGTCGCTGAATGCCACGGCGCCGGCCTGGACAAGGGCGTCGAAGTCGACGAGTTCAGTGCCGCTGCGGCCGCGCGTCACCGCGGCAACGGGATAGACCCGGGAGGCGCCCAGCTCCTTCGCCCGACGCTGCACCCAGCCAAGCGTCTCGACGTTGTCGATCGGTGGAATCGTGTTGGGCATGCAGCAGACGGCCGTGAAACCGCCGGCCGCCGCGCCGCGCGTACCGGCCGCGATCGTCTCCTTGTGCGCTTCGCCCGGCTCGCGCAAGTGAACGTGGATGTCGATCAGGCCCGGGCAAACGATCAGGCCGGCGGCGTCGACGCAAGGGATGTTCGCTGGAGCGATCACGATTTCGCCGACGGCCACAATGGCGCCGTCGCGAACGTACACGGCGGCGCGGCCGTCGCGCCCTTCGGCGGGATCGATGACGCGGCCACCGGTGATGACAAACTCGGCCCTGGATGACATGCCGAGAGGCTACCGGAAGCGGCGCTCGAATCAACCGGTACCGTCTGGCCGCATCGCCGAGGCAGAGGAATTCTCATACTCGCGTGACGTGATCGGGATAGCGCCGCGCGTACTCGGCGATGTTGTCCGCGTATTGCTGGAGGATCGCCTGCAACTGCTCCGGTGTTTCCTGGCAGGTTTCCGGATCGGTCATGGGGCCAAGGAATTCGAGCCGGTAGTGGAAGTTCGGTTCGGAGATAACGAACGCCTGGAGCACCGCCGCGTGGCAGCGGATGGCGATTTGCAGCGTGCCGGTCAGGAACGGCCGGGTTTCCCCGAAGATTTGCACGGGGGCCGTCTTCAGCCGATCGTCGCGAATCCGGGTCATGTCCAAGGCACTGCCCAGCGCGTAGTTGTCCCGCAGGAGGCGGTAGATCGGCCGGATGAAGTCGCCGGAGTAGAGCACCACCGGCCGAGGGGCGTCCGGCTGGCGGCGCTCCCACATCTCCTGCACGTAGCGGCGGATCGCGCCTTCGTTCGGGTCGCGGATGGCGGCGATACGGTAGCCGAGGCCCGGCATGTGCATGCCGATGACATGGTGGGCGCCGTGGTGCGACAGCAGGACATAGACGCCCTTGCCCCGGGCGAGCGCCTCGTCAAGCAGATGCTGGTTGGTGATGGAAAAGCGGGAGTCGGTCTTCTCCGAGGGGAGGCGATCGAAGACCAGGTAGTACACTTTGTCGGCGCGCTGGCGCATGAAGTGCCGGCTGACCATTTGCCGGCGCTCGCTGCCGGTCAGTCGCCGGCCGTAGACCTGCTCGAGCATGTCGCGGACGCGCCGCCTCCGCTTGTAATTGACGAGGTATTCGAGGGCGCCGAACGCGCGACTTGTCCGGTACAGTCCGCGAATCCCCCAGACCGCGGTGTGAGCGCTGAGGACGCCGCGCATGCAGGCGAACGAGAGTCGGTCCCACGCGCTGACGCTTCCCCGAGCGCGTTCCTCCTGCTCTTGTGCGGCTTGCGCGGCAACTGTGTCTGAAAGATCGCTCATGGGTGGGGCGAGTATAACGGCGCCCGGCGCGATTGACCACGCCCGTCGCGGCGCTTCACCGCCGCCTGCGAATCGTGTAGCCGATGGTGACGGCGGTCACCGCCAGGGACACCAGTGCCGCCGCGCCGCAGGCGAACGCTGCCGCCGCGTACGCCACGCCCCGTGTCATCCAGAACAACCCCAGCATCACGCTGCCGATCAGGAGCATGACGATTGTCACCCCGCACGTCGCCACGATGATCGGCGGAGCCGGCAGCCTGGGCGGGCGGAAGATCGAGGTAAGACACCGATAGCAATAGAGATTTCGGTCGATGCCGGCCAACAGCGCCGCGTACTGGCCGCAGCGCGAGCAGAGGCCGACCTCGTCATGGATCTCATCGAGGTCGAGCTTGCGGTTCAACGTCGCGTACGCCGCGGCGATGCGCGTGAATCGTCTCAGGCTCTCCGCGTCGTTCGAATTGCGATCCGGGTGATACTCGAAGGCCAGGCGACGATATGCGGCGCGGATTTGCTTCGGCGGCGCTGCCGGCGCAAGGCCGAGCGCGGCGTAGGCCTCGTCGGGCGTCATGCCGCGCGTCGGCGATCCGCTGCCCGCACTGTCACTACCGGCATCGCGCATTGCTGATCTCGCTCCCGCGCTTGATCGGGGTCACCGCCCTACTGACAGGTACCCGCGGCGTCTTGGGCTACGCGCTTGTCCCTGGTGTCACCTTTCAGCGGCTCCCAGAATCCGAAGTTGCTCTCGCTGAGGTTACAGTAGCCCGTCATCTTGTAGGTGGCGTTGGAATTGTAGCCCCAGCCCAGGTATTCGGAATCTCCGCCGTCCTGCGTGGTGATCAGGAAACGGTCGGCGAGTTCGCCGAAGCCCTTGCAGCGCGCCACTTGAGAGGGCGAATCGCCGCGGTTTGCGTCCACCGGGACCCAGCCGTAATTCGGCAGGTAGACCTGGGCCCAACGATGGAATGCTTCGTCGATGCTGGCATCATCGCCGCGGACGACGACGCTGCCCTGGTAGCGCGCCGGCAGGCCGGCCGCCCGGCAGAGGGCGATGAACGAGAACGTGTATTCCGAGCACGACCCGCTTCCCCGATTCAGCACGACCTCGGGTACGTCCCAGCCGCCGACCATCTCGTATTCGAGATGGTCGATCAGGTAGTTGTAGATCTTCCGGGCGATCCAGTAGGGATTCTTCTCGTCCCCGACGATCTTCTTGACGGTCTCCTGAATGTACGGGGTGTTGATGCGATAGCGCGATCCATCGGCGGTGTACTTCTTGCGGATGTCGGCGGGGATGTCGTCGAGCGTGCCCGTCTTCTCCGGCATGATCAGGTAGTGGATGGCGGACACGCGGGCGTCGACGCTGAAGCCGAGCGTCTTCTTCTCGCCGGCGGCGATCGCGCCGGCCTCGACGATGGCGCACGGCTGGCGCCACTGATCGGTTGCCTGCCGGGTCGGCGGCACCGAGTAGGCGATGTCGGAGAGCAGCTTCTGGTTCGGCAAGTCCTGCGGCAGGGCGAACCGGACGGTCAGGTCGTCAACCTTGCCCGGCCCGTAGTTCGACAACGCCCAGACGTACTCGATGCGCGCTTCGCGCGGATCGGAGAGCCGATAGTGCGTGCCGTCATCGATCACGATCTGCGAAACGGTGTCGTTCTGGAAATCGACGTTCCACAGGTAGCCGTCCTTCCAGGCAAGGCCGGCCGGATACGGGCCGGGCGATTCGAGAACGCCGAGCACCATCCCTGACTCGGGATCGACCATGTAGATTTCGTCGTCGATCCGGTTCGAGACCCACAGGTGCGTGCCATCATAGCCGAGACATTCGCACGCGCGGTCCGGCGCGTCAAAGTAGCCGAGGATCGTGCCGTCGTCGGGCATGACCTTGTAGATTTTCCTGCTGCCGGCCTCGAGCACGAACAGGGCGTCGCCGGCAAAGGCCAGTCCGACCGCTCTCGATCCCGGCGCACTGAACGACCGCTCCACGACGCCCGTGGCCGGATCGAGTTCGTAGATCATGCCGGTGTGGTCGTCCGAGATGAACAGGTGATCGTTCGAGAAGGTAAGGCCGTGCGGCCGCAGCGTCGGCGCATCCCACGTCGCGAGCACGTGGCCGTCGGAGGCATCGACCTTGTACAGCTTGGCCGCGCGCCAGTCGGCAAGATAGAAGTTCGTGCCGTCCGTCGCCAGTCC
>JBECKQ010000340.1:0-3639 GCA_040235375.1 Phycisphaerae bacterium | reverse complement strand
TGTGGCAGTGCTCCCGCGGCCAACGCCGCTGGCACAGTTGCGAGCGGTGAGCGAGGCCGGCGAGCTGATGCCGCAAAAGAGCACCTATTTCTATCCCAAGCTCACCACCGGCCTGACGATCCATCCGCTCTACGACATGTAGAGCTCGAGGGCCCTGTTGATGCGCATCCACTTCTATCAGGGGTGTCCCATGTCAAATGGTGCTCTGTCGGGTTCCGCGAAGCGCAGTCGACTCGCCGGTGCGCGTACGAGCACTTGTGCACCGAGCCGATCTCGTCATCGACGAGGCTCCGGTCGTCCATCCGTCGTTTGCGCTGTGAGCTGAGACTCGAAGGGCCCCAAGCTGGTGGGATCAAGGAGACGTGCGGGTCACTTCGACATCGCCAGAATCGCCAAGCTGCGACAGCAGCGCCCGGGCGAAGTCGGTCTCCGTGACCTGGTCGCGGTCAAGCTCGACGCAGGAGGTGAATGCCTGCCGGGCGTCGTCGAGCCGGCCGTCGAGCAGCGCCTTGCGGCCGATGTAGTAATACGCCTCAGCCCGCTCGTCGTCGGTGGCCGCAGACGCGAGCAACTCGTGCCCCGTCAGTTTGCCGCGGAGCATGGCGAAGATGTGGTCGGTCCACGCGTCGGCATCAACGGCAGCGACCGGAGCGGCCATCAAGGCCTCGGCCGCGTCGCAGCGTCCCGCGGTGCACAGCAGAAGGTACTTGAACAGCCGAGCGTATGCGCTGGTCGGGCCGGTGCGAGTCGCGGCCTGCTGGTAGTCGGCCAGCGCCGCCTCCACCTCTCCGGAAACCTCGTACGTCATGCCGCGGTGCAGCCATGCGCCGGCAAACGTCGGCTCGAGGTCGATCGCCTGCGACAGGTCATCGATGGTGTCCGTGTAACGACGCACGTGGAAGCAGTAGTCGGCACGGGTGCGGAGGTCTCTTGCCTTGTGGGCGTCGATCTGGTCGAGCTCAATGGCGCGGGCGAGATCATCGATGGCCTCGGGATACCGCTGCAACCGGCCGTATAGCAAGCCGCGCGATCGCCAGATCACCGGATCGTCCGGCTTGAGTCGCAGGTATTGCGAGAAATCGGCAATCGCCCGATCGAGCTTGCCGAGGCGCGAATACGCGACGGCACGGTTTTTATAGCCGCGGGGATCCTCCGGGCGGAGCTGGATGACAACGCTGCTGTCGTTGACAATGTCCTCCCACTGAGCAACGGCGTCATAGGCCAAGCAGCGATCGAGATACACCTCCACGTCGGTGGGACTCAACTGGATGGCCTGGGCATAGTCCGCGAGCGCTTCTTCCACGTCACCCAGACCTGCACGTGCCCTCGCTCTCGCCCGGAATCCCTGGCCCGACTCCGGCTGGAGCCGGATCGCCTCGTTGGCGTCGGCAATGGCCTCGCTGAAGCGTCCCATGCCGTTCTTGGCGAGGGCGCGATTGATCCAGTAGCTCGGAAACAGCGTCGGGTCCAGTTGGATCGCCCGGCCAAAGGCCGACTCGGCCTCTTCGAAACGGCCCATGTAAAGCAACGCCCGGCCGCGGACATCGTGCGTGAGCGACCACTTGTTGCGAATGGTGGCGGCCCGCTCCCCATCCGTCAGCATCGCCTCGAGGTCTCCGAGCTGACGATACCGCTCGGCCCGCTCCATCAGGAACTCCGTGTAGACCGGCTCCAACGCCAGGGCCTTGTCCAGCAGCGTGATCGCCTTGTGCGCGTCCGGCTCCTCCAGTGCCGTAAGGTAATATGCGAAAGCGCTGTCGGGGCGGGCCTTGCGGGCCTTCTCGCAATAACAGGCGGTCTTGTGCGCGTCGCCTTTGTCGTGGTAGCAGATGGCTAGTGCATACTGCGCGTCCCAGTAATCCGGATGCCGAGCGACCACATCCTCGAGCAGTGCGATCGCCTCGTCCCAATGGCCCATGTGCCGGAGAATCTTCGCGTGCAGGCGCTGCAGCTCCAGATGATCCGGTGCTTGGGCCAACCCCGCCTTGACCTTCTCCAGCGCAGCGCCGAAGCGGCCGTCGTAGAGCAACATGTGCGCGTCATCGACGATCAGCTCCAGGCCGCGCGACTCCGCCGCCGTCTGCGCCTCCAAAGCGCGGTGCTGCGAGCGCTCGTATGCCGAGTACAGCCCGCCCGTCACGGCCAGGAGCAACACCAACGCGGTGACCAGCGTCACCGGCAGCCTGCGGCGGCGGATGAACTTCCCGGCCCGCGCCGCCAGCGACGGCCGCCGGGCACAGATCGGCAGATCCAGCAGCCAGCGGCGCAGGTCGTCGGCCATCTCGCCGGCTGACGCATAGCGGCTCGTCCGCTCCTTCTCCACCGCCTTCAGACAGATGGTGGCCAGCTCCTGCGGCACGTGCCGGCTGAACTTGCGCGGCGACGGCGGCACGCTGTTGAGCACGTGGTGAATGACCTCGCGATCGTCGGCGCCGGCAAACATCGGCCGCAGCGCCAGCAGCTCGTACAGCGTTGCCCCCAGCGCGTACACGTCGGCCCGCGGATCCACCGCGTCGGCCTGTTCATCAAGCTGCTCGGGGCTGACATAGCGTGCCGTGCCGAGAATGCCCCGCGTGATGGTGATCGATTCCACGCCGGTGGCCCGAGCCAGACCGAAGTCGGCGATCAGCAGGCGCCCATCGGCCCGCACCAGCAGATTCGACGGCTTGATGTCGCGATGCAGCACCCCCTGCTCGTGGGCGTATTGCAGGGCCTCGGCGGCATCGGCGATCCAGCGGGCCACCTGCCGGTAGTACGCGCGGTGCGTCGCCCCCACCGTGCTGCCCGACCGATCCGTCGCGACCGCCGCCGACGGCGAGCGGGCCGCCGACCCCGGCGTACCACTGCTTGCCGGCAGCTCGATGGTGCCGCCGCTTTGCAGTTCGGCGAGCAGCTCTCTCAATGATCGGCCCTCGATGAGCTGCATCGCGAAGTACAGCGTGCCGTCCACCTCGCCGTAGTCGTACACGCCGACGATGTGCGTGTGGTCGAGCCGGGCGACGAGCCGGGCCTCGCGGCGAAACCGCGCCACCGTCTCCGGCCGCACCAGGCCGATCACGGTCGGCAGGATCTTCAGCGCCACCTCGCGATCCAGCGTGCGGTGCCGCGCCCGGTACACCACGCCCATCCCGCCGCGGCCGATCTCTTCGATCACCTCGTAGTCGGGCAGCAGCTCGTTGAGCCGCGACAGCGAGAGCTGCACGTCGGGAAAGTGCTGCGCCGCCTCCACGCCCGCCGCCCAGCGCACGTCGTCCTCCAGCTCGGACTCCGCCGCGCCCGAGGCGGCCAGCCGCTGGCAGTACGCACAGTGCTCGACATGCTCGGCCAGCTCCGCCGCCCGATCCTCGTCGAGCCGGCCGGCAAGCAGCGCCGCCACCGCGTCGGCCTGCGAACATCCTGATTTTGGACCCACACAGTGGGATTGCTGATGGATTGCGGATTGCGGATTGCGGGGTGCCGGGCGGTTCATGACTTGTTCCTGGCTGTCTTGATCGACGCGACGATGATCGCGAGCAACTCGTCGGCTTCGCGTCGCAGGGGGGCCAGTCGGTCGTCCTTGACAAGCTCCGCCGTAACGAGCAGCTCCATCCAGTAGAGGCTTTCGTCAAGCTCCTCTTCCACGATGGCGAGCTTGTGGAC
>JBECKQ010000204.1:0-5946 GCA_040235375.1 Phycisphaerae bacterium | reverse complement strand
CGGTGGACTGCAACGACGGCGTAGCCTGCACTGACGATACCTGCAACGAAGGCACCGATGCCTGCGACAACATCCCGAACGACGCATACTGCGACAACGGTTTGTATTGCGACGGCACGGAGACCTGTAACGCCACTCTGGGATGTCAGTCGGGAACGGCGGTGGACTGCAACGACGGGGTCGGCTGTACGGATGACTTCTGCAATGAGGCCACCCAATCGTGCGACAATGTGGCCAACGACGCCTACTGTCCGGACGACGGCCTGTTCTGCAACGGTACGGAGTACTGCGACGCAGTTGCGGATTGCGTCTCGACCGGCGACCCCTGTGGGAGCGGCGAGGTCTGCAACGAGGGCACGGACACCTGCGATCCGAGCGCCTGCGATGGTGATGGCGTATGCGAAGCCGGCGAGGACTGCAACACCTGCCCGAGCGACTGCATCAGCGGTGGCGGCGCCGCGTTCTGCGGTGATGGCATCTGCCAGCCGTCGATTGGCGAGGACTGCCTCTCCTGTCCGGACGACTGCAACGGCAAGCAAGTCGGCGCCAGCAAACGCCAGTTCTGCTGCGGCGACGGCGCCGGAACCAATCCGGTTGATTGCGCAGACTCCCGCTGCAACCAGGATGTTTTCTCGTGCAGCGATGCACCGGCTGACCCCTATTGTTGCGGCGACTCAGCGTGCGAAGGTCAGGAGGACAGCTTCAACTGTGCGGTGGACTGCGGACCAGCGCCGTATTGCGGCGACGGCATCTGCGATCCGGGTGAGGACTCCTGCAACTGCGCCGCCGATTGCGGAGCGCCGCCCTCGGCTGAGGCGGCCTGCGCCGACGGAGTGGACAACGATTGCGACGGTCTGACCGATTGCGCTGACACTGTTGACTGCGGTGCCGACCCTGCCTGCGCGTGCCTGCCGAAAGGCGAGCCGTGCACGCTGGACAGCGAGTGCTGCTCCAACTGGTGCCATCGGGGGGCGTGCAAGTAGAACGGTCTGAAACGCCAGTGTAGAAGTCTGACGCAACGTTACGGGCGGGTGGCAGTTCGCCCTCGGGCGCCACCCGCCCTTTGCTCACGTCGGCGCAAGCCTACCGGCTGATCAGCCCGGCGGTGAAGCGACGGAACTGTCGGCGTCGACAGGCATGGGAGCCGGCTCGGAGGTGTCCTGCGGAAATTCCACGTACGAAATCGGCGACTCCACGTTGTCGACCGACGATGCCCACACCCCGAAACTGGTCACGGCGTAAACGGTCTGATCGACGAACGTACCGCGCGTGAACTCGGGAACGAAAGCATAGCTGTCGCCGCTGTCGCGGGCCGTGCTCATCCGGCCAAGCAACTCGAAGCCGTCCGCCGGCGTTACGCGATACACGTACAGGCCGAAGAAGTAGTCCTCGGGCACGGACGGTGGCGGCGGCTCGTCTGGCGGTGGCGCCGGGTCCACGACGCCGTCGGTCGTCGCATCGGTGCCCGCGCCCGTAGAAGGCCCGGTCGTCGGCGTGGTACCGCCAACATCCGTTGCCGGCGGGGGGGCGTCGGTTTCGGTGCCGGATCCGGCATTCGGCTCGGTCACGTCCACCTCGAATCGATAGCTGAACACCTCGATCGGCAGGGCGATCAT
Organism: Phycisphaerae bacterium; assembly: GCA_040235375.1. Classification (GTDB taxonomy): domain Bacteria; phylum Planctomycetota; class Phycisphaerae; order UBA1845; family UBA1845; genus JBECKQ01. Next base: position 4,330 of record JBECKQ010000204.1, on the reverse strand, counting down.
CTCGCCCTCCGGGTAGTACGTGAAAGCCTTCGGGTTATCGATGGCCTCTGAATACGCGCCGTCCTCGCCGATCACTTCGGAATGCGCCAGCCGCGGCTCGGCAAAATTCGACACGTCGAACACCGAGAGTCGCACGCCGTTGCCGAACCCGAACTCGTCCGTGTGCCGGCCGACGGTCAACAGGTGATTCTCGTCCATCGGCGTGATGAACGTGCTGACGCCGGGCACCTCGAGCTCGCCGACCGCCCGGGGATTCGTCGGGTCCGACATATCGAGCGTGAACAGGGGATCGATCTGTCGGTACGTGACGAGGAACCCCTTGTCGCCGAGGAACCGCGCTGAATAAATCGTCTCGCCCGGGGCGACGTTCTCGACGCTCCCGACCACGCTGAGCTTCGTGTCCTGCTGCTCGAGCACGTACACGTTGTTGCTCGACTCGCGGGTCTGCCCGAACATGCTGAAGACCGGACCGACGGTGGTGGCAATGCGGAGGTAGTTCTTGTACTCGCTCATGGAGTACTGGTTCAGGACGCGGCCGGGCACGGTCCCGACGGCCACAAGGTCGGCCCCCTGGTCCGTGTAGCCGAACTTGTAGATGTCCGTCGTCTCCCGCATGTCGCCCTTCGCGTCATAGGCCGTGTCCGTAAGGTACATCGCTGCGGTGGACGCATACACGTTCGATGGATATCCGACGATGCTGCGTGCCTGGTAGCTCTTGGGGGCGTTGATGTCCATGCTGACGAGCGTGGTCATGCCGGCGCCGTCCGGGTCGAGCGGGCGGTAGTGGTCCGTCGCGCGGACCATGTCCTGCCGCACGGGCGCCTCGCCGGCCACTTCGATGCTGATATCCGGAAGCATGTCGCTCAGCGGAACGTCGTTGAGCGACGGGTCGCTCTCCATCCAGGGCTCGATGAAGTAGCGCGGATAGTCCGCGATCACGAGACGCAGACGATTTTCGATCATCCGGCTGGCGTGCAGGCTGCCCGCCATCCGCGAACGCGACAGGATCTGCGGGTCGGCGCGATCCTCCACGCCGACCACGACCACCTCGACCTCCGGCTGGTAGAACCAGATGTCGGGCATCGCGATGGCCATTCCATCGGTGGATGCCTGGTTCGTCGTCGTGCTCTGATCGGGCGTGATGATCGCCACGACGCGGTCACCGGTCACGTAAAGCTCGTTGCCCCAGCCGCCCAGTTCCACCGCGGCGACTTCCTCCATCGTGTCCGCCGGCTGGAGGCGAACGATCCGCAGCCAGCCCCGCGCCAGCACGTAGAGGTACTGCCCATCGTTCTTGATGATGTCCCCCTCCTGCACGCCTTCCTCCTGCTGGGTCGTGTCGGAGTGGACGGGCGTGGCGGTCTCATCGGCGGCGGCGTCCGTCGGCGCGCCGTTGCTCATTCCCCCATCGGGTACCGGTGGCGGCGCGGCTCCGCCGTCGGCTTCGAAAACGTCTATCAAGCTGCCGCCGCGACTGATTCCGTTCTGCGCGTACATCGCGGTGGCCTGCTCGGTGAGATAGGTCTTCAGTTCGGCCTCGGAGGTAAACCGTTCCAGCTTGGCCTCGCCCGTGTCGGCTGGGGAATGACCGAACAGGGCCGCCAGATCGAGCCCACAGCCGCCGAGCCCGATCAGCGCCACGCTGGCCAGCAATCGCAGTTTCATCTGTTTGCCTCCTGGTTGTGTCCGCGGAGGAAGGCGACGGGGTTGGCGATGGCCGTCTCTCCGTGGAACACGGTTGCGGGTGCCGTCTCCATTCCTCATCGGCACGATCGCCGATGTGCGCTCAAACAGCGCCCTCGAACCACGCCAGTGAAGTATTCCCCGGGCCGGTTGTCCGTCAAGTACGGCCGCTTTGGTGGTCGCGGCGGCTTTTTCGGCTATTGGCCGCCTTGCAACGACGATGGCGAATGGTTATTCATGGCACGCCATGCAATGGTCACACTACTTCATTCCCACTTTAAAGGAAACGCCGGCCGACGCCGTCGTCCCCTCCCATCGACTCATGCTCCGCGCCGGGCTGCTACGGCAAGTGGCTGCCGGAGCTTATGCCTACCTTCCCTTGGGCTATCGCGTGCTGCGGAAGGTCGAGCAGATCGTGCGTGAGGAGATGAATCGGGCGGGTGCGATCGAGTTGCACCTGTCGGCCATGCAGCCCCTCGAGCTGTGGCAGGAGACTCATCGCGACGAAGCAATGGGCGAGACACTCGTGCGCTTGCCGGACAAGCCGTTTCGCAGAAACACCGTCCTGGGGCCCACGCACGAAGAGGTCATCACGGATATCGTCCGGTCGTTCATCAACAGTTATCGACAACTTCCGATAACGCTGTACCAGATTCAGACGAAATTCCGCGATGAGGCCCGGCCCAAGAGCGGCGTCCTGCGCACGCGTGAATTCCTGATGAAGGACGCCTACTCGTTCAACCCGGACAAGGCGTCGCTGGACCGCACGTATGACGAAATGTACCGGGCGTACTGCCGGATATTCGAGCGATGTGGCCTGCCGTACGTGGTGGTCGAGGCCGAATCCGGCCCCATCGGCGGCGATGCCTCGCATGAATTCATGGTGGTCACCAACGCCGGCGAGGATTGGCTGGTGCGCGCCGAGGACGACTCCTACGCCGCCAACGTGGAACGCGCGGAAACCGCGCCCGTCGAAGATCGCGGTGCCGATAAGCTCGCCGCCCTGGCCGAGGTGCACACGCCGGGCCTGAGCACCATCGACGACGTCTCCGGGTTCCTGCACTGCCGGCCGGCCGACATGATCAAGACGCTCGTGTACGAAGCAGGCGGCCAGCCGGTCGTGGCCCTCGTCCGCGGCGATCACGAAGTGAACGAAGCGAAGCTCGCCCGCCACCTTCGTGCCAACGCTGTCACACTCGCGACGCCGAACGTGATCGAGGATATCACCGGCGCCGCCGTTGGCTTTGCCGGCCCCGTCGGCTTGAACGGCGTCCGCATCATTGCCGACCAGGCGGTCACGGTCATGCATAACGCCGTCACCGGTGCCAACAAAACGGACTATCACCTCACCGGGGTCAATCCGGGCCGCGACTTCGAAATCCGCGAGACGGCGGACGTACGCTTCGCCGTGGCCGGTGACAAGTCGCCGAACGGCTCACCGCTGGTATTCGAGAAGTGCATCGAGGTCGGACACGTCTTCAAGCTCGGGACGAAGTATTCCGCCGCGATGGGCGCCGACTACCTGGACGAAAACGGCAAGTCGAACCACATCATCATGGGATGCTACGGAATCGGCGTGAATCGTATCATGGCTGCCGCGATAGAGGCGGGCCACGACGAAAACGGCATTATCTGGCCGATGAGTATCGCTCCGTTCCAAGTCGAGATCGTCGCCGTGGACGTTCGTGAGCCCGCGGTCTCGCAGATGGCCCGCAAGCTGCACGATCAACTAGAGGAGCGCGGCATCGAGGTGCTGCTCGACGATCGCGACGCCCGCCCCGGCGTGAAGTTCAAGGATGCCGACCTGATTGGTATTCCGCTGCGCATTACCGTCGGCAAGCGGGGCCTTTCCGAAGGCATCGTCGAGCTCAAGCCACGCGACGCGCAGGAGGTGCGCAAGCTCGCCCCCGACGACGCCGCCGCCGAAATCGAGCGCGCCGTTCGCGCCGTCAGCTAAGTTTCAATCGGTGTTATCGCAAGTTAGGGTGGCACAGTCTGGCCGCAAGCGAGGCCGTGTTGATCGTATGACGATGCCGGGTGGCACCGTCTGGCCCGCAGGGACAGGCCGCGGTCTTGGCATGCACGGCACAACGGGGTCGAACGCCGACACCCCGTATACCGCGGCAACCCGGTCCGAGCCGCGCCCGTCAGGAAGCGGATATAACGACAACCGCCCACGTGCGTGGCGCCGCCCAATCGTCGCGCAACCCGCCCCTTGCGCCGGCCCGCGCATCCGCGCAGTGGGCTTAGTGACACACAAGCGGCACTCGGGTCGGAATGGACAGGACCGGCGGGACGCGTGTCGCCTTTTCACGGCTTGGCAACGCTTCGTTCGCTGCGCCAATCCACCGGCGCAGCCGCACGTTCTACCGCCGCCGGCGCCGCCACAACACCAGCGGAGCGGCGCCCACCAAGAGCAGCAGGCTCGCCGGCTCGGGCACGAGCGCCGTCGCCCAGCCGTCTGCCGCGTTGCCGTTCATCAGGGCATCGATCGAACCATCCGAGAGCCCGGACAGATCGGGCGCTTGCAGGCCGAAGAACGCCGCGGCCGACGTGATCGTCGCGAGCTGGGCCAGCTCGTCGGTCGTCAGTTGCTCCTTGGCTTGCGCCTTGTTCAGCAGCAGCGCCGCCTGGTTGTCGAGCTGGT
>JBECKQ010000161.1:0-5663 GCA_040235375.1 Phycisphaerae bacterium | reverse complement strand
CACAGGGTCATGGCTCGCCGCGCAGGATGCCAACTGGGATGACGCCGGCCCGGCCTGGCTGCGCGCGCCACGCGACGACGCAGCCGAGGCCGTGCTCGCCGCATCGCCGCTGAACGTCGCCGGCCGATACCTCATCGACGCGAGCATGTACTTCTGGCACGAGTGGAATCCTGGCGAGTGGAATCAGGCCTGGCCGCTCAATCCCGACCCCGACCTCGCCGCCCCCGGCGCCTTCGACTTGTACCGCCAGCATTGGATCCTGGACCGCATCGAAGAAACCGACGGAATCTACATCGATTCCGTCAACGCGACCGGCGGGGTTGGCGGCTGGGAGAACCACCGCCCTGAGCACCTGTCCGCCGCCGACTATCCGCTGACCTGGTCAATCGCCAATGGCGCCGCGGTGCAGCTCGGCCCTCAATCGCACGCCGAATTCCTGCAGCCGATCGCCCGGGAGATTCGCGATCAAGGTCGATTAATGATGCTGAATCTCTTCCCGGACGCGATGCGCTTCCACGCCCACGATGCCGACATCATGGGCTCGGAGATTTTCGAACTGATCGAGCCTGACGTCGACAGCAGGCTGCGCCGCACGCTCGCCCGCCGCCGCATCGTCAGCAATCTTCTCCAATGGGGGTGGGATTCACCAACGTACGCGACGTACGAGCAGATGGAATCATTCATACGCGGTCAGCTTTTCTGGGGGTTCTACCCGGCCGTCAGTTCCGCCGGCGGCATGCTTACCGGCGGCATTCCCGACCGCTACTTCCTGCACCCCGAAGTGTACGAACGCGACCGGCCACTGTTTCAGTTGTACATGCCCGTCATTCGCGAGTTGAGTTCCGCCGGCTGGGAGCCTGTCACCTGGGCCACCGCATCGCCGCTGGCCGACATCGAACGCTACGGCGATTTCACGCGCGGCCCCGTCCTGCTCACCGTGAGAGGCGTCGGCCATACTTCGCTGGCTGCTCGGATCACTCTCAACCTGGAAGGCGCTGGGCTGCACAACCGGCTGATCCTGAACGACGCTCGCGACCTCCTCGTCGACCAGCCCATCGACTTCGACGTGCAAACCGCCCCGCTCCGCGCGGAATTCAGCGTCTCACTCGACGCCGGCGAGGTTGGCGTGTACCGCTTCGCTGCCGCACGATTCGCCGACTTTGACAGCGACGGCCAACTGACCCCCAATGATCAGATCCACTTCAACGACTGCCTGGCCGGCCCGACCTTTGCGTTCGGACCGGAGAGCGCCTGCTGTATCGCCGACGCGGATTACGACGCCGACGTCGACCTCGCCGACGCCTCTCGACTTCAGCAGACGTGGTCCGCCCCTTGACGGCCCGACAGTCTTGTCACTCTCCCCCGGAAACCGAATACGGCCGCCATTGCGCACAGGCGCACAGCTCCACGAGAACAGGTCAGACATTCTGCGAGGCTGGAGACTCATACCGGTGGACGAGGTTCCGACGCACTGCCTACCGTGCGCGCCGCTGGGTGGTGGAGCGAACGCACAGCTGGTACAACCGCTTCCGCAGCCTGCTCATCCGCTGGTGCAAGAAAGATGAGAACTACACCGCCCAATTGCACCTGGCCTCCGCCATCATCATCGGTAGCTTCATTGGGTTATCCGGATAGGCTCTTAGTGAACTCCCTTATTGGAGCAGCCGTGCGCCTCAAAAACTCGCATGCAGCGATTGAAGACGGCTTGCTTAAAGCGTCACTTTATGGCACCGGTGTGAGAGTCCTGCCTCATCCGCAATAGGTCCGACCCTTGGCCGCGAGAATTCGTGCACGCGATGCTTGCACCTTCTCCGGCTGCTCTTGTAAACTGGCGCCCGACCAATGAGCTTTGGCGGGTGCGACGACCTGCCGAGGGGTTGGTGCCTCCACTTCATCGGGGCGAATTTGGGCCGGTTCCGGGTGCACCTCGCCGTATAGTCGTTCGAACAAGTTGTCTTCAAACTGGCAGCTGCCTGCCGCGGCCAGGCGGCGTGCGATGGCGCCTGATCTCTTCGAACGGTGGGCTAATAAAGGGAGCCCGGCTATGACAACACATTTCGCTGCGCGAGGATGGCGACTCGGTCGATGTGCACAGTGTTTGATGGTGGCTGCGCTGGTATGGGCCACCGCCTGGACTTTGGCCGGACCTGCCGGAGCAAACATGTCTGAGTCTTCCTGGCGATCGCTCGACGGCGACCCAATCGCCATTGGCGATTGCGATGCCGACGGTATCACCGACGCGGCCGAAATCGCGGCCGGCACCGCTGTCGACTGCAACAGCAATGCAATCCCGGATATGTGCGAGTGGACGACACTCACGGTAACGAGCCTTGACGGCGGTCTGCCCGACTATGTGCACACCAACGGGTCTGCGACGTGGGATAATGATGCGGTACGTCTGACAGAGGCCGTCGAGAGCCGATTAGGTTCCTTGATCTTCGAGCCACCTGTCGATGACCCCTTCCAGGATTTCGGCGCCGCGTTCGATTTTCGCATTGGCGGCGGCACCGGCGCAGACGGTTTCGCCTTTGCCCTGTTGCAAGCGGACGCGTACGACGAGAATACTGTTTTCGGGGAGCCGGGGCCGGGTGGTTCGTCGATCGCGTTCGAATTCGACACCTTCTTCAATGAAGAGGCGGACGTGAACGATAACCATATCACCGTCTATCGCAACGGCGGGGCTGTCGAAACGTACACGCCGACGTTCAATCTTGACGACAATGAATGGCACCATGTCGACATCGACTTCTTCTATGGCCATCTGCTCATGATCGTCACCGGCAGCAACGGCCTTCCCGAGACTGCGTTCGACATGGCACTTGCCCCCCGTCGGTTGATTACCAACCGTTATGGCTTCGGGGCCCGCACGGGAGGCGCCACCAACGAGCATTGGATCGACGAAGTTCGCTTCAGCGTGGTCGTGCCGGCGGAAGACTGTAACCAGAATCGCACACCGGATGACTGCGATCTGGCCGGCGGCACTAGCGTCGACTGTGATCACAACGCCGTGCCGGACGAGTGCGAGCCGTACACGCCGGCGGACATCGATGAGGACGGCGTCGATAACTGCTCTGACCTTTGCCCACATACACCGACCGGCGAATCGGTCAACGCCGACGGGTGTTCCTGCAGCCAACTGGATGACGATGGGGATCGCATCGACAACTGCGTGGACCAATGCCCGGATACACCGGCAGGCGTTCCGGTGAACGCGTCGGGCTGTTCAACCGGCTGCGGCGCAATGGGCATGGTCGGCCTCGTGATGGCTTTCGCGTGTCTTGCCGCGTTATGGCTGCGTACGCAACGAGCGTGAGGACGCACCGGCGCTGCTTCGGCTTCCGTATCGCCGCGGGGGGAGGCAGCTCCATAATCTGACCAGCCAGCGCCAGGGCAAGGGGCCGGCGCGGGGCGCGGACTTTCGCAACGCATCTCCGCATACCCCGCCCGCGCTGGTCGTGCACAACTGCCGCCGCCATGATAATCTTGAGTGGCTCTGCAATCACGGACGTTGTGCCCGGCGGCATTGGCATGAGCAATACCAGCATCCGCACGCTTCTCGGCTCCGATCTGGCTCCACTGCTCTCGCTCTGGAATCGCGCTTTGACGCTCGATCCGATGAGCGAAGAGCGCTTCGTCCGAACCGTTCTGGCCGATCCCGACTACTGGCCGGGCGAGGATTCCGGCTTCCTCGTGGCCACACGCGAGGATCAACCCGTCGGATTCCTGCGCGCCACCATACGGCGATGGCCAAATGACCGGCTGGGGCTCGAACCACAATACGGCTGGATCCCCTATCTCGCGGTCGATCCGACGCATCAACGCAGCGGCATCGGCGGCATGCTGCTGCGCGCCGCGCTCGAGTACTTCGTTCGTCACGGCCGCAGGCGTGCCTGGGTGTGCGGAACACCCACTTCCGCCCCTGGTTCCATCGTGCCCGGCGTGGACGTCGACGCCTATCCGGCCGCGCTGGAACTGTTGCGATCCCATGGATTCGCCATCGACCAGGAAGGGTTCTCCATGTCGCGCTCGATCGTCGACTTCGATACCCAGGCCTTCCGCCGGGAGGCCTGGAAGTCGGGGGCCGAGGTCGAAATCGAAAGTCTACAAGCCGATCGGGTGCAGGACTTGTTCATCTTCCTGGCCCACGCGCTTCCCGGCGCCTGGAACCTCGCCGCCCGCACGAAGGTGCAGCGCGGAGGGCTCGACGAGATGTTGATTGCCTTCGTGGCCGGGCAGATCGTGGGTTACTGCCAGTGGGAAGGCGAGCACTTCGGCCCGTTCGGCGTCGCTCCTGCGGCCCGCAATCAGCGCGTGGGCGCAAAGCTGTTCACGGCGGCGGTCGAGCGCATCCGCCTGGCCGGCGGGCGCCGCGTCTGGTTCAACTGGGCCGACGGAAACGCCAAGCGCTTCTACGACCGGTTCGGCTTGCAGGTGACGCGCCGATTCGTGGTCCTGACGAAGGATCTCCCGTAAACTGGGCGTGGCATCGCTTTGGCGAGGTCGCTGACTCGGTGTATGCGACCTGCCTGACTCACCACGAGAGTGCGCCTGGTCGACACGTGCGTTTGGGTGGCGTCGATGGATTCTTCGTTCTCCCGCCTCGCCTGGATTGACTGGATCATCATCCTGGCGTTCATCGCCCTGTCGATGGCTATCGGGATCGTCCTGAGCCGTCGAGGGCGCAGGTCTGTACGGGACTACTTCATCTCCGGCGGCGCGATGCCCTGGTGGCTGCTGGGGACCTCCATGGTCGCCACGTCCTTTGCCGCCGACACGCCGCTGACGCTGGCCGGCTGGGTGGTCACGAAAGGCGTCGCCCAGAACTGGTTCTGGTGGTGCCAGGTTCCCGTCACGATGCTGGGCGTGTTCTTCATCGCCCGGCTCTGGCACCGGGCCCGGCTGGTCACCGATACGGAGTTCGTGCACCTGCGCTACGCGGGCAAGCCGGCCCGCGTGCTGCGCGGATTCCGAGCACTCTACCTCGCCCTCATTTACGGCTGCCTCATCATCGGCTGGGTCAACCTGGCCATGACCAAGATCGTACGCCTGATGCTTCCGGACATGCCGCGGATTCCACTGGTCGACGACGCGCTGTTGTCGACTTACCTCCACACGCCCCTTTCCAACGAGCTTTCGGATTCGGTCCGCGCCAGCATGAGAGAGGGGGAGATCGATCCCCTCGATTTGTACTACACCGAATGGAACCTCCCTCGACAGCCTGGCCACATTGCCGTCTTCGATGAGATCGAGCTTGCTCTCAAACGATACGACGCGGTCCACCACCGGGAGATCGAGATCGGCGGAGGCGCGTCAAATGCGGAAATCGTGTTTGGCGCCAACAGCGCCCTGGCCGATCTGGGGGCGTCAGACCTGGATGGATATCTGGCGCGCCTGGGGCTGACCGGCCGCACGCCTGAGCTGACCGCCCTGGCCGGCGCAAGTCAGAGCAGATTGCCCGACAGCGAGCAGGCACTCAGGGTCCTCACGCTTCTCCGTGACGTGAACAGCACGGTATCGAGCGTGAACAAGCTGAAGGTCGTGCTCATCCTGTTCGTGGTGGTGATGATGTACACCGTCGTGTCCGGGCTGTCGGGAGTGATGATTACCGACTTCATCCAGTTCTGGATCGCCATGTTCGGGAGCATCCTGGTCGCGGTGCTTGC
>JBECKQ010000129.1:0-4608 GCA_040235375.1 Phycisphaerae bacterium | reverse complement strand
GTGTTAATTCGACGGGAACTGCCACGCTCGTGAATCGTAATGGCCATTGGTCTCAATCCTCACGTCGAGCGAAACTGCCCACGCTTGGCCTTTCTCGCCTGTCGGCGCTCGAGCTGCCGGGTCTTTTCCGATCGCCGGCGATCCGCCGGCTTCACTTCCGCCCGCCTGGTCGGGTGCCGCGCGGCCTGGTAGCGCTTCGCGAAGCAATCGCGGCACACGCCCACGACGAACTCGCCGAGCGGATCGCCGTGCGACGCGAACAGCCGTTGACAGGATGGGCAGATCACCGCTAATTCACTCGCTCGTACGTGACCATCCGCCGGCCGCAGTTTCTACAGAACCGCGTGCGAATGATGCGGGCCCCCGGACCGCGGCGCGTCTTGTGGACGGGCAGGTGCCGACAGCCGCATTGCGGACATTCCAGCCCGCGAGGCTCCGGCGGATCGTCGTCGCTGTGCTTCCGTGCTGATGGCATGTCACAGCGTGGCACAAAAGCGGGTGGCGGGAGGAGAGAACCCGCCACCCACCGGGAGAAACATCCGCGCGATCCCGGCTTCGTAATCGCACGGATTTTCGTCTGCTATTCGCCGGCAAACATGACGCCGGCCCGGCTGTCGGCCTGCGACGCGCCGAAGTCCTGGTAGGCGCGGAACCCGAAGCCCAGGATGTTCGCGCCGACGTCGATCTGCTCGACGATCGGCGACTCGGCGCCGTTCAGGAACGAAACCACGATGCACGGATTCGCCGGCCCGGCGAACAACCACCACGGCGCAGTCGATGCCGACGCATGGAAGTCCGTGTCGCTCAGCCGCGGCTCGACCTCCACCGTGAGCTTGCCTTTCCAGGGATTCGCCGTCGGCTCGTTGTCCGACGTCGCGGCCCGCGACAACAGCTCGCTGTTGACGATCATTAGCGCGGTGGCCTCGAGCTCCGGCGCCACGAGCAGCACGCGCGGCACCAGGCCGATCGGCTTTCCGCCGCCGTCCTTTTGCTTGCGGAGCATGGCGATCGCCGCGCTGAGGCTCTCGATACCCAGGGCAGTGTCGCCGCCGTTGTCGTAGTTGTTGTTGCCGACGCCGAAGAAACTGCCCGTGTTGTCGAGCAGCAGCGTGTAGATCAGGTCGGACAGCTTGCGCGGCGCCTGCCTCGCGATCTCGATGAAGAGCTCGGTAAACACGCCGAGATCGTCATTGATGAAATCACGGCGATCGACGGTAAACATGCGGCCGTAGGTGTCGGCCTTGTGCGTGTACGTCTCTTCGCCGGCCGTCGCGTGCTTCAGCTCGCCGCTGGGCGCCACCTGTTCGAACGTGCCGTCCGTGAGATACGGGCGGATGGCGGTATGCTCGCGAAAGCTCTTCACGCTTTTGCGCCCGCACCACGATCCCCAACTCAGGTTGAGCTGCGCGTAGATCTCGGCCATCAGCTTCTCGCCGGCCAGGCCCAGAGCGCTGGGCATGCTGTAGGTCGATGGACCGAGCGCCGCCCGGATCATTTCGCGATCGTCCAGGGGAACGCCGTTCAGCATCGGATTGAAGCGGACCGACGCCGCGACCAGGTCCATCGCGTGGCGGATGCGCAGGTCCGCCGCGGCCTGAAGCGCACCTTCGCCGAAGGCCTTTTCGGCGATTGCCTGTTGCCCGGTATGCAGCAGGAACGCCGCCGCCAGCGTCTCGCGCGGCTTCGCTCCCCTGGTCGGCCGCTGTGCGTTGTCGATCGACACCGAGCGCGACGAATGATCCTGCGGCGGACCATCGCGATCGCGGCCGGCGGCGGCCCGGCAGATGCCGTCGAATTCCTTCATCTCCATCTGCCCGCACAATGCCAGGCCGTAGGCGCTGGCGACGCGCGGATCGTTTCGCGTATCGTGGTCGAGTGCATCCCACCTTGCGCGGAGCTCGCCGGCGGCCCGTTGGCCGGCGGTCGGCGCCGGCGGGTTGTCCTTCTGGTACATCGCGAGCAGCTCGCGACGATCCGCATTGTTAAGCGCGTCCACCTGAAAACCGTTCGCTTGTAGCCATTCGGTGAAGGTCATTGCCCTACCGCCTTTCTGCCGGCCGGCAGCGATGCGAACCGCCGCATCGTCGTCGGCGCCGATACTCAAAAACGAAATCTCGTACAGCACGCCGGATTGCGCCACATAGAGCGGACCGGCAAGCGTGCGTCCGTTAACATTTACCGATGCGCCATCGGCGACGTAATCGAGCTCGCCGATCTTCATGCCGATCGAAGCGCGCCATTGGAAGCCGTCACGGGCAAGGGCAACCACGCGGGCCGCCGCCGTCCCGTCCACGTCGCCACCGGTGAGGATGCCGGCGACGTCAATGCCCGCTTGGGAAATCTCTATGGCGGTAGTCTGCCCGACAATCGCATCGGCATCCTGACGATGATCGAGCAGCACCGGAAGATCGGTGCGTCGCGCGGTGACCGCAGCCAGATTGACCACGATCGGCGCGTCGAGTCTTGGAACCTCGGGCTGCATCGGCCCGCCGCTGTAAACGCGAACGCTGAACGCTGGGCGCCTTTTTGCTGATGCGGCTCGTAGTGCGACGGCCGCGGTGAGTTGCAGGTTCCAGTCCCTTGGGTTCATCGGACGGGCCTCCATGCCCGATCGGGATGCGCGTCAGGTGGGGATTCGCTCCGGCTCGATCACATCATCGCGCGACAGCTCGGAAACCCGCGTGAGCAGCTCGCCCGGCGGACCGCCGCGGCGAACGCGGTCGGCCTCTTTGCGAGCGCGTCGAACGAAAGCCTGAAAATCGACGTCGGCGATCCGGTAGATGAGACCGAACCGTGCCGCCGGCAACAGGCCGGCGTAAATCCAGTTGCGGACCGTGCGATCAGTGACGTTCAGCACCTTGGCGATTTGCGTCACGGACCAGTGTGTCGTGTGGATTTCGATCTTGTCGTCGGGCATCGTGCGGCCTCCAGGGTTTCTGGATTCGCCGCGCTGCCCACGTTGGCAGGGACCCGCAAGTCGCGGTGTCGGCGGGATTCACTTACGGTTTCCGACTATGCGCCGTGCTGCCGAGCAAGTCAAGGGCCTTTTTCGGGGTCTTTCGGCGCGTCGGGATCGCGGGCGGCGCGTAACCGCAGCATCAGGAAGTCCTGTACAACTTGGGCGAACATCCCGACGATAACCCGATCATCGTCGGGTCCAACGTACACCTCCGCCTCGATGCCGATCCGGGCGCCGATCGCGGCACACGCCAGCCGGGCAGAAAGCTGCAGCGCATGTACGGCGTGCATGTTCAGCCGGTCGCTACCAGGGATGACCATCTGCACGCACGGCTCGTCGGCCTCGGGCCCGGCCCGGTAGGACGCAATTTCGATGCTCGCGGGATCGAGCTTCGCATGCTCACCGTCGTTCTCTGCCATGGTGCGTTTCTCCGTTCTTGGTGGTCGGTTCGAACAGATCTGATAGGTCCAGGCGGTCGAGCAGCCCCGCCACCCAGGCGTCCAGAGCTTCCTGCGTAAATGGCCGCTCGCGGCTGCGGAATCGGTCGGCCAGCGTCGCCGCCCAGGCGGCGTCATCGACCGGCATCAGGACGGCCGCGAGCTCGCCGCCGCGCGTGACCGTGATCCGCTCGCCGGCCTGGACGCGATTGAGCACGTCGGCCAGGTGCCGGCGAAGATCGGCGGCGCTGACTTCGGCTTGCAGCAGCATGCTCGTACACTCCTGCGCTGTCACGCGCAACAAACTCTGTCTATTTCGCGAGCTTGTTCCAACGCCCCTTTGTCTTCGAAGCGCGAGGGAAGGACCCGCGCGAGCCCGGTCCGGGCACATCGACGCGCCCGGACCGGGCAATCATCAACAATTTCCGGCAGCCGCGAGCCAGTCCGAGACGAACAGATCGCGGCAATCGTCGAGCTCATCGTCCGAGGTCTCGAAGATTCCCTCAGCGTGGATGAAATCCTCGCAATCCGCCGCGATCCGCTCCTTGAGCTCCCGATCCTCGATCAGCGCCAACATCTTGTCGTGGTCGGGGACACTGAAACCAATCAGCTTCGCGATCAGCTCACGGATGTCTTTGCGCCGCCACTCAGTGCACGATTGCATGTAGGCCGTCGCGGCCTCACGGGCGCTGTATTCCGTCTCTGTGGCGTGCACCGGCCAGGCGTCCTCCCGTCGCTGGTCCTCCGCCGTCTTGCGGACGTACTCCCATGCCATCTTGCGATCTCCCTTCGAATCAGCCGCCCCAAGGGTGGGCGGTACAGATCGGTCCGATCTCCTGCTCGACAGCCATCAGCAGCAACTCGCCTTGCATCCCGCATTCCGGACAGAACTTTAATGGCCTCGCAACCTCTTCGGGCACGTCGCTGTCCCGCCAGGTCCTAACCTCGAATTCGAGTGAGCAGGCTTTGCACTTGAATATCACGAGCCGATGGCCGAACGTGTTCGACCTCTCCCAAAGCTCGTGTGCTTCGTCGAGTGACCACGGTCGCTTCGGAAACGGCAGGGGCTTGCACATCATCCTAATGAGCTCGGCCCCTTCCGGCGTGATTAGCTTTCGCATCATTCTCTTGCTTCGAGCCATCGTTAATTGCTCCTGATTAGTGACAGGGACGCTCACCGGCCCGGGCGCATCGAAGCGCCCGGACCGAGCG
>JBECKQ010000108.1:0-8949 GCA_040235375.1 Phycisphaerae bacterium | reverse complement strand
GCCAGGTCCCAGACTGATTGCAGGCCGTGGTCGGGGTCGTACTCGAGGTGCTGCGCTGCCGGCTGGTCCATGGGCACGCCGAGGGCGACAGCGAAGCCGTCGGTGGTGACGGTGGCGAAGGGGTAGTAGGAAACGTCGTGGCCGGCGATATCGAAGGTGTTCGCAAGGACGGCGGTATCGGCGGCGCGCAGGGAGTCGATGTCGTCCCACCATGTCCAGCCGGTCGCGTCGACGGGCAGGGTCCAGTAGAGACGCATTGGGCGATCGGTCTGCGGAGACGTGGTGTCGAGCACAGCGACATCGATGGCGATGGAATCGTCGCGGGCGGAGACTTCTGCGGCGACGTGCAGGTTGAGCGGCGCCATGTCCGCGTCCAGTTGCAGGCCGTCGCTGGTGATCGCCGGCGAAGCCAGGACCGGTACGCGCTCGCTCCATGTGAGTCCGCCGACAACGTCGAGGTTGAGGTCGTCGAGATGGACAAAGTGGTCGCCACCTGTCCAGTGACGCAGCGAAACGCGGATGGATGCGGCGTCCGGCGCGACCGTATATAACTCGTCGAACTGCTGCCACGTGTCGGGCGCGTCGCAGCGCATGCCGAAAACGACGTGGGCTTGCGATGTGTCGCTCCAGGTCCAGCCGGCGGGTGCGGCGGTCGCTGCGGTGATGTCATTGCCGGTGCTGTCGTAGACGCGGGTGCAGAGGATCATGGTCGTATTGACCGCGGCGGATCGGGCCAGCCAGGAGATGCGAACGGTTGACCCGCCGGCGACGGGACAGGCGGACGCCATGGCCATGCCGGCGCCTTCGGTGAGGCCGTCGCCGAGCAGAAGGTGGGCGGACTCGCGGCCTTCGCCGGGCACCCATGTTGTGTAGGAGGTTGCACTGTCCCAGTCGGCGTTTCGGGCGGAGGTCCAGGGGCCGCCGTCCGTGTTGAAGTCGATGTGCACGAGATCGCATAGAGCGATGGGAATGCCGACTTCCACAGCAAGGCCACCGGGTTCCGAGGCGACGCGCGGCGCGGTGACGCCTCCGACCGCGACGGCGGCAATGGAGCCGTCTGTGTCGGAGAAGATGACCTGCAAGCCGTTGCTTGTGGAAAGCGCGACGGGCAAGGCGTTCGCGGCGCAGGTGACGAGCAGCAGTGGGGCGATGGCCGTGATCGATCTTGACATGAACCGAAGCTTCCCCCCGCCGCCTTTGGCAGCGGCGCCAACGGCAATTCGGCGCGCTCAACGAGCATTGGCACGCGTGCCATGCTCAGTAGCGCTCGGCGGAGAACCATCATAGCAGAACGCCGGCGAAAAAAGGAGCCGGCCGGAGCAAGTACGGCCGTTTGTGCAGCGCGACGTGGAATGCCGTTATCGGCTTAATCGCTCGGATCGTCACTGTCGAGTTGAGTCGGTCGTCGAGCGATACGGCTTTCTAGATGGCATACGGCGTGCGCCGGGTCGGGTGCGGGCTGTTCTCAGGTTGTCGGCGAAGCTCGGCGCTGCGCGCGTGCGCCTCCAGACGCTCGATTCGTGCCAGCGCGGCGGCGTCATCCAGAAGCTCCGTCTCGGCGGTGGTCGAGTCGAAGCGAATCCAAGTGTGCTGGCGCAGGAAGTTGTGCACCGACAACCCGGACGTGAACCGGGCCGTACCGCCGGTCGGCAGCGTGTGGTTCGGACCGGCCCCGTAGTCGCCGAGCACTTCCGCGCTGCGTGAGCCCACAAACATGCAGCCGCAGTTGCCGAGCCGCGGAGCTAGGCGATCCGCATCCTCGACGTGCAATTCGAGATGTTCGGGCGCGATCCTGTTGCATAGTCGGACAGCCTCATCCAGATCGGGTACGGACATCGCAAACCCACCCGCCACTGCTGCTGCGGCGGTGTCGCGCGTCGGCAGCGTTTCGAGTTGACGCGTCAGCTCGCGATCGACGGCGTCGATCAACAATGGCGAAGTGCTTAGGAGCATGGGACGCGCGTCGACATCGTGCTCGGCCTGGGCCAGCAAGTCCGCCGCGACCAGTACGGGATCCGCGGTGTGATCAGCGAGGATCAGCAGTTCGGACGGACCGGCGAGCATATCGATGCGCACGTCGGCGGACACGATGTGCTTGGCGGCCGTCACCCAGCGATTGCCGGGTCCGACGATTGCATCGCACGCCGGCGCCCCGCCTACGCCGTACGCGAGCGCCGCGATTGCCTGGGCGCCGCCCACCGCCAGAAGACCGTCGGCGCCGGCCAGAGCCGCGGCCGCGAGCATCAGCGGCGTGGGATTGGGCGAGGCGGCCCAGACGGTTGTTACACCGGCGGCCCGCGCCGTCACCGCCGTCATCAACATGCTGGAAACCAGGGGATACCGGCCGCCCGGCGCATAGCAGCCGGCTACATTCAGCGGGCAGATCGTGTGCCCGGCGGTGCCGCCGGGTATGTCGAATGTCAGGTCGCGCAGGCACTCGCGCTGCGCCTCGGCGAAACGCTGGATACGCGCGGCCGTGCGCGTGAGCAGATCGCGCGTTTCCTCGGGTAATTCCGCGAATGCGGCTTCCAGCTCCGCGCGGCTCCGCACGAGAGTCGCCCCGCGTGGCAGGGCGTCGAACCGCTCGGCGTACTCACGCAGCGCCGGTTCACCGCGTTCGCGTACGTCGCGGACCATGCTTTCCGCTTGCGTTAGTGTCTCCGGAGCCAGTGCATGTCTACGCGCCGGCAGGTCGTCCGTCGGTGTGAGTCTCTTCAGCACGGGCGTGTTCATTATTCCATCCGTTGCAGAGGTTTTGCATCGCCGCGCCGGCGGGTGACGCGCAGTGCGCGCCGGTCGAGCTCCGCTTCCACGTCCGCCAGATTAATGTTGCTCCTGGCGAGCGCGGCCAGCGCGAAATAGAGCACGTCGGCGGCCTCGGCGGCGACGTGTTCGCGGTCGCATGCGTCCGCCAGTTCGCCGGCTTCCTCGATCAGCTTGGCTTTCAGCAGCTTGGGATCATCCAGCAGCCGCCGTGTGTACGAACCCGGCGGCGCGTTGCGTGTTCGCTCGGCCAGCGTTCTCGCCAGGGCGGAGAGCCCGCTATCGGGTCCCCAGCAAGTACGCGTCGCGCGATGACAGAAACCCGCGCCTTGCTGTGCGACCGTAAACCGGAGCGTGTCGCGATCGCAGTCCGCGTCCACGCGCAACAGTTCCTGCACTGCGCCAGACGTCTCGCCCTTGATCCAGACACCACGCTTGCGCGAGTGATACACGCCGCGGCGGCTTTCGATCGCCTGCCGCAGGCTGTCGATGCTGGAATACGCCAGGCCGAGGGCCATGCCGCGCTCGTCGGTGACGACGGTCGGCCAGAGTCCGTCGGGCCGGTCGCTGACGAGCGGCGCGGCGATTGCGTCCGCCAGATCGAGCGTTCCGCGATAGAGCGCCATGCCGACCTGCGCATCCGCGCCCAGCGAATCGATCGCCGCGATTTCCTCGGCCGTACTGACGCCGCCGGCGATCGTGACGCGCGCGTCGCCGGCCGCCCCCACGAGGTCGGCCACCTGCTCGAGCCGCGTTCCCCCGAGGCGTCCTTCACGTTCGACAAACGTGACGAGGAATCCACCCACCAGGTCGCGCAACTCGGCCATGCGCTCGAGCACGGACCAACCTGTGCGGGTCCGCCAGCCGTGGATGACCACCTCGCCATCAACCGCGTCGAGCGCCGCGATCACGCGTTTGCGCGGCAACTCCTTCAGCACCTCGGGCGTGGCCGCCGTGCCGAGCACGATCTTGTACGCCCCGGCGTCCAGCCAGCGGACGGCCGTATCCACGTCGCGGATGCCGCCGCCGACGCGACACGGCGCAATGCGTAGCAACTCGCCAATGACCTCGGCGTTCGAACCTCGCGACAGCGCCGCGTCGAGATCGACGACCGCGACCTCACCGGCCAGCGCAAACTTGTGCGCGATCGGTCGCGGATCGCCGGCGTCGAGCTCCAACTCCCGGCCGCCGACAAGCTGCACCGCGCTCCCATTCATCAGGTCGATCGAAGGAATGATCATCGCCGCACCTCGATGCCGTTGCCCGCCAGGTACAGTTTTACTTCCTGTACCGTGTACTGGGATTCATGAAAGATGCTTGCCGCCAGCACCGCGTCCGCACCGGCCTTGAGCGCTTCAATCAGGTGTGCCGGCGAAGCGGCCCCGCCGGATGCGATCACCGGCACGGTTACCGCGCTGGCGACCGCGGCGAGCAACTCGAGGTCATACCCGTCACGCGTGCCGTCCCGGTCCCAACTCGTGAGCAGGATTTCGCCGGCGCCACGCTGGACGGCTTCGCGACACCAGGCGACGGCATCCACCGGCGTGTGCTCGGCGCCCGATCGGACGGCCACACGCCAACCGCCGTCACCATTCCGCACCGCATCCACCGCCAACACCGTGCACTGGCAGCCGAACTCGCCGGCCAGGGCGTCAATGAGTGCCGGGTCGCGCACGGCGGCGGTATTTACTGCGACCTTGTCGGCGCCGGCGTCGAGCAAGGCACGTGCATTCTCCACCGTTCGAATGCCGCCGCCCACAGTCAACGGAATCGACAGTACCTCGCGCACTGCGCGTACCGTCTCGGCCTGGTGTTCGCGTCCCACTGGA
This sequence comes from Phycisphaerae bacterium, assembly GCA_040235375.1. GTDB lineage: Bacteria > Planctomycetota > Phycisphaerae > UBA1845 > UBA1845 > JBECKQ01. The sequence continues at coordinate 4,357 of JBECKQ010000108.1, read as the reverse complement.
GTGGCCGCGATGTCCAATACGACGATTTCGTCCGCGCCCTGGTCCTGATACGCGGCAGCGCACTCGACTGGCGCGCCCATGTCGCGCAGGTTCGCGAATCGAACGCCTTTGACGACTCGGCCGTCGCGGCAATCGAGGCAGGGAATGATCCGGCGGGTCAGCATGGCGAGACCTCCGCGTTGGTGGCTGCCAGCCAGCGTTGCAGCAGCGATACGCCCCACTGCCCGGACAATTCGGGATGGAACTGACAGGCGAGGATGGAGCCGCGCTCGAGGGCGGCCACGAATGGGCCACCGTGATCGGCCCAGGCGGCCTGCCACCCGGGCGGACAGGCGGTCAGCCGGTAGGAGTTGGCGAAGTACGCGTACCCCGGCCGCAGCCACGTGCATTCCGCGTCGGGGCGGACGGCATTCCAACCGAGCTGCGGCACGCGGACACGATCGTCGAAGCGCGTTGCACAGGCTGGGAATGCCGCCAGGCCGAGCGCGTCCGGGCTTTCCTCGCTCGCCGTTCCGAGCAGTTGCAGTCCCAGGCAGATCGCCACGGTCGGTCGGCCGTCGCGAATGCGCTGGGCCAGTGGGGCAACGAGCTCGCGTGAACGCAACTGTGTCATCGCCGCGGCGAACGACCCGACGCCGGGCAGCACCAACCGGTCGGCGCGGTCAACGCTGGCCGCATCATCGGCGATCGTGACCTGCGCCCCGGCACGCCGCAAACCGGCCGCCACCGACGCGAGATTGGCGACGCCGGTACGAACCAGCACGACTTCGTACGTCGTCATCACAGCACCCCCTTTGTGCTGGGGACGGCGTCCCCGCCGTCACGCCGGACCGCCATGCGCAGCGCCAGCGCCACCGCTTTGAACGCGGCTTCCGCTCGGTGGTGATCGTTTTCACCCCGCAAGACATCGACGTGCAATGTCGCCCGGGCGGCGGTGGCGATGGATCGCAGGACGTGCCCGACGTTTTCGCAGGCCAACTCGCCCAGGCGGTCGCGGCGCAGATCGAGCGTCACGTAAGCGCCGGGCCGGCCCGACAGGTCCACCGCGGCGCGGACCAGCGCTTCATCGAGCGGCGCGATCGCCCAACCGAACCGCGCGATTCCGCGCCGCTCACCGAGCGCCGCATCCAGCGCGGCGCCCAACGCCAACGCGCAGTCTTCCGCTGTGTGATGGTCGTCAACTTGCAGGTCGCCAGCACACTCGAGGCGCATGTCGAATCGCGCGTGCCGGGTCAGTGCCGTCAGCAGATGGTCGAGAAAGCCGATTCCCGTGCGGACGTCGGCAACGCCGGTTCCGTCCAGGTTGACCTCGAGCTTGATGCGGCTTTCGGACGTAGCCCGCGAAATCTCTGCCGTTCGTGGTGATTCGGTCATGCTGTGTCCTCGACTGTTTCGTTGGGTCGGCGTGTTACTTGATCAAGGGCGTCCAACAGCCGGGCGAAAGCGGCCGGCTCGCCGGGGCAAGTGATTCGCAGGTAGTTTTCGAGCTGGGGATGTCCGCGGAACGCGCGCACGGCGATGCCACGCTGCGCGAGGTTGTTCGATATTACGGTCGCATCGGCAAACCGCGCGAGCACGAAGTTGGCTTGCGAAGGCAGCGGCTCGGCCCCGATCGCGCGTAACGTTGTGAACAGCGTCTCACGCTCCCGCCGGACGTTCTCCACGTAGGCGCGCAGCGCGGACTGCCCTTCGCGCAGCCAGCCGGCCGCCAGTGCCGCGGACAGGCCCGCAACGGCGTACGGATTCCCGACGGTGCGCAGCCAGCGAATCACGTGCGGCGGCCCGAACGCGTAACCGACGCGCAGGCCCGCCAGTCCCCAGGCTTTCGACAAAGTCCGCACAACGAGAGCGTTGGGAAGGGCGAGCGCGGCCTGCGTCAGGTCTTCGTCCGCGAATTCGCCGTATGCCAGATCGACCAGCAGCAGCGCGTACGGCGCGGCGGCGCTCAGCCGGCGAAGATCCTCGGCACGGATGACCGCTCCGGTGGGGTTGTTCGGCGAGACGACTGCGATCATCGCCGTGCGACCGCTGAGTGCGGCCACCACGGCCTCGGTTGGATAGGGGCCGCCGAACCAATCCACCGCGGTCACGTCGCCGCCTGCCAGCCGCGCGTAACGCTCGATCATCTCGAACGTCGGCACCGGCAGGAGCAGTTCGCGCCGGCGCTCCAGCATCGCGAGGCAGGTACGGTAGATCGCATCATCCGCCCCCGCGGTCACCATCACCTGCTCGCGCGGCAGGCCGGCCCGCTGGGCGAGCAACGCTTCCAACTCGGAAGCGTCGGGGTAACGTCGCAGAAGTTCCGCACGCGGGAGGCCGAACCGCTCCAGCCATGTCTGCGACGGCGCAGGCCCCTCGTTGCTGTTGAGCCATAGATCGATCGCGTGCGGCGGTCGCGGACTAACGTAGGGGTCGCGCTCGAGCACGCGCGGCGCGGGATTGACGCGAAGTGAATCGGCCGTTGTGCCTGTCATTTTCGACTCCCCGTTCATGCCACGATCTGCGACAGCTTGCTGACGACGATGTCGGTCCCGCCGAGCGTCTTGATGCGCGGAATCAGCCCGGGCAACTGTTCCCGAGGCACCGCCACCTTGACCGCGTAGCCGTGTGCACCGTGCAGCGGTGCGATGGTCGGCTCGCGCATGCAGGGCAGGATCGTGACGATGTCCTCCAGACGCTCGGCGGCGACGTTCACTTCGACCATGACCCGCCGCCGGGCCTCCAGCACCGATCTCAGCAGCATGACAAAATCGTCGATTCGCGCCCGCCGGCGCGGGTCGTCGAGAACGGCCGGGCTGGCGTACAGCCGTGTTGACGATTGCATCAGCTCGTCGACGATCCGCAGGCCGTTGGCCTTGAGCGTAGCCCCGGTCGCGACCACGTCGATGATGCAGTCGGCGTCTTCCGGCGGATAGACCTCCGTCGCCCCGAACGATCGCAGAAACGTCGCGTTCAAGCCTCGCCGTTTGATCCAACTATTCGTGATGTTTTCCAACTCGGAGGCGATGACGAGCGGCCCGGAAGGTAAGTTGCCGTCGACGAGGCACTGTTCAGGCGCCGCCGCCACCAACCGGACGCGATCGAGCCCGGTATCGAGCAAGTCGACGAGATCCGCGTCGAACTCGGTCACCCAGTCGGCACCGGTGAAGCCCAGGTCGCGCGAGCCGAGTTCCAGCATCTTCACGATGGCCTGTGGCTTGAGGACCTTGACCTCGAAGCCGGGCAACGTGGCCTCCGGTCGATACGCCCGGGCTCCCAACTGGACGTGTATTCCGGCGTCCGAGAGCAAACTCACCACGCCATCGGCCATCCGGCCCTTCGGCAGGGCCAGACGTATTTGTCCTCGATCTCGCTGAGGTGACATCCGCGGCTCCGCTTTCTGACGCGGGCCCCGGATCCGGCGAAGTGACAAAAAAGCGACGCCGACCCTGGGGCCGGCGTCGATGGTTGTGTTTCCCGATTATGTCGCTACACCATCACCCGGCCACACTCACGTGGTGGTGGTGATGATGGTCGCACTTGTCGAACGAATTCCAACTCATTACAATCGCATGCTAACGCCTGCGCAGGACGAAGTCAAGTACATGCCTCACTACTGCTGACCGCCTGCCTCGCATTCTTCCGGCGGCGAGTGCCCGCCGGTCGAAGTAGCCATCGAATGAATACTGCGTCTGCTTCGTCATGGACCGCCGGGCATCCGACGGCGCCGTCCTCCCGTTTATCGTCATCGCCTGCCGGGGCATGACGCAGCGCCAGGTCGAGGAGCGCACGGCGCTGCCCCTCGGCCCGGCTGAACCACCGGGACACCACGGCCAGAGTGTGATCCGCCGGGATCTGATGACCCTAAAGGGTGATGCTACGGGACCATGGTTCTCGATATTAAGTACGTGAAGGACTTTCCACTGACGCTTGACGATATCTTAGACTGTCGGGAAGGCGTTACCTGAACGAGCACGTGTTGTCCACGGCGTGCATGGCTTATTTAGATTATGGAGGGGTGCAAATGTCTTGCTCAGTGTGCAAGACTGCGGAGATGGTGCGCCGCCACCGGAGGCGGTGGGTCCGCGTATTTATTCCGATTCTGGGCGTTATCTGGTGCGCCGCAGGAGTTGCGGCCGCCGAAGAGCCGGGCTTTCGGCCCGGGCACGTTCTTGTGGGCTTCAAGGCGCGACTCCCGGAGGCGGCGCTCGCGAACTTCCGGCGAGAACACGGGGTCCAATCGGTCAAGGTTCTCGGACCCATCCACGTTCACTTGATGACCATTCCTTCGGGCCAAAGCGAGCGGAACTGGGTGAGGCGCCTGCAGGCCGATCCCCGCGTCGAGTTTGCGGAGCTGGACCGTCTCGTTCCGCCCGAC
>JBECKQ010000054.1:0-7818 GCA_040235375.1 Phycisphaerae bacterium | reverse complement strand
CGGACTTGTCATACTGCGCGCCGCATTCGGGGCAACGGTGAACGTCCGGCAGACCGGTGAGGACATAGCCGCACTCGAGACACACCTCGTAATTCAACCGCTGGATGCGCCGCTGGTAGCGGCGGTTGCGCACGTAGGGCACGAGCATCGAGAGACAGGTCAACGTCATCATGAGGGGGAAGAGGAGAAGGATAGTCAGCTTGCCGTGAACGGCGGCAGGTACCCGGCTGCCCGAAAAAAGCAGCCACGCCAGAACAAACGTCGCGAGGGGGATGCCGACGACGACGATCCAGTACAGTCCGGCCGGATTGTGCGCGCACTTCCATGCTGCTTTTGGCATGCCTTCGGGACAACGGCCGGTGAGATAGTCGATCGTCCTGACACCGGGCCCTATCCATAGAGGCTTGGTGAGGAGTCGTTTGAGCTTTTCAATCATGGGTGCACGTAATCATCGCCGTCCATGGTCGTCATCCGTTGCCTGTGACGGCAGAGGCAGGCCGACGCTATCCTGGGTGTCGCTCATCGCGCCGGCGAACACTTTTTGAACGAAGTCGATGTCGTCCTCGATGCCGGACAGATATATGAAGATGTCCTCGCCATCTGCGGTCATGATCCAGAGCCGTCGTTCGTGAAACCGGCACGACACGGCAGCAGTTCGCAGATTAATGCTGGCGATCTCGTTCAGTTCCTCTGCAAAAGCGCTACCCGCCAGGATGTCGAGCCGGCCGGGCCGAACTACGAATTCCGTCGGTAACAGGCGCGGTATGGCCAGTGCAACCAGCACGCCGACGGTGATCGCAAAGCCCACAAAGAAGGCGAGCGAGAAGCCGGACGCATGTAGCACGTACGCACCCACGCAAACGGCCACGATCGGGATCGGTTGCAGGGCGTTCGGCACTCGCAGCCATGCCTGATTGAAGCTCGACGTGTGGACTCGAAGCGGCTCAAACGTCGTAGTGGGGATGGACCGGACAGCCTCCAACTCGTCGCGATTGCCGTATGCACGTAGCCGATCACCCTGGTCGGCCATGCGCCGCGGCTGTCTTATCCAGCGTACAACCAGAAATCCTACAAAACATACGTCCAGTAGCACGATTAGCGTACGATCGGCGATCAGCAGTGCGGCTACCAGAGCGACGGCGAGCGTAACTTGGAGGCTCCAGGGACGCAGCCAGCGAAGATCGACGTGTCGGACCCGCGTGCATTGCACGAAGGAACCGGTACCTGACGGTAACGACGCCTGCGCGGGAATCGACTGCGCCTGTTCCATCTGCCGTCCTCTTTGGTGACGCGACGTGCAATATACCATAAGCGATTGCGCGCATCCAAGGCCAACAGTGGTTCTCGCGTGAATCAAGCGGAGTTGCTGGCGTATGTGAGGTTGCCGGCGTCGGCCCGCTTCCTTACGGGCGCGGCTCGGACACGGTTCCCGCCTTCCAGGGTTGATGGCAGCGCGGGTCGCGGAAACGGCTGGCTATTGGCCGGCGCGTTGCGGGCCGAGGAGGAGTTCTCTGGCCGGGTCGGTGACGGCGCCGATCTTTTCGGCGAACGTCGAGCGCTTGGCGATGTCGGCGTCCGTGACCAGGTGGACGTGCAGCAAATTGTCCGTTCGGCAGCCGGTGCGCAGGTAGTTCATCTCCGCGAGGCACAGGCCCCAGCCTTCCAGCCAGGTGAGCAGATCGCGGTGCTGATCGGGTGTGCCGGCGAAATGGACGATCACGTCGATGTCGCTGCGCGGCCCGGCCGAGGCGTTCTTCGTGCTGCCGAACACGTAAAACGCCTTGACGCCGAAGCGATCCCCGTCGAGCTGCGAGGCCACGTGCTCCGCCATGCGCAGCCGCCAGCGCCAGTGATCCTCGATTGGACCTTCCGCAACGTGCTCCTCGGTTCGAACGGGCTTCACGGTGGCGGTCGGCGGGGCGAGCAGGCCGATCGCTTCGTCGAGATCGGCGTTCATGAAAACGCGCAGCACCTGGCCGTCCGCGACCTTGGGAACGTCGATCACGCGGATCGTGTTGGCCAGGTCGGTCGCCTCGGGCAGAACGTCGGCCAGGATGTTCGGCGAGCCGGTGAAGAACTGCTCGTTGAACACGATGCCGTCATCGTCCGGATAGAGCGGCAGATACTGGATCGCGGACTCGACCAGGTCCTGGAAGAAGTGCGTCCCGAACGACAGGTCGGGAACGTAGTTACCCTTCTTGCGGGCGATCTCGATGAGAGCGGCGGTGTTGTTGATGTCCGAGTAGGTCACCTTGACGCCCAGGCGAATATCGCCGCGGCTGCCCCAGCGGCCGGGGCCCATGAGGATGAATTTGCGCCGCGGCAGCAGCTTGTTGAGCTTGCTGACCACGCGGCCGACGGCATGGAGCTCGGAGAGCTCGCCGATCTCGTTGTACGCCTCAGGATCGACGTACACGACGTGGGTGATGTCCGGCACACGGCCGTTGGACACGTAGCGGTTGGCGGTGAAGACGACGCTTTCGCGAGGCACGTCGCGCGGGATCGGCGCCGGCTGGGCGTGCAGCGAGTGGCTCTGCGGGCGGCACTGGAGCAGGTAGAAGTCCTTGCCGTCGTGGGCGAACTCGATGTCCACCGGCGTGTTGAGCGTCTTTTGGAGCAGCGCCATCAGCGTACCGACCTGCTGGGTGAACGGCGTGGAGGAGATAAAGCCCTCGAAAGTGGCGACGAGCTCGTCGTTGTCGAAGTCCACATTGAGGGCCATCGGGCGGCGCAACCGATCGTGATCGAGAACGGAGACGATTTTCTCGACGGCCGGATACTCGTGACCAACTTCGCGGAGGAACTCGTGGAAATCGACGGTCTCGAAGGTGGCGGTTTCAAGGTTGATCACGTCCACGTGCCGCGGTGAGTAGCGCACGGTCTCGTCAACGGTGACGTTGACGCGCAGGCCCGGCTTGTTTGGGGCGATCAGGATCGGGTAGTCGTCGCTGAGACGGTCAACGGCGCGGGTGCCGAGGCCGGGCACGAGACGGATGAGGCCGTCCTCACGCTTGATGCGCGGCGACCAGCGGAACTCGTTGTTGCTGAAGGCGACGCCGGCGAACGCGGGCAGAAAGTACCTGCCGACCCGCGTGCCCACCACCTCCTGGATCATGACCCCCATCTCCTCGTGGAAGTCGAGCAGGCCGCGCTCGCCGCGGTACTCGATGGGGTCCGGGCTGAAGGTCGAGGCGTAGACCTCGGCGATGGCGTCGAGCAGGGCGGTGAGGCGCTCCTGCTTGTTTCCCTGGTTGGCGAGGAAGAGGCTCTTGTACTTGCCGGAGAACGCCGTGCCGAAGCGGTCCTCGAGCAGGCTCGAGCTGCGGACGATGAGGGGGCGGCCTTCCAGGTCATCGAGCGCCATGGAGACGCCCTTGACGACGTCGGGCGAGAAGGAGGAGTTCTTGAACGCCTGGATGATGTGCGGGTACTCCTGGCGGACCTGGTCGATCTCCTTGTACTTCTGGTTGAAGACGTCCTCGAGGTTGTTGCGGTAGATGAAGTTGCGCAGGCCGTCGGAGACGACGTACCAGGTTCGCGGCGTCTTGATGGCCCCCAGCAGGTCGGCGTGCTGAGTCGCCTTCTTGATGATCTGCGAGGCGAGGAACAGGCCGGCGCTCTTGCCGCCGAGCCGGCCGTGACTGCCCTGTGGAAAGATCATGCGCTGCAGCAGGGCGTGGAAATCGCTGATGTCGATGTAGTTCTTGGCGACGTTGATGAACTGGAGCTGGTCGCTGAAGAACCGCCGCACCAGGGCCACGCGGAGCGTCTTTTCCGTCGATATGGAGAACTCGACCTCCTGCGGCGCCATCTGCTGATAGCGGGCCATGGCGTCGCCGATGTCGGTCAGCGACGTGTCCAGGTTCTCCAGGGCGTTGACCAGAAAGCTCGACCGGTCCTCCTTGATCCACTTCTGGAGGCACTGGACGATCTCCTCCTCGCTCAGATGGCGCGCCGCGAGGCGGAAAGCCTCGTCGCTGAGCCCGACGATGCTGGGCATGCGCTGCCGGCGGCGCGGATAGTTCGCGTCGATGAGCAGGTCGATGTCCTCCCCCTTCCATTGGTCGCCGAAACGTTGCAGGAGCTCCTCGGCTTCGGTCACGCCGCTCCAGCACAGGTGATTCATGAGCTTGCGCGAGATGCGCAGGAGCAGGTTCTGATCGGTGCGGCGCAGAAGGTCGAGCACCACGCCCCATTCGCCCTTTTCGCGGCGCTTGGTGAATTCGTCGCGCGCCGAGTGCCACCCTTCGAGCGACTCGACGAGCTCGCGATGGAGGATGAAATGGCCGAGGCGTTCGGCGATTGTGTTGATGAGTCGCCGCTCATCCTTGAGGAAGGGCCCCTCATCCGCAGGCGGCGTCTTCTTCGTGTAGCAGACGTCGATACGCCCGATGATGTCGCCGTGGGCGACGACGGGCGCGGTCAGCATCCACGGTGTTTCCCGGAAGCCGGGCGTCTGGCACTCGAGATCGCGGACGCGGACGCGCGCCTGGCAGAGATCGGTGTACTGCAAGCTGGGCGGGATGGCCCAGGCGATCGCGCCCAACGTTTTGCCGAGCGTGGTGCGCGGGTTATTTAGCAGCTCCTCGATCCGGTAGAGGCAGTTGAGCTCTTTGTCACGTTCCTTGAGTGCCTCGATGATCTCGTTGATCGGCGGGCTGACGCCCCCGGACTGATCGGGCTGATTTGCCGGTGTGGTGTCTTGTCGTTGGTCTTCCATGGTCATGATCGTGCCACCTGGGCCGAGATTGGCGCAAAATCTAGCGCGCCGCCGATGGCCGGATAAGGCCGCGGCCGTTTCGGCCGTCGACGCGAACGATCAGCGGCCCTCGCAGGCGGACGTGCCGGATCAGGTTCGTCTCCGTCACCAACTCCTGCCCCGCCAGCCACTGCCAGTCAATGTTATACGGCGCGGAGTGGTGAACAGAGAAGTAGCTGACGCGCAGGCTGGTGATGTTGTGGAAGAAATGGGAGCCCTGGCTGGGTTCCACGTCCATTTCGGGCGTGGCGGCCTCGACGATGGCCTTGGCCCCGGAGATTTGCGACCAGTTCACCGGGACACCGAGCCAGGGGTCCGTCGAGCCCCAGCGCCCGAACCCGATGAGCAGGTACGGCCGCCCCTCGTTGATCAGCCCGCGGTTGACCGGTTCGAGCGCGGCGGCGATGGTCGGCGTGTGGCGGGCTTCGAACGTGTCGGGGCGGACGTAGACAACGTCCTGAATGGTATCGACGACGCCGTTGCCCATGACCGAGTCGGAGGCGACCAGCACGCCGTCGGCCGTCAGGTCCTCCTCGCTCACTTCGACCATCTCGTCGGAAACCAGCATGGGCCGAATCTGGAGGAAGCCGAGCCGCGCGGGCAGGCCGTGGCGCGGATCGAGATTCACGGCGAATTCGATTTCGACCTTCGCCCCGGTCGCTTCCTCTGCGGTTTCCAGCAGGGCGCGGATCAGGTCGTTGAGCGGGATGTCCGGCAGGTCGAGGATGGGGGCGAACGTGAGCACGCGCGGACCCTCAGCGCCGATGCCGATGGTCAGTCGATCGGAGTCGGCACGGTAGGTGGACGCGACGTAGTCCAGCACGCCGTCCGTTTCGGCGTCGGCGATGGATGATTGCGTGAGGTACTCCGTCTCGGCGATCGGGTCGTAGGCCGGCGGCTTGCCCATGTTGACCGCCCAGAACTGCGTTTGCGTGTGCTTAAGCAGATCGCTCACCGAGCCGAACGGCGGCATTGCCGCCGGATAGGCCGGCGAATAGCTCCACACGACGCCGCCGTCCACGATCGTCTTGCCCAGGCCGAGGGCGAGATTGACGATGCCGTCCTCGGCGCGGCCGTGGCCGGTCGGGTAGAAGTTGAACGAGCGGGCGACGCCGGACACATTCGGATAGAAGCGATCGCCGCGCCGCTGGCCGACGACCTCCTGGATGACGACGGCCATCTTCTCCTGCTCGCCGCCGCGGCCGATGGCGTGGCGGTAGTCCTGGGCGGCGCGGAAGAACGTGGAGGCGTAGACGAACTTGATCGCCTCCGCCAGCTTGCGGAAGCGCACGTCGGCGTCGTGCTGGTTGTTGGGGATCATCTTCGTCGCGTAAACGCCGGCGAACGGGTGCAGCAGGGCATCCTCGAGCAGGCTGGACGACCGGACGGCCAACGGCGTGTGCACGTTGCGCACCAGGGCGCGAAGATCGCCCGCGATCTCGACGGGCAGTTCGGCGGTCTGGAATGCGTGGGCGATGCGGTCGTCCGGGTCGCCGTCCTGGACGCGGTCGTAGAGGCCGTTTCGCGTCATGAAGCGGTCGAAATGATCGGTCGTGATGACCGCCAGACGCGGGATATTCACTTGGAAGTCGGGGAAACGGCCGGCGTCGAAAGACCGGGCCAGGGCCGACCTGATGAAGGCCAGGCCCTGGGCCTTGCCGCCCAGCGCACCGTCGCCGATGAGCATGAAGTCATCGTCGGAGTCGAAGAACTTCCGCTCGAAGCGACCGAACGGGTTCTCGGAAGTCGCCGGCATGAATCGGTTCTCCCACGGTCGGCGCGGGATCAAACCCAGCCGCGATCGCGGCAGGCCTGCGCCACGCGGGAGATGGCGATGGCGTAGGCTGCGTCGCGCATGTACATCTTCCGCTTTCGGGCCATCTCACTGACGGCGATGAACGCGGAAGTCATCTTCAAGTCGAGCTTGCCGAGCACCTCGTCCTTCTCCCAGAAGTAGTTCATGTTGCTCTGCACCTGCTCGAAGTAGCTGCAAGTGACGCCGCCGGCGTTGGCCAGGAAGTCCGGGATCAGGAAGATGCCGCGCTCGCCGATGACGTGGTCCGCTTCCGGCGTGGTCGGGCCGTTGGCCCCCTCGGCGATGATCTTGACCCGCTTGGAGATCGTGTCGACGTTGTCGCCGGTGATCTGGTGCTCCATGGCGGCGGGCACGAGGATGTCCACGTCCTGGGCGAGCCAGGCGTCGGGCGGCAGGACCTGGTAGCCGGCCTTCTGGGCCTTGGCCTTGTCGATGCCGCCGAAACGATCCGTGATCGAGAGCAGGAAATCGAGGTCGATCCCGTCGGCCTTGTGATACGTGTAGGCCTGCTGGTCGTTCTGGTCCCAGCAGGCGACGGCCACCACCGTCCCGCCGATCTGCTGGTAGAGACGGATGGCGTACTGGGCGACGTTGCCGAAGCCCTGCACGCTGGCGACCGTATCCTCGGGGCGGATATTCAGCTCCTTGAGGGCCTCGCGAACGGCGAAGATCGTGCCGAAACCGGTGGCCTCGGTCCGGCCGAGCGAGCCGCCCATGCCCACCGGCTTGCCGGTGATGAGGCCGGGGTACTTGGCCCCGGTAATGACCTCGTATTCATCGAGCATCCACAGCATGTGCTGGGCGCTGGTCATGACGTCGGGCGCCGGCACGTCGCGAAGCGGGCCGATGTCGTGGGCGATCTGGCGGACCCAGCCGCGGCAGATTTGCTCCTGCTCGCGCATGCTGAGGTTGTGCGGCTCGCAGATGACGCCGCCCTTGCTGCCGCCAAGGGGGATGTCCACCACGGAGCACTTCCAGGTCATCCACATAGCCAGCGCTCGAACGGTGTCGGCCGTCTCCTGCGGGTGGAAGCGGATGCCGCCCTTACCGGGACCGCGTGCGTCGTTGTGCTGAACGCGGAACCCGCGGAAGACGCGGATCGTTCCGTCGTCCATCCGCACGGGAATGCTGAAGTGGTACTCGCGCATCGGGTTGCGGAGCAGCTCGCGCGCGGCCGGCTCGAGGCCGAGGAGTTCGGCGACCTTGTCGAACTGGGCCTGAGCCATGTGAAACGGGTTGAAGG
>JBECKQ010000052.1:0-2741 GCA_040235375.1 Phycisphaerae bacterium | reverse complement strand
GTCCAACGCCTCGGCGATCGCTGCGTGAACCGCCAACGACAGGCAATTGAACTTGTCGGGGCGCGCCAGCTCGATCACGCCGACGCCACCCTCGCGGCTGATGCGCACGGGCTTGTCCGTGCTCATCGCTTGTTCTCCGCAGCGTATTGCACCGCCATGCGGCCAGCGCGCTCGCGCGCGACGATGAGCTTCATCACCTGCGCCGTGCCGTCGCCGATCTCCAGGCCCATCACGTCACGCAGGCGCTGCTGGTGCGGCAGGTCCATGCTCCATCCGTAGTGTCCGAAGGTCAGAATGCACTGGTGGATGGCGTCGAACGCCGTCTTCGGCCCCATCCATTTGACCATCGCCGCTTCCGCGGTGTGCGGCTGCCCGGCATCGCGCAGCGCCAGCGCGTGATAGCTCAGCTGGCGACACGCCGCGATCAGGGTCTCGAACTCGACGATGGGGAACGACACGCCCTGGTACTGCACCAGCGGCGCACCCATGGCCTGGCGCTCTTTGACGTACTCCCAGGTCTCGTCGATCGATGCCTGCGCCGCGCCAAGGCACTGCAGCGCGATCAGGATGCGGCTGAAGTCGAAGCCCTGCATCACCTGCGTGAAGCCCTTGCCCTCTGGGCCCATCATGTTCTCGGCCGGCACGCGCACCTCGTCGAAGAACACCGAGCCGCGGCCGATGATCTTGCTGCCCAGATCGTTGAAGCGCGTGCGCTGGATGCCGGGCAGGTCCATCGGCACCAGGAAGGCGCTGATGCCGCGTGCGCCTGCGTCGGCGGCGCCGGTGCGGGCGAACAGGATCATCGCATCGCACTGGTCGGAGAAGGTGATCGAGGTCTTTTCGCCGGAGAGCACGAAGTGCTGGCCCTCGCGCCGCGCCTTGAGCTGCAGATTGGCCGCGTCTGAGCCGCCACGCGGCTCGGTCAGGCCGAGGCCGATGATGGCCTCGCCGGCGACGAGCCGGGTGTTCCAGTGGCGCGCCAGCTCGGGATTCGCGTTGCGGTGGACGATGGCACCCATCAGCGAACCAAGCAGCTGCAAATAGCTGATGTTGAAGTCGCCGTAGGCCATCTCCTCGGTGATGATCCCTGAGGTGACGCCGCTCAGCCCGAGACCGCCGTACTCCTCCGGAAGGTCGACACCGATCAGACCGAGTGCGCCGATCTCCTTCATGAGGGCGCGATCGAATCCGGGTTCGGCCTCGCGCGCCTGGTAGCGGGGCTTGAGTTTCTCGCGGGCAAAGCGACGTGCAACGTCGCGCAGCGCGATCTGGTCTTCGTTAAGCAGCATCTGTAGCACTCCTGAAGGCTGGTTCCGTCTGGCCGGTGATGGCCCATCGGATCGCTACGGGCGCTCCACGCTGCGATGACACCGCCACGCCTGGAACCCGTCGATCCCTGTCGGCCTCATTGGCAGACTCGGTTCGATATGATAGCATGTCAAACATACGTTAGTTAGCCTTGCCCAGCGCTGACCGATTAACTGGGACTCGGGAAGGTAAAATCCAACGATCGTCTCCAACCCTTCGAGCCCTCGAACATGACCACCAAGACTCGTGAGGCCAGCGTTCGCACCGAGGCGGACACCGCCACGCGCGAGCGGATACTCCTCGAAGCCTCGCGGTTGTTTCGCCATCATGGCTACGCGGCGACCACGCTGCGCGAGGTGGCTGATGCTGCCGGCATCAAAGCCGGCAGCATCTACTACCACTTCGAATCCAAGGAGCAGATCCTCGGCGAGGTGTTGGACAAGGGCATACAAGCCGTCGCCGATGCAGTTCGCCAGCGGGTGGAGTCGCTGCCAAAGGACGCGACGGCGCGCATGAAAGTCGCCGCGGCGATCGAGGGGCATCTCTGGGGTCTGCTGCACCATGGCGACTTCACGTCCGCCAACATCCGCATCTACGGCCAGATTCCGCTGGCGGCGAAGAACCGCCACCGCAAGGTGCGACGCGAGTACGCCGACTACTGGGATGCGCTGCTCGACGAAGCCACTCGGCGCGGCGAGTTGCGGCGCGACATCGGCGCCACCGTCGCGCGCTTGTTCGTAATAGGCGCGCTGAACTGGACTGTCGAGTGGTACAACCCGCAGAAGGGTTCTTTCGACGACTTCGTCAAGCAGATCACCACGATCGTGTTCGACGGCACCTTTGTGAGGGAGTAGGGCCAAGGTGAGCGTGAAGACGGGTTGGGAGGGACGCTTCTTCGAAGACTTCGAGGTCGGCGACGAGTACCGTCACCCCCTGGGTCGTACCGTCACCCAGCACGACAACATCTGGTTCACGCTGCTGACGCAGAACGTCGCGGCGGTGCACTTCGACGGGCACTACGCCGCCAAGACCGAGTTCGGCAAGCCATTGGTGAACTCCTGCTTCACGCTGGCGCTGGTGACGGGACAATCGGTCATCGACGTCTCGTACAACGTCTTCGCCAACCTCGGCTGGGACGAGGTGCGATTGCCGAACCCGGTGTTCGAGGGTGACACGATTTACGCACGCTCGACGGTGCTCGAAACGCGCGAGTCGAAGTCGCGGCCGAGCCTCGGCGTGGTGACCGTCGCCACGGAAGGCTTCAACCAGGACGGAGTGGTTGTGTGCACTTTCAGGCGCACGCTGCTGGTCTACCGGCGCGGCATGGCACCGGACCGCTCGCCGCCGGTCCCCCAATCCCATCACTGAACAACTGACCGAAAGCGCGTACGCGTCGGCGTGCGCGGGCAATACCCGTGAACGACCAGGAACTC
>JBECKQ010000434.1:0-2948 GCA_040235375.1 Phycisphaerae bacterium | reverse complement strand
CAACGCCAACGACGTACCCGACGAATGCGATCTCGCCGCGGGCACCAGCCCCGACTGCAACAGCAACAGCGTCCCGGACGAGTGCGACACAGCGTTTGGCACGAGCGCGGACTGCCAGCCCGATGTGATTCCAGATGAGTGCCAGTTGTCAGGTAACGACTGCAATAGCAGTGGTGTGCCGGACGAGTGCGAGTTTTGGCGCGATGGGTGGTTGGCGCTGGGCAGCGGGATGAACTACGGCGTCTATGCCCTGACGGTCTTCCACGACGGGAGCGGGCCGGCGCTTTACGCGGGGGGATACTTCACCACCGCCGGCGGCGTACCGGCTAGCGACATCGCCAAGTGGGACGGGTCCACTTGGTCGGCGCTGGGCAGCGGGATGAACTACGGCGTCAATGCCCTGACGGTCTTCGACGACGGGAGCGGGCCGGCGCTTTACGCGGGGGGATACTTCACCACCGCCGGCGGCGTACCGGCCAATTACATCGCCCAATGGTTCTTCTGGGATGATTGCAATGGGAACGGCGTGCTGGACGAGTGCGACATCGCTTCCGGCTCCAGCGCCGACTGCCAGCTGGATGGTGTTCCGGATGAGTGCGACTGGATGGACTGCAACACCGATGGGATTCTGGACGCCTGCGACATCCTCGGAGGCACCAGCGCAGACTGCAATGCCAACGACCTACCCGACGAATGCGACATCGTTTTCGGAACCAGCGCCGACTGCCAGCCGGATGGGGTGCCGGATGAATGCCAGTTATCAGGTGACGACTGCAACACGCACGGCGTGCCGGACGAGTGCGATATTGCCTCTGGAACCGGCGCGGACTGCAACACGAACGGCGTGCTGGACGAATGCGACATCGTTTTCGGTACCAGCGCCGACTGCCAGCCGGATGAGGTGCCGGATGAGTGCCAGTTGTCAGATAACGACTGCAACACCAACGGCGTGCCGGACGAATGCGACATCGCGTCCGGCTCGGGGGATGTCAACGGCGACGGCATCCCCGATGAATGCCAGGTGGTTAATCTGACGCAGGGAACCGTTCATCCGAGCATACCCGAGGCGATTGCCCAGGCGGTCGACGGCGACGAACTGCTCGCCGGCGCGCCTCGCTTCGCCGAGGATGTGACCCTCAACTTCGATGGGAAGGGCATCACGCTGCAAAGCCGGGATAACTTGACCCAACCGGCAGGCGGTTCGATCACGCTGGCGCACAATGCCACGCTGGCCGCCGCGTCGGGCCACGATACGTCGCTGGGCGGCGGTGTGGTCGTCGGCGTGGCCCAGTTCGTCGACCTCTTCGCGCAGGAGGTCATTCTCGAAGCGACCGGCAACCTCTCGGTCGCCCCGGCGGGAGCCGTCAACGTCGAAACGCCAGGCGGCATGACCAACCACGGCTCTATCGATCTAACCGGCACGTTGTCGGCTGCTGGCGGGCTGCATAACGACGCGACGGGAACGTTTACCGCCTCCGGCTTCATCGCGGCTGACGTCCTCAACGACAACGAGGCCACGTTCAACGGCGACAGCTATGTCGTTGGTGACTACACGAACAACGGGACCACGACCATCGTCAACGGGGCGCTGTCCATCGACGGCGTGCTCACCAACAACGGGACGATCATCGGCGACGTCACCGGCGGGCTGCGCGACACGCAGATCGATCTTGGGCTGATGCTGACCGGCGACCTGGTGGTCGGGGCGGAAGCGTCCCTGCAGATGCCGTCCGCCGAACTGGCCGTCGAGCTCGGGGGAGACTTCGACGTGGCCATCAATGCCAACACCCGCTACGACATGGCCCAGGCCGAGCTGCGCATGGACGGCGACGCTGCGGCGCCCCAGACGCTGGAGGTGATGAGCCAGGACGTCGGACCGTACCTCATCGGGCTGGATCGGGCATTGGCCGGGCACTATCCGATGGGCACGCTGCGCATCGGGCCGACGCCGACCACGGTCGCCATAGTGGACAGCCACGACAACGACGGATTGGGTCAGGGCGTCTGCGAGGCGGTCTACGTGAACGAGCTGATCATCGAGACCGGCGCGAGACTGAACACGAACACGTGCCGGATCTATTACATGACGCTGACCAACAACGGGACGGTTGACGATCCGGCGAACCTCGTTCCGATTCTTGCCGTGCCTGGCGACTTCGACGGCGACGGCGACGTGGATCTTGGCGACTATGCGAAATTCGTCGATTGCCACAACGGCCCGAACGCGATGCCAACACCGGCTCTACCGGGCGTGACGCCACAAGACTGTATCGACACGTTCGACTTCGACGGCGGCGGCGACGTGGATTTGCAGGACTTCGCGGCGTTCGCCGGTGCGTTTGCACCGTAACCGCTTAATCTGAACTCCAGAGTAAGTGCAACGAAGTTTGTTGGCGGGAGGATGCCGTCTACTCCGGTGAATGTAAGTTGGAGCCATCTGACAGGAAGTGACATTCAGACTGACATTTGAATGCAGTGAATCCTGATTCTCGATGCCTTAGGATCAGTTGTTGAGAAATTCGATTCCCCCCGCCTCCATTGAACGTGCCTTCCCCCCCGAGCCGTGCGTGCGCAAGGCCCGTCGCCTGCCAGGCAGGTTTGCCGGCGCTGTTCATCGCTCGTATAGCGGATGGAGCCTGCACGACGTTTCAATCCACGGAAGTTTCTGCGGGATTACGACCCCGGACCTGAGGCAATACTCAAGCCATGGCGCCTTTCCGGGCACTTCCTTTCGACAACGTTTCTCGATGACTGATGGACACCTCCTGGGCGTCGCGTCCACCCTTTTCCGTGTCTCCACCAGACGTGGGGAGCTGCAGCAGGCAAAAACGGCGGCGTCACAGGCGGCATCGCTCACCAAAGCGCTTGAGTTGAGGATGCTGAACAGGTACCATCGAATTTTGTTCGGTTCGGCTCGGGCCATTGAGGAAACGTGGAAGGCCACCTCT
>JBECKQ010000420.1:0-10350 GCA_040235375.1 Phycisphaerae bacterium | reverse complement strand
TCCGGATGATTTCTCCAAAGTAAACCTTGCGTTCTTCACCATCAACGGTATTGTAAGCCTCCTGATGGGCGCTTTTGCCATCGCCGACGTACTTATCCAGGCACCGGCGCCGCTGTGAATCGGCCCGGAGTTGCGATGAGAAGAAGGCAGCATGGCAAGGCAATCGGCGGTGGCAGGATGCGCAGCGGAAAGTTGCGGCTGACGGAACGGCCGGGCGATGAACTATTCCACAATTCGCTCTGAGCGATCCGGCGGACATGTTGCCATAGCGATTGCGCTGCCGTGCGAAGCACGTTTTCCGCTCCTGGCGTGCTTGCAGTCAAATAATGTTGCTATGCGCGTCCGGCTGCGTTTCGCGGCCGGCGAATAACCTATCACAGTTCGAGGATGGACACGATGGCTAAGCAGATGGTCAGGGAGTTGCACGGGCTGGTCAGCAAGCTCAAGCAGGAGAGGCAGGCGCACGAAAACGCGATCGCGGATATCGACGCCGCATTCCGCGGCCTCGGCCTCGAGCCGGATGAGCGTCCTGCCCGACGAGGCCGGCGCCGCGGCCGCCCGAAAGGCGCTGGTAGGAAGAAAACCAAGAGACGCGGCGGCTGGCCCAAGGGGAAGAAGCGCAAAGCGGGTGGTCCGGGCCGTCCCAAGACCAAGAAGAGAACAGCCAAGCGTGCCGTGCGCCGCGGCAAGGGACGAACGGGAAAGCGATACAGCGTCCCAGGCCCCGAGAGCATTATGAAATTCGCCCGCAAGGCGGGGGCGAAGGGCGCAACCGGCGCCGACATCGACAAGCACTGGAAGTCGGAAGGCCGCGCGGGCAGTGCGTACAATCTCCTCGGCCAGCTGGTGAGCTCGAAGCAGCTGCGCCGGGCCAAGGTCAAGGGAGAGCGCGGCAGCCGGTACATCGCGACGAAGTGATGGCCGCGCGGCGCGAGGCGGGCTTTCGGCGGCCGGTCACGCGGTAATCGAAAAGACCGTGAACATCACAATCCAGACGGCGTCGAGGAAGTGCCAGTACATGGCGCAGTGACGGACGCCGCTGCAGTGCTCGGCATCGTAGCGGCCGGTGTGCGCGCGGTACGTCGTGACGCAAAGGGCGATGATTCCGCCGACCACGTGCGCGGCGTGCAGGGCGATCAGCAGCAGCACGAGGCCGAAGAGGTAGATGTTGCGCTCGGCCACGCTGCGGTTGTGCAGGCCGATGAGCTGGATCATGGCCGGCGTTTGCACGGCCAGAAACGCGAAGCCCAGCAGCGTGGTCATGGTCATTCCGCGGCGAAAAGCAGCCTGCCTGTCGGCCATGATGCTCCGCCTGGCGTAGTGCATGCTGACGCCGCTGCAAAGTATGACCGCCGTGCTTATCCAGAAGAGCCAGGGCAGGGCGAGGTACCCAACAGGCGGCGTGTGGGCCCCCGCATAACGGATGATCGCATACGCGAGCATGCTCGCGGCAAACAGCATGCCCAGCGCCAGCAGAAAGAGCACCATGCCGAGCGTTCCCGTGCCGGGGGGGAGTTCGAACTGTTTTGTTGGTGATCCTGGCATTGACACCTGATCCGCTCCTGGCCGCTACTTGACCTGCACGCCGGGCGGAGGCTGGTAGTCCACCTGGTAGGCGCCCGTATCCATCAGCGTGGGGCCAATGAAGATCGCCACGAATACGAGCGCCGTGACGAAAATCAACCCGTTGAACCCGCGGTCGTACCACAGGTGCATGAAAAACAGGCCGACCAGCGAACCCTTCAGCACGGCGATCGCCAAGGCGATCCACAGGTTCAATCCGCCGAGGTCGACATAAGTCACCGCCACCGTCAGCACGGTCAGCGCCATCAGCGCCATCCACACAACGAGGAGCGTGCGCAGGGGTATGGGATGCGCAATGGCGTGGTGCCCACGTTCTGACTCAGCCTGCGTTAAAGTCGTATCTGCCATGGCGTCATCTCAACCGTTTGTCGTCCGAGCGCTGCAAAGGATCCCGCGGCTTACTTGATCAAGTAAAGAAGCGGGAACAGGAAAATCCAGATCAAGTCAACCAAGTGCCAGTAGAGCCCGACGAGGTCGACCGGGGCGAAGTAGCCGCTGCCGAAGTGCCCCTTCAGGGTGCGAACGAGAATCCACGTAATCAGCCCCATGCCCACCAGCACGTGCAAACCATGCAGGCCCGTCATGAGGAAGTACACGCTGAAAAACAACCAGACGTTCTTCGGAACCTCCATATGCTCGACGGGCACGAGCGGCGGCACGCGCTCGAGCACGTAATCGGCCACGCCCTCGGGCCCGACGGCCGCCGGCTTGATCAAACTGAGCTCGGCCATCGAACCCGCAGCCTGCGGGGCGGCGGCCTGGCCGTTGGCAACGCCGGTGGCCTCCTGCGCGCCGGTGGCCGCTGCCGTTTCGGCGGGTTGTGCTTTCGCTTCCGCGGGCGCGGGCTCCACTACACCGGTGGACTGGGCAAGCGGCGCTTCGGTTGCCACACCAGGGTGCTCGCCGGTGTCGTCGTGGTGATAGAGCTTGCCGGGCAACAGGCCGTGCTCCCACTTTTCCTTGTACTCGACGTACTTGATGCTCATAAAGCCGGCGCCGCCGAGCAGCGTCAGGCATAATAGCAGGGCGGTTACCCGCGGCTTGTTGAGTTGGGTGGTGCGCACGGCCCAGGCCATGGTGAGGCTGCTGCAAATCAGGATCACCGTATTGGTGCCGCCCAGAATCTTGTTGAGGTAGGTATGCGCGTACAGGAATATCTCGGGGTGGTTCGCCCGGTACACGGAGTACGCGCAGAACAGGCCGCCGAACATCAGGATTTCGGTGGCCAGAAACGTCCACATGCCGAGTTTGCCCGATTCGTACTGCTGCTTCGGCGTGTCGAAGTGGTGCGCCAGATGCGGAGCGTGCGTGTGATCCCCGTCACCCGCAGGTGTTGTCGTGATGTCCGTGTCGCTCATGTCATCCACCCTGGTGCACCGTTCGCCATGACGCGCCGGCTGCTCTGGCCTCCGTCACTCATCCTCATCCTGGACGCCTTCCTCCGGCCGGGCCTGCACGTAGCCACCAATGCTCGCGTCATAGTCGAGATGATCGAAATTATAAGGGTCGCCGGCCAGGGGTTGAACGGCGAAGTTGTCGTGCGGCGGCGGCGAACTGCAATGCCATTCGAGCGAGTTGCCGCCCCAGGGATTCGCCGGAGCCGGCCGGCCGGCCAGCAGCGACCGCAGCAGGTAGATCCCGATCAGCACGAACGCGACCGCCATCAGGTATGACCCGATGCTCGAGATCTGGTGGTAAATCTCGTACTTCACGGGGTAGTCGGCGTAGCGCCGCGGCATGCCCTGCGCTCCGGCCACGAACTGCGGGAAGAACGTGATGTTGAACCCGATCAGCAGAATGATGGAGCAGACCTGCCCCCACAGCTCGTTGTACATTCTCCCAGTGACTTTCGGCCACCAGTAGTGAATGGCCCCGAGGAAGGCGAAGAGCGAGCTGCCCATCATCACGTAGTGAAAGTGGGCCACGATGAAGTACGTGTCGTGCAGGTGCACGTCGGTCGCCAGCGACCCGAGAAACAAGCCGGTGAGGCCGCCGATGCCGAACAGCACGATGAACCCGATGGCGTACAGCATGGGTGTCTTGAGCTGAATGGCGCCGCCGTACATCGTCGCCAGCCAGTTGAAGACCTTGATTCCCGAAGGGATGGACACGCTGAAGGTCAGCAGGCTGAACACCGTCGTGGCCAGGGCCGACTGTCCGCTGACGAACATGTGGTGGCCCCACACGAGGAAGCCAAGCAGGGCGATGGCGATGCTGCTCGCCGCGATGAACTTGTAGCCGAAAATGTGCTTGCGGCTGAAGACGGAGATGATCTCGCTGATTACACCCATGGCCGGCAGAATCATGATGTAGACCGCCGGGTGCGAATAAAACCAGAAGAAGTGCTGGTACAGCACGGGGTCGCCGCCCAGGCCCGGATCAAAGATGCCCACGTGCAGGGTTCGCTCGGCAATCAACAGCAGCAGGGTGATGGCCAGCACCGGCGTGGCCAGAATCTGGATGATGGCCGTGGCGTACAGGCCCCACAGAAACAGCGGCATCTTGAACCAGGTCATGCCTTTGGGCCGCAGCATGTGTATCGAGGCGATGAAGTTCACCGCCGTCAGAATGGAGCTGAAACCGAGGATGAACGCGCCGAACGTGGCCGGCACGACGGCCGTGGACGTGGTCGTGCTGTACGGCGTGTAGAAGGTCCAGCCGGTGTCCAGCCCTCCGGTGAACAGCGTGACGACGAAGAAGATGCCGCCGAACAGCCACAGGTAGAGGCTGAGCAGGTTCAGCTTCGGGAAGGCGACGTCCTTGGCGCCGAGCATGATCGGCAGGACGAAGTTGCCGAACACCGCCGGTATGCCGGGGATGATCACCATGAAGACCATCACGGCGCCGTGCAGCGTGAACAACTGGTTGTAGAACGCCTTGTACGTGTCCGGATTGCTGACCAGTGTCGGTCCCGGCGTGAGCAGCTCGGTGCGAATCAGGATGGCGAATATACCCCCCAGCCCGAACGCGGAAAGGATGCCGACGAAGTACATCACGGCAATCCGCTTGTGGTCGAGTGTGAGGAGCCAGGACAGCACGCCGCGGGCGTGCGTCAGGTAGTTGTCACCTCCGCGGAGGAGGGCGGGTTGCGTGCTCGATACGGTCATGAATTATCCCTCGAGTGGCCGGCGGAAGCGCGCGATCGTCGTTTCTTCGTGGTACGCAGTATGGACCATCACAATGTTCAACTTCTTCGACATTTCACGTTTCGTCCGCCCCTGCCGGGGCGGGAGTTTTGTACCGGACGGTTACCACGGGTTCCGTCCGGACTGGCGTCCGGACTGCACCCGTGGCTACATCCCTTGGCCCCTCCGGGGCCACCGATGGCGCGGCCAGATCGGAAGCACGGGCGATGACGCCGCGCTTTGCGTCTTGCGCCGCTCCCGCAGGAAGGGGTGGTGCAGAAGCGAACTCAATGATTCGGCGGGCGCTCATCAGGTTCCCCCTTCGGCGTTGCCGGCTGGTTGCGTTGCGGCGGCCGGCTGTGTGGTAGCTGCCGGCTGAGACTCGGCTCCGCCCGATCCCACCTCCGCCGGCTGGTACTTATCGCTCTTCGTCTTGATGAACTCGATGAGGGCCGTGATTTCGTTGTCCTTGAGCAATCCCTTGTACGTCGGCATGACGGCGTCGTAGCCGGCCACCACCTGCGATCCGGGATCGAGGATCGACTGGCGGATGTAGTTTTCGTCAACGATGGTCGACGAGCCGTCCTTGAAGGTGACCTTGTGGCCGTAGGCGTTCTTGAACGTGGGGCCGACCAGCGCCGAGCCGTCGGTCGTATGGCACTGCGTGCAGCCGCGCCGCTTGAAGAGCTGGGCACCCGCCTCGGCCGGCGCCATTTTGTCCACCCAGTTGGAGGCGTCCTCGAGCCAGGCCTTGAAGCGCGTCGGTTCGTGAACGATGACCTGCGAGAGCATGCCGGAGTGGCCCGTTCCGCAGTACTCGGCGCAGTAGATGTCGTACTCGAGCACGTTGTCGCCGGTGGGGCTCTCGCTCGCCTGGAACCAGAGCTTGTTGTACCGCCCGGGAACCGCGTCCTTCTTGATGCGGAACGCCGGAATGTACAGGCTGTGGATGACATCCTGCGACTGGAGCACGAGACTGATCGGTCGCTGCGCGGGGATGTGCAGCTTGTCGTCGACGTAGCCGTTCGGATACTGGAAGGACCAGCCCCACTTGTAGGCGGTTACGACGATGGGGTAAGCGTTGGCCGGCGGCGTGGCCATGTCGATGTAGCCGCGGAAGCCGTAATAGAAGATGATCACAACCAACGCGAGCGGGATCAGCGTCCAGGACATCTCCAGCGCGAAGCTGTGATGTGTCCTGCCCGGCGCCCGATCGCCGGGCTTCGCGTGATAGCGAGCAACGAACAGGACCATCAGGGCGCAGATCAGCACGAAGAAGAACGCCGAGACGCCGAGGATGAAGTAGAAGATCCAATCAACCTCGCCGGAGTAGCTCGACGCGGACACCGGCATCCAGAAGTGATGTTGGGCTAACAGGCTGGAGATGTTTCGCATCGGTTGTTCGTACGGCGCGTCACCGCCGCATTCGCCCCTCGCTTCGAAGTCGGCCGCGGGCCGATCGTCATCTGAGAGTCACCTGGTTCGTCACCGCCGCCCGCGACCCGTAGTGCGCTACTCCGCGCTTCGTCTGCGTGCGGCTTTCCTTCTCGAATCGCGAATCCAAATGGGCACGAGCACTGCGCCCAACGCCAGCAGGGTTATCGCGCCGCCCGCCCGCATCACGTTGTACGCGGCCAGTGAATAGCGGTGCTCGCCCGCGTCGTACTGAAAGCAGTAGAGCAGCACGTGGTCCACCGTCGAGCCGATCTTCCCGTCGGAGGCCTCCACGAGCGAGAGCCGCAGCGTCCGCGGCGCGAACTTGACGCCGTAGAGATAGCGCGAGACGCGGCCGTCCGGCATGCAGATGATGAGCACGGCGGCGTGGGCGTACTGCTGCTGGCGCGGGTTCCAGGCGTACGAAAAGCCGACGGTGTCGGTCAGCGCCTTGATGGCATCCTGCTTGCCCGTGAGGAAGTGCCAGCCCGCCGCGGCCTCCGGCCGGCCGTAATCCTTCAGGTAATTCTGCTTCTTCATCCGGGCGAGGGAGTGCACCTCGTTCGGATCGATGCTCACGGTGAGGATTTCGAACTGGTCGCCGGGCGTCCAGTCCATGTCCTTCATCGCGTCGACCAGGCCGTTGAGAACCAGCCCGCACAGCATGGGGCAGCGAAAGTACCCGAGATTGAGAATGACCGGCTTGTCGCCCTTGAAGTAGTCGCCGAGGTGAACCGCCTTGCCCCGCTCATCGACGAACGCCAGGTCCATGGGCAGACTGGCATCGAGCCGTTCGGTGACGCCGACGTCTTTCAGTTCCGCCGGCAGCGCCTCGGCGCGCCCGTTGGGCACGGCGTTTGTGGAAGCGTCCGCAGCCGGCGGATCGCCCGCGCGCACCAGCGCCGGGTACATGACCAGCATGATCGCCGTAACGGCTGTCAGGATTCGAGCGTACATGTCGCTTTAGGTTCCTGTGTCGTGATCAGCCGGGGCGCTTGCCGCTTGGGCCGCCTGCTTGCGGACAAACAGGTCGATGGCCTCGTCGATCGGGACGGCCACGATGCCCTTCTTCTGATCGACCCAGTGGTACGCGTGCATATCGGCCTTCTGCTCGTCTACCAGGTTCTTGAGTTCCCACCACGGCTGATCGATGTCCTTGCGTT
The DNA here is from genome assembly GCA_040235375.1 of Phycisphaerae bacterium. Lineage (GTDB taxonomy): Bacteria > Planctomycetota > Phycisphaerae > UBA1845 > UBA1845 > JBECKQ01. The sequence continues at coordinate 3,044 of JBECKQ010000420.1, read as the reverse complement.
GAACCTCCCGTCCCACGGAGTTGTAGAACACAGCCTGCACGCCGACAATAAGCTCGACGAGAAGTAACAAAGACAGCACACCAATGGTGAGCAGGAACGTCAGATCGATATCGCTTTCGGACTTCATCCGCTTACCTACGCATTCTCGAACGACAGCGATTCCGCCAGCCGCGGGTCGCGCGTGGGTACCAGGCTCTTTCCGGCGGCCAGCACGCGGAATCCGGCCATGTAAATGCCGCCGATGCCGACCAGGCAGCAGATTTCCGGCAGCCCGATGGTCAGGTGCGACGTGGAGTACGCCGGCATCACCAGCCAGATCATGTCCACCCAGTGGAACACGAGCAGCCACACCGCCCAGAAGCCCAGCGCCACGCGACTGCGCTTCACGTGCCGCGACATCAGCCCTCCGAAGGGCAGCAGCAAGTTACAGAACAGCAGTATGATGAGGATCGGCGACCAGGCGTTGGGCTCCGCCGTGGACGCCCCGCGATGCAGAAACCAGAGCGTCTCCTCCGGTATGTTGCCGTACCAGATCAGCATGTACTGGCTGTAGGCGATGTAGCCCCAGAAGAACACGAACGCGAACAGCAGCTTGCCCATGTCGTGGTAGTGTTCGGTCGTCACGCTGCGGGTCACGAGTCCGCGGCGCTGGAGGCTCATGAAGATGAGAATCTGCACTGCGAAGAAGCTCACCACCGCACCGGCGAAGTAGTACACCCCGAAGATCGTGCTGTACCAGTGCGGATCGAGCGACATCAGCAGGTCGAACGCTGCGAAAGTGAGCGTGACGGCGAAGACGATCATGGCCGGCGCGCTGATGTATTGCAGTCGCCGGGTAATGGCCACGTCGCCGGTGGCGTCCTGCTGCAGCGATCGCCGCCAGAAGTGAACACCCAATCCAATCCAGACGGCGAAATAGATCGCCCACCGCGCCAAAAAGAACGGCCGGTTCAGATAGGTACGCTTGCTGGGCGAGATGCCATGCTCGGCCTCGCCATGTTCGCTATCGTGTGCGGCCGGCCCGGCCTGGGCAGCGTCTGCATGATTGGCCGCAGGCGGCTGCGCCCAAGAGTACACCCGGCCGGTGCCCGAGCCGACCATGATGGCGATGGGAATGAACATCACCGCCAGGACGATGATGTTGGCGGCGAGCACTTCGGCGGGCCTCCGGACAACGACGCTCCAGCCGGAGCGCGTCACGTGCTGCAACAACACGAAGAACAGGGCCCCCAGCGACAGGCTCAGGAAGAATGCGTAGTTGGCGACGTACGCGAAGGCCAGGCGCGTCGCGCCACCCTCCGTCCGCCACGCGGTCAGCACCCCGATGATCAGGGCGCCGATGCCGATCGAGCCCCACACGCCCGCTCGCGCGGAGCCCATGACTCGCTGTTCTGCATCGTCGGTGTAAATGACGCCGTTATCGATCAATGGAGCCTCTCCGCATCTACCGGATGGAGTTCACCTCATCCGCGGGCAAATCCTTGGCATCGACGTGGCGACTCAACTGGAGCGCGCGAACGTAAGCCACGATCGCCCAGCGATCCTCGACGGGAATCTGCGCGCCGTACGACGGCATGTTGCGGACACCGTTCGTAATCGTGTTGAAGATGTACCCGACGGGTCGCTCGCGCGTCTGCTGCGAATAAAGCTGCGTCGGCGGCACCCAGCCGGGCTCCTGGTTGGCGATCGCCCGCTGGTTGACTGCCCCGTTGCCGCTTCCGTCGTAACCGTGGCACACCGAGCAGTAGATGTTGAACCGCTCCTCGCCGTGGAGCACCAATTGCTTGGTGATTTGCACGGGGAATTCGGTTACCCAGTCGTTGCCGTTTCGTCCGCGGTAGTAGGCGTCGTCGGCTTCGAGTTGCCCGCGGGCGACGGTACCCGGCACGGGCGGCCGCATGGCCCGCTGATCCGCGAAGACGCGGCAAACCTGCTGCGTCTTGAGCTTCGGCTGGTTGTCCATGTCCAGAATGAGGTGCACACGCGGCTGTGACGAGTGCGTCGTCCGCGCTCGCGCGATCAGCACGAGCGGCAGCCAACTGAGCACGATGAACACGAGGGCGATTCGCGTCAGCCATCGCGGTGCGGGCGGCAGCCATTTCGGTCGCTCGAGCATCAGTCCGCCACCTCCTCGACAGCCGTTGCCCCGACTCTGTGGAGCAGCTCGACCGTTTCGACGGTGTCAAAGCACGGGTCGTCGGCCTCGATCGCGATGAAGAAGCGGTCGTTGGTCGAGCGGCGGAATCGGACACTGGCAAACAGCGGGTGATGCAGCCGCGGCAGGACATTCAGAATCAGCATGCCGAACACCGCGCCGAACGCGGAGAACAGAACCGTCGTCTCGAAGATGATGGGGATGTTGGCCGGCAGGCTGAAGATCGGCTTTCCGCTGATGACCCAGGGATAATTGACGGCATTGGTCCACCAGACCAGACCGAGCCCGCCGAGCAGACCGGTAAGGCCCGCCGCGAGCACGATCCACGGGAGCCGCGTGGCCGGCATGCCCATCGCCCGGTCGAGGCCGTGCACGGGGAAGGGCGTGTAGCTTTCCCACCGCTTGTAGCCGGCCTGGCGGACTTCGCGCGCCGCGGCGAGCAGGTCGGTCACGGAGTCGAACTGGGCGAGGACGCCGTACAGCACCGGTGGCGTCCGCTGCTCCACGGCCTCGGCTTCGGGTTCTCTCAGTTCGACAGGTGGCACGGTGGTGCGTACTCCTGGATACGGTTACAAAGGCCAGTGTCCGGCCTGCTTGCGCTCGCCGAACTCCTCGTGGGCCTCCGGCAGGACGGCTTTCACCTCGGCCATGGCCACCATCGGCAGGAACCGGCAGAACAGCAGAAACAGCGTGAAGAACAGTCCAAAGCTGCCGGCGAGCATCCCGAGGTCCACCCAGGTCGGGCGGAAGTAGCCCCAGCTAGAGGGCAGGAAGTCTCTGCTGAGCGAGCTCACCACGATGACGAATCGCTCGAACCACATGCCCACGTTTACGAGAATCGCGGCGATCATCAGCACGACGAGGTTCCGCCGCAGGCGCTTCGACCAGA
>JBECKQ010000263.1:0-5664 GCA_040235375.1 Phycisphaerae bacterium | reverse complement strand
GCGGCGGCCGCGACCCGGGAGTGGCTGGCGGATATCGTCGCCATCGAGTTCGCCGTCGTGCTGCTGATCGCGACGAATACGGCGGCCTCATCGCTGACGCGGGAGAAGGAATCGAACAGCCTGGATTTGATGCTGACCACGCCGCTGACCAGCGGCTACATCGTGTGGGGAAAGCTGCGCGGCCTGGTGAGCTTCGTCGTGCCGCTGATCGCGGTTCCAGTCGTCAGCCTGTTGTTGTTCGCGGTTTGGGACTTCTCGCGACGCGACGCGGCGCGTTCAGCCCATCCGGAAGCCGCCTTGGAGATGGCCGTTCTTCTGGTGGTCTTTGCCGCCTACGCCTGCCTGCTGGGGCTGCACTTCTCGCTCAAGCAGAAAAAGACCGTTCGCGCGGTGATCACGGCGGTGGGCACGCTGCTGGTCGTGAACGTGGGCGTGTTCTTCTTCTGGCGGGCGATCGTCAACGAAGCGGGTGTCGTCGGGGCGGCGCTGGCGCCGGCCACGCCCTTCACGGCGATCCTCACGCTGATCCACCCCGACGTGCTCTTCGTTGACAATCCGGCACGGTTCGGCCCGGCTATCAGCTCGGTTCGCGTAGCTGCCTTCATCGGTACGGGTATCTGCGTCGCGATACACGCGGTTATCGTCTACTCGTGGTACAAGTCGATGGTGCGCAGCTTCGACATGATCATTCGAAAGCAATCCGCGGAGTGATCGCGCAGCGTTGCATCGGGGTCCGCTCCACGATGTGGCCGGCTTCGACGCCATCATCGACGGCCGGCATCGCCGGACTCTCCGCGGGCACGCCGTACGTGCAGGTCGCCTCGGTGGTGTTGCCGTGTAAATCGCTGACTTCGAACAGCACCCCGTAGACCCGGCCGTTTCCGTCGGCCTGCCGCTCGATACGCAGCCGGAACGTGTCATCGCTGACGATGACGATGTCGTCGGGTGCCACGTCGCTGGAGTCGCTCGTCTCCCGCTCGTCGCTGTAGATGGAGATGATACGTCCGGCGGTGTTCGGGTCGAGCGGACCCTCGCAGGCATCGACGAGTGAGTCGACGCAGTCAGCCAGCTCGAGCTCGATATATTCGCCGGTCGGCGGCCAGAGCTCAATCATGTCGCTGATTTCGACGTCCGGGGCAAGCGTGTCTGCGACCTGCACGTCGCGCGACACCTGATCCGCGGCGTGACCGCAGAGGTCAACGGCGTCGTACGTAACGACGTAGTTGCCGACCGACGACGCATCCACCAGGTTGCCCCTGATCTCCGGGAAGAGGGCCGTCGCATCGCAATCGTCGGTGATGGTCGCGCCCATCTCGAGGTACGAATCGACTCCGCATTCGAGAGTGACCTGCGACTCCCCACGCAACGAAAGAACGGGCGGCGTTGCGTCGCCCTGGATGGTCAACATCGCATCGTCCGACGTAGCGTTGCCGCATTCGTCGGTAGCTGTCCAGATAACGTCCGCGGTGCAATCGAACTGCGTCTCCCCACGGGCGAACGTCACGGTCACGACGCTGCACGAGTCCTCACCGTCGGCGGCGGCAATCCAATCGACAAGATCCGTCTGCGCGCCTGTCCCGCCGCACGCAAATACGAAATCCTGCGGCACGGTGAGGGTCGGCGCAATCGTGTCTTCGATAGCGAAACTGGCGGAACACGTGTCGCCGCCACATTCATCGATGGCCGTCCAGGTGACATAAGCGGAGCCTGTGGGACCGCAGCCGTCACTCAGGCCGGCAAGGTTATCCGTGAGCGTGAGCCCGTTGCAGACAGAATCGACGGAGACCTCGCCGAGCCAGTTGTCCAGCACGCTTGCCTGATCCGTTCCGTCGCACTCGATAACCAGCTCCGGTGGGCAGGTGAGCACCGGCCGGTCGGCGCACTGCATTTCGTCGAAGCAATCCGGGTCGAGACAGTCGGCAACCATGTCACCGTCGTTGTCGATACCGTCGTTGCATTTCTCGACGGGCTCGCCGCTGGTGATCAGGATGACCGGCAGCGGTGGCTCAACCTGACCGACCGCCGCCACGCCGCCGTTGGCGGCGAATCGCACGTAGGGAAAGGTGCCATCGGCCGTCATCCAGCCATCGTGTCCAACACGCACGGCGATCTCGCGCTCGTTCGTGTCGCCTGGGCTTATCCTCGCGGTCAGGTTGAACTCGCCGAGAATGTTGAGTCCGACAGGCACGCCGTTCGTACTGGAGGCCGACGCGGCAGCATCGGTGAGGAGGTGCGGGGCCGGCCCTGTGGTGGCTGGTCCGAGCGGCTCGTCGAACTGCGACAAGTCGTATTCGAAGCCGTCGATGGCGAGTACTTCGGCCTCATCGGGGCCGGCCTCGAGGTTGAGCGCCCATTGCGAGAGTGGTTCGGTGTTCGCGAGGTTGATGGTGACGTGCCAGGTGCACTCGGTGACGGCCTGCGTCGGATTACAGGACAACTCGAGCGGGCGGCCCGCGCCCTGCCGCGTGACGATGCCGTTGCTCGTGGCCGATGCTTCGAACCAGACGACGCCACTGTTGGCCGGCTGGTAGCAGCCGGCGGTCGCAAGGCATGCAACCAAGGCTGCAGGGAGTGCTGCGGCCACCGGGATGCCCCCGCCCCGTTGCACGTACATGTATGCCCCTCCGCGCGGAACACGGCCGCGCCCGTGGCGAAACCGTCTCACGCGCACCGCCGCTTCAGCCAACTCACGCCAGGCCCGTCCGCTGGGCCGAAACGTTAGAACTGCCCCGCGGCCACGAATACTGTGACGAGTCCGGCCGGATTCTCAAGAGCGACTGCACCGACTGGACTGCCCGGGAACGAAATGGCACCAAAACGGAGGAGATTGCGGCGGGCCTATGTCGGGCAGTGGGCATGTTTTCGCAGGGATTGGTGAGATTCCGCGCGCGACGCGAGGCGCGAGAGGCCTTCACAGGCCGCTCACGCCCCGCATGAGTGTCGCGAAGTGCGAACGAGGTCAGCCCTGAGGGGCCAGTGTCTCGCCCGAATCCTTGTCGACCACCGTGATCGATTCGGTGGGGCAGCCTTCCGCCGCGGCGACGATGGCCTCGCTATCGTCCCAGGGTTTCTCCTTGACGGTGGCGACGTCGTCGTCGTCAAGCTCGAAGGTCTCTGGGGCCTCGTTCACACAAACCCCACAGCCTGTGCACTGATCGCGATCGACGGTGACCTCCAGGTTGTCGGATGCCATAATCAACTCTCCAAAAGAGCCCAATGAAACAGCCAGATTGCTTGCAAACGGCGTGCCAGCAGTGCTGGAGCACTCGCTGGGACCGGCAGCGTCAGTCAACCCGCCCTCGCGATGACCGCCCTGGAGCCGGATTGCTTCCCCCGCAACTATAGGCGCTGATCGGCGCACGTCTACCACTGCGACGGGCAGAAAAGTCTGCTGGCGGGCGGTCGTGGCCAGAGTGCTCCACCAGCCGCGAGGGGGTAGTCACCCTACGGCGGACCTGGTTGACGGCTCGACGGGCATGAAGAATGCGCAGTAGACTCCGCGGTTCACCGGCCGGCCGGAGCGGAAGCCGTGCGGCCGATGGGAAGAGGGCTGATTCGAAAAGGAGCTGTGACATCGATGGCGAAGTACAGGATCGCCTGGTTGCCGGGCGACGGCGTAGGCAACGACGTGATGGAGGCCGCCAGGATCGTACTCGACGCGATCCAGTTCGACGCGGAGTACGCGCCGGCCGACATTGGGTGGGAATTCTGGCGCAAGGAAGGAGACGCCCTCCCGCAACGAACCGTGGACGTGCTTCGCAAGACCGACTGTGCATTGTTCGGGGCCATTACGAGCAAGCCAAAGGAGGAGGCTGACGCCGAACTCGATCCGTCACTGCGTGGCAAGGGCTACGTGTACTTCTCGCCCATCGTGAAGCTGCGGCAATTGCTCAACCTGCACACCAACATGCGCCCCTGCAAGGCATATCCGGGCAATCCGCTCAATTACAAGGACAACATCGACATCGTCGTGTTCCGCGAGAACACGGAGGGCATGTACGGCGGCGTCGAATTTCACCCGCTGCCGCCGAAGGTCTACGAAGCGCTGTGCGAGCACCCGAAGATGGCCAGGTTCGGGCAGGCCGGGCTCGACAATATCGCCCTTTCCACCCGGATCATGACGCGGCAGGGCTGCCGCAGCATCGTGACGCAGGCGTTCGAGTACGCCAGGAAGCATGGCCGCAAGGTCGTCACGGTGTGCGATAAGCCGAACGTGCTGCGCGAGACGGGTGGCCTGATGGTTCGCACGGCGCGCCAGGTGGCCAAGGAGTACTCCGGCATCGAGCTCTGGGAGACGAACATCGACGCGCAGTGCATGTGGCTCGTTCGCAAGCCGGAGCAGTACGGCGTGCTCGTGGCGGAGAACATGTTCGGCGACATTCTCTCCGACTTGGCGGCGGGCCTCGTCGGCGGGCTGGGGTTCGCGAGCGCGGCGAACATCGGCGACGCGTACGCCGTGTTTGAGCCGACGCACGGCAGCGCCCCGAAGTATGCCGGGCAGTACAAGGTGAACCCCATGGCCATGCTCCTGACGGTCAAGCTCATGTTCGACTGGCTGAACGAAATGGACATGGCCCAGCGGCTGGAGAAGGCGATCGCCACGGTGATCCGCGAGGGCAGGGTGGGCACGTACGACGTAGGCGTGAGCAATACCACACTGGAAGTGGCCGAGGAAGTTGCCCGGAAGCTGTAACGCCGAGTGACAATGGATTTGTCCAGGCGGGTTAAGCTGTTCGCGAAAAGTCATGATGAGCGAGCCTAAGACCATCGAATGGATCGGCGCAATCGACGGCTGTGTGCGCATGATCGATCAGACGTTGCTGCCCGAGCGGCTGGTGTTGATCGAGTGCCGCGACGTGCGGTGCGTTTGGGACGCGATCAAAAGGCTTGTGGTGCGCGGGGCGCCGGCGATCGGAATCGCGGCCGCGATGGGGCTCGTGCTGGGGGTCCGCGATTACGCGAAGCAGGATCGCGAGGGCTTCTTGCGGAAAGTCGACGAAACGGCGGAGTACCTGGCATCGGCGAGACCGACGGCCGTGAACCTCTTCTGGGCACTGGAGCGGATGAAGCGCGTCGCGGGTGCTGACGCCGGCGCGACGCTCGGCGCCATCAAGGAGAACCTGCTTGCGGAAGCCAAACGGATTCGCGACGAGGACGCCGCGATGTGCCGCGCGATCGGAGTAGCCGGCGAATCACTGATCCAGGATGGCGCCGGCGTGCTCACTCACTGTAACGCCGGCGGGCTGGCTACCGCAGAGTATGGCACGGCGCTGGCGCCGATCTTTCTAGCGCACGAGAAAAACCGCCGGGTGCGCGTATACGCGGACGAGACTCGGCCGCTCCTCCAGGGAGCCCGGCTCACCGCGTGGGAACTCAGCCGGGCCGGCGTGGATGTCACCGTGATCTGCGACAGCATGGCCGCGGAAGTGATGCGTGAAGGAAAGGTCGATCTCGTGATCACGGGCGCCGATCGCATCGCGGCCAACGGCGACGTGGCTAACAAGATCGGCACCTACGGCCTTGCGGTGCTGGCCAAGGCCCACGGAATCCCCTTCTACGTCGCGGCGCCCACCAGCACGTTCGATCCTGCCACGGCCAGCGGCGCCGACATCCCCATCGAGGAACGCGGCGCCGACGAGGTGAGCCGGGGCTTCGGACGCCAGA
>JBECKQ010000341.1:0-5080 GCA_040235375.1 Phycisphaerae bacterium | reverse complement strand
GGCGGCGTATTCGCAGGCGAGTTCCGGCTGGTGATCGTCCACCAGATGCGGGCGAAGCACCGCCGGCGAGCCCATGCGCACCGAAAGACGGTCGAGCACCGCGGCGAGATCGGCGTCGTCCTGCTCGCCCACGTCGAGCCAGGTCTGCTGTGGGGCATCCAAGGCCTCGAGCCGGCGGGTCCAGAGGATGACGGCTTCGATTTTGTCGGCAAACTTCACGCCGTCGATGCGGGCGTGCAGCAATCTGCGCAGGTGCGGACGGCTGCGCGATGGCTGCGACATCCGCAGGGCGATCACCTGCGGCTCACGCTGCTCGAAATAAAAAGTGACAGATATGTGTCGCGTACCTTTCATGCGGCGGTCCAGCTCGTCACAGAATCGGCTCAAGGCGTGGTCCAGCGCCTCGTTCAGCAGATCGAGCCGATCGGTCGCGGCGGTGAACCGCGTCTGCGCCCACACCACGGGCGGCGGATGAAACGCAGCGAGCGGCTCAGGCGCGTCGCCCAGCGCCTGGTCCAGGCGGAGCAGCGTTTTCTCGCCGAAACGGCTCGCCACCGAGGCACGCGGCAGATGCAGAAGGGCTTCCACCGTTTCGATCCCCACGTCGCGAAGCTGCCGGGCCACCTTGGCATCCAGGCGGAGCGACCAGGCGGGCAGGCGTGCCAGATCGGCGGCGGCGTGGCCCCTTGGAGAAACCACCATTTGCCGCTCGTCCGCGTGAGCGAGAGCCCAAGCGGCGCCGGACGTATCGGCCAGCGCGGCGGTGACGGTGAATCCTTGTGCGGTGACGCCCTCGACGGCGCGGCGGACGAGGTTGCTTTCTCCGTGGAAAAGTCGTTCGCTTCCGGTCACGTCGAGCAGCAGCGATTGGGCGTCTTCGAGGTGAACGATGGGCGACAAGCAATCGGCCCAGGCGGCCAGCGTTTCCAGCGCTTCGCGATCGGCAGAATCATCCTGGCGGTGCACGCGGAGGCCGGGAATCAGGGCGCACGCTTCGGCCAGGGCCTGGCCCTGGCGAACGCCCCTCTGCAACGCCTGGGCATCGGCGTGCACGACGCGCAAGCCGCCGGTGGACGGCGCCACGATCACAACCGGCTCAGCCGACGGCATGCCGCACGATCGCCGGAGCCGGTCGATCGGCAGATAGGGCATGTGCAGACACAAGGTCCGCGGCATCGGGAAGCTCCACCTCGAACGGACCCGCGGGCATCCCTTCCCGAACGCGGATCAAGCTGACGCGAACGCGACGCGAGTCGCTCCACAAGACGGGCCGGTCCGTCGCCCGTTGATATGCAAAGCACGCAAACGGCCCGGTCGGAGCCGGACTTTCCTGCGATGTTTCGTTCTGCCAAGCGCGATCGTTGCCGCCGGCCGGCTGGATCAGCATCTGTACGGCGGCGAACGATTTGGGCCGGCGTCGAGCGGGGGTGAGCAAAATGCCGATCGACCCGCCGGCCTCGGCCGCAAGCTGGAGCCGGCGGGAATGAACCTCGTCCACCGTTTTCAGCACGGCGCAGACCGCGGCCACGCTGCGGCATCGGAGGCACTGATCGGCCGACCAGAACGCATCGCCGAGATTCGGCGGGCGAAGGACGATGGTGTGATTCAGGTCCAGTCCCAGATGCACCGCAGCCGGCGGATAGAATTCGGCCGCGGGGTCGATGACCACGATCCACCGGCGCTTGTCGAAGACGGTCTTTTCTGCGGCGGGGTCGCTGTCTCGAGCGTGCCGGCCGAAACGGATCGCCATCCGCAGGGCAAGTTCCACGGCCCCCGCGCCCGGGGTGTCGCACAGGCAGTCCATCACGCTTCCCGGTCGAACCCCCCCACCGGGCAGTTTGCGATCCAGTTGCGGCAGGCCGGTGGGCAGGACCGGGCAGGCGGCGCGGTCGCCAGCAAACCCGGCGGTCTGGGCCTCGGCCAGCTTTTTCAGTCGGTGCTCTTCGAGCATGCGGCGGAGGTTTTCGACGGTCTGGTCGGGCGCCGGGCTGGAGGCGGCGGGCGGGGGCTCGCAACATGATCGTGCGCGCGTAAGCCTCCGTGTCAGAGCCGCGACCGTCAGGGAGCGGAGGTCTGCGATACCCGTGCCCAGGCGGTGGTTCGAGCCGTCACTTTTGCACCGTTCATCGGTGTATTTCGCTGAAAACGGCGATTTTATAGGACCTGAAAATGCCGTTTCCCTTGTCAGGGGAACTGCTGAAGGCGGGCGCCTGTCCGGCGCGCGGGCTGGCTTATCCGTCTCATTCGTCATGAGCGAAACCCCGTCACGCGGATCGCGTGACCAAACCTAACATATACCAGACTGACGGGTTTGGCAAGGGGGGTGACCGAAAATATTCCTAACTAAAGAACGAGGGCTAGAGGTCAGAGGCCAGAAGAGGCGGAGGGGGTAATGGACCACAGAAAGACACTGCTCAAAGAGCAGTGGCACACGGAGCGGGGACTGCACACGGGATGCGAATGACGCATGAAGGGGCAGCGGATAGGATGGCTCCCTTGGCAGCCGGCGAGCCCTTACGCACTCTCGAAGCGAGGAGGCGGACATCGTGAAGACCATCATCGAGCCGTTCAAGATCAAGGTCGTGGAACCGCTGAAAATGACCACCCGCGGGGAACGGGAGGCGGCGCTAACCAAGGCGGGTTACAACGTCTTTCTGATTCCGGCCGAGGACGTGCTCATCGACCTGCTGACCGACAGCGGGACGGGCGCCATGAGCAGCGAACAGTGGTCGGCGGTCATGCGGGGCGACGAGTCCTACGCCGGGGCCCGCAGCTACTACCGATTCGAGCGCCGCTTGCAGGAGCTGACCGGCTTCGAGCACATTATTCCGACGCACCAGGGGCGGGCCAGCGAGCGCATTCTGTTTGAGCTCGTGGGCGGGGCGGACAAGGTCATACCGAACAACAATCACTTCGACACGACGCGGGCGAACATCGAGCACAGCGGAGCGGAGGCGGTGGACCTGGTGATCGACGAGGGGATGGACCCGCGCAGCCGGCACCCGTTCAAGGGCAACATGGACCTGCGCAAGCTGGAGAGCGTCTTCAAGGAATACGGGCCGAAGCGCATTCCGCTGGTGATGATGACGATCACGAACAACAGCGGCGGCGGGCAGCCGGTGAGCCTGGAGAACCTTCATGCCGTCCGGAAGATGTGCGACCGGTACAACACGCCGTTCTTCCTCGACGCGTGCCGGTTCGCGGAGAACGCGTTCTTCATCAAGCGGCGTGAGCCGGGGCAGGCGGACCGCACGGTCACGGACATCGTGCGGGAGACGTTCGACCTGGCCGACGGGGCGACGATCAGCGCGAAGAAGGACGGGCTGGTGAACATCGGCGGCGTGCTGCTGCTGCGGAACGAGGAGCTGTACCGGCGGGCGCAGAACCTTCTCATTCTTACCGAGGGATTTCCGACGTACGGCGGGCTGGCCGGCCGCGACCTCGAGGCCATGGCCCAGGGGTTCGAAGAGGTCGTCCACGAGGATTACCTGACGTACCGGATTCGCAGCACGGCGTACCTGGGCGAGGCGCTGCTCCGCGCCGGCGTGCAGATCGTCGAGCCGCCCGGCGGGCATGCGATCTACATCGACGCGGCGAGCTTCTGCCCGCACATTCCGAAGAAGCAGTTTCCCGGCCAGGCGCTGGTGTGTGCGCTGTACGTGCACGGGGGTATCCGCGGGGTGGAGATCGGCAGCGTGATGTTCGGCAAAAACGCGCGGATGGAGCTGGTGCGGCTGGCGATCCCCCGGCGGGTATATACACAGTCGCAGATCGACTACGTAATCGAGGCGATCACCGAAGTATTTGCGCAGCGGGACGCCATACGGGGCATGCGGATCGTCGAGGAGCCGCCGATGCTCCGGCACTTCACGGCGAGATTCGAGTACGTGTGAGAGTCACAGCATTGATGTCGAGGCCTTCGTTGAAGAAACGTGGCGGTCCTGTCGTGAGAGGGCGCGGGGCCGGCCGAGCTTGCGCCGCGCGTGGGTTGCGGCGGATGAGTGCAATCCTGGCGGCAGCGGTACTGGCGTCAGCGATCGGAGCCGCCGGATGCCGCGAGGGTCGATCCGGGCAAGAGACGGATCTGGCGAAGATACTGAAGCCGGGGGCGGCTTCAGGCTTCAACGTGGTCCTGGTCGTATTCGACACGACTCGCCAGGACGCGCTGGGCTGCTACGGATACGCGCACGCGGAGACCCCGACGATCGACTCGCTGGCGGCCAGAGGCGTTCGATTCGGCCACGCCGTGACGAGCGTGCCGCTCACGTTGCCGTCGCACGCGGCGCTGCTGACGGGGTTGTATCCGCCACGAAACGGCGTGAGGAACAACGGGACGTACAAGCTCACGAGCGATCACGGCACGCTGGCCGAGTCGCTCAAGCGCCATGGATATGACACCGCAGCGTTCGTCAGCAGTTTCGTGCTGGAGCGGCGATTCGGCCTTGCCCAGGGTTTCGACGTTTATGACGACGATGTGAATCGGAGCAAGTTCGACGAGTCGTGTCTCGACTGCAACGAGCGATCGGCCGAGGCGGTTACGAATGCCGCGGTAAGCTGGCTTCGGCAGCGCAAGAACGATGGCTCGAACAAGCCGTTCTTTCTGTGGGTGCACTATTACGATCCGCATACGCCCTTTGATTCTCCGTTCGTCAAACTGCCTCGCTTTGAGGGACGCCCCTATGACGCGGAGATTGCGTACGCCGACCTGCACCTGAAACGCCTGGTGGAGGAGATCGACGCGGGCGGATTACGGGACCGCACACTGATTGTGTTCGCCACGGATCACGGGGAGGCGCTGGGGGAGCATGGCGAGCCGAATCACGGCATGTTCCTTTACGGCTGCACGACGCGCGTCGCCCTCGTATTCTCATGCCCGGCGTTATTCGACAAGGGTTACCTCGTCTCGAACCGCGTGGTCGGACTCGTGGACGTAAAGCCCACGCTGGAGGACTCGCTGGGTTTCGAGCCGGCAGCATGCGACGGCGCAAGCCTGGTGCGAACCGCGCCGGACTCGAAACGGGCGATCTACATGGAAACGATGGTCCCGCTGTACACGGCGGGCTGGAGCCCGCTCTACGCG
>JBECKQ010000329.1:0-4799 GCA_040235375.1 Phycisphaerae bacterium | reverse complement strand
GTGCTGGCCGGCGGCGGGATTTACGCCTCGTATGCAGCGGCCTCTTGGAACCGATCATCCGCGGCGGGTGCGATTGCCGCCCAACAGAGTCCGAGCGCGGATCACGAGGAGGCACACGAAGACGATCCGGACGAGCATGACGGGCACGAACATGACGAGGAGCATGAGGCCGGCGTCGTTCATCTGACGGCGGAAAAGCTGGCCAGGCTGCATCTCGAATCGGTCGCCATTCGGCAAGGCACACTCACGTCGGCCATTGAACTGCCCGGACAGGTGGAGTGGAACACGGATCGAGTCGTGCACGTGACGCCGCGTGTCGCGGGCGTCGTGCTGGCCGTCGAGAAGACTCTGGGGCAGCGGGTCGCGGTCGGCGATATGTTGTGCGTGCTCGACTCGCGGGAGATGGGCAGCGCGAAGATGAAGTACCTCGCGGACCTGAGCCGTTTCGAGGTTTCCCAGGCGGATGTCGAGCGTGCCCGGACGATTTTCGCAAACACGAACAAGCTGCTGTCGATCCTCGAAGCGGACGCCACGCCGCAGGAAGCGCTGGCCCAGGCACACGACCTGGAGATCGGACAGAACAAGAGCAGGTTGCTGACGGCGTACACGGCGATGCATGTCACGCAGCGGACCGCCGCGCGGGCGCAGACATTGTTCGAGAAGGGCGTGGGAACCGAGCAGGACCTGCTGGAAGCGCAGGGCGCTCACGAGACGGCTCGTGCCGACTATGTCTCCACGCGCGAAGAGATCGCGTTCAATCTGCGCCCGGACCTCCTGCGCGCCGAGCGCGACTTCGAAGTCGCCCGCACCGAAGTGCGGAACTCGGAACGCGCCCTGCACATCCTCGGCCTGACCAATGAGCAGACCGCGGAGCTCGCCACGCGCTCCGCCACGATCGACGAGGACATTGCCCGCAGCGTGTTGTACAGCCCGATTGACGGCGTGATCGTCGAGCGCCACCTGACACGCGGCGAACAGGTGGACACCGACTCGCGGCTCTACACGATCGCGAACCTCACCGACGTCTGGGTCATGGGCCGCGTCTACGAGCGCGATATCCGCCTGCTCGAGAAAGGGCAGAAAGCGATCGTGCGACTCGACGCGTTTCCAGACGAGCTCGTCGAAGGCGTGGTGGATTACATCGGCAGTCATCTCGATCCCGCGACGCGCACGATCGAAGCACGCGTCGTGCTGCCGAACGCCGAGGGGCGCTTCCGGCCCGGAATGTTCGCGACGGTTACCGTCTTTGCGGAGCCGGCGGAGAAGACCTTCGGCCTGCTGGTTCCCCTGGCGGCCGTGCAGCGCGTCACGGACGGCCACGCGGTCTACGAGGTGATCGGCGACGGCGAGTTTCGACAGGTACCCGTGCAGATCGTGGCGAAATCGAAGACGTACGCGGAGATCGCCGGCGAACTGCCATCCGATGCCCGGGTCGCGGTCGGCGACACGTTCGTGCTGAAGTCCGAAGCGGGCAGAGAGGAAATGGGCAGCGGGCACAGCCATTAGAGACGGAAAACGATGCGCGGAATCATCGATTTCTCATTAAACAACCGCTTTCTGATCGTCGTGCTGTGGGTGCTGGTTGTGGCGGCGGGTATCCACTCGCTGGTCAACCTGCCCATCGACGCGGTGCCGGACGTGACCAACGTCCAGGTGCAGGTGCTGACCAACTCACCCGGTCTGCCGCCGGAAGAGGTCGAGCGTTTCATCACCTTTCCGGTCGAGACGGCGATGAGCGGCCTGCCGGCGATCGAGGAAGTCCGCAGCGTCTCGAAGTTCGGGCTGTCGGTCGTCACGGTCGTGTTCGAAGAGGGTACGGATGTGTACTGGGCGCGACAGCTCGTGGGCGAACGACTCGGCGAGGCGCGCGAAGCGATTCCCTCCGGCTACGGCGAGCCGGGGATGGGGCCGATCTCGACCGGCCTGGGTGAAATCTACCAGTTCGAGGTGCACGGCGAAGGGTACAGCCCGATGGAGCTGCGTACGATTCTGGACTGGTACGTGAACTACCAGCTTCGCAGCGTGCCGGGCATCGTCGAGGTGAATTCCTTCGGGGGCGAGTTGAAGACCTACCAGGTCACGCTCGATCCCGGCCGGCTGGCCGCGTACGACATCCCGGTCGGAGACGTGCTCCACGCCCTCGAGGCGAACAACCGAAACGTCGGAGGGGGGTACCTCGCCCACCACGGGGAGCAGTACCTGGTTCGGGGCGAGGGGCTGGTCGAAACGCCCGCCGACGTGGGCAACATCATCGTCAAGCACGGACCGGAAGGCACGCCGGTCTACGTGAAGGATCTCGGTCAGGTCGAGTTCGCCCCGATGATTCGCCAGGGCGCGGTGACGCGCGACGGGCGCGGTGAGGCCGTCGTCGGGATCGTCATGATGCTCATGGGCGAGAACTCGCGCGTGGTGGTCGAGAGCGTCAAGCGCAAGATCGACCAGATCCGCCAGTCGCTGCCCGAAGGCGTGACCATCGACACGTTTTATGACCGTACGGAACTCGTCAACAAGACGATCAAGACAGTGGCCAGGAACCTGACCGAAGGCGGGATCCTCGTCGTCGTCGTGTTGCTGTTGCTGCTCGGGAGCCTGCGCGGCGGACTGATCGTCGCATCGGCTATTCCGTTGTCGATGCTGGTGGCTTTCACGGCAATGCGGTTCGCCGGCATCAGCGGCAACCTGATGAGTCTGGGCGCCATCGACTTCGGCCTGATCGTCGATGGCTCCGTGGTCATCATCGAGAACGTCGTCCGGTCCCTGCATGTCAACCGCGACGATCGGCGGTCGCACGTGGAGAAGGTGCGTGCGGCGTGTCATGAGGTGGCACGGCCGGTCGCGTTCGCCGTCGGCATCATCATTATTGTCTACCTGCCGATCCTGGCGCTGCGCGGCGTAGAAGGGAAGATGTTCCGCCCGATGGCGCTGACGGTGGTGTTCGCGCTGCTCGGCTCGCTGGCTTGCGCGCTGACGCTGATGCCCGTGCTGGCCTCGCTCTTTCTGAAGCGCGTGCGGGAGAAGGAGCCGCTCCTGTATCGCGCGGCCAAGCGGGTCTATTTTCCGGTGCTGGATCGGATTGTCGGCCGGTCAACGCCTGTGTTCGCGACGGCGCTCGTTGTCTTCCTGGCCAGCCTGTGCCTGGCGCCGTTCCTGGGCGCCGAGTTCATTCCGCGGCTGGACGAGGGGGCCATCGCCATGCAGATCTGGCGGCTGCCGAGCGTTTCGCTGGAGAAATCCAACGAGATCAGCCTGATGGCCGAGAAGGTGCTGGTCGAGGAGTTTCCGGAGGTCGAGACGGTCCTCTCGCGAACCGGGCGAGCCGAGATTGCGACGGATCCAATGGGCGTGGAGATCAGCGATACGTACATCATGCTGAAGCCCAGGGAGAGCTGGCGATTCCAGTCAAAAGAAGAGCTGATCGGCGCGATCGATGAGGCGCTTCGGACCAAGGTTGCCGGCGCCATCTTCAGCTACTCGCAGCCGATCGAATTGCGCGTGCAGGAGCTGATCGCCGGCGTTCGCAGCGACGTGGCGATCCAGATCTACGGAGACGACCTGGAGCTTCTCAAACAGAAGGCGGACCGCGCGGTACAACTCGCCGGCCGCATTCCGGGAGCCGCCGACGTGAAGGCGGAGCAGGTAATCGGCCTTCCCACGATGCGCGTGCGCGTCGATCGCGACGCGATCGCGCGATATGGCATCAACGCGGAGCAGGTGCTCGAGGTGGTTCAGACGATCGGCGGAAATCCCGTCGGCACCGTGCTGGAAGGACAGAAGCGCTTCGCGCTGCAGGTGCGTTTCGACCCGGCGGTGAGAGCGGACCTGGACAGCATCGGCAATCTGAAGATCGCCGGTCCGCCGATGGACAGCGGTCCGCCGAGACTGATCCCCCTTTCACAGCTCGCTTCCATCGAAATCGAGGAAGGGCCCGCGCAGATCAGCCGCGAGAACATCAGCCGGCGCATTTCCGTCGAGTGCAACGTTCGCGGGCGTGACCTGGCGTCGTTCGTCGCGGAAGCCCGCAGCGTGTTGGACGACAAGCTGGACCTACCGCCCGGCTGGTATATCGATTGGGGTGGGCAGTTCAAGAATCTTCAGGCGGCTTCGGCCCGGTTGGCCGTCCTGGTTCCGCTGGCCCTACTGCTGATCTTCATGCTGCTGTACAGCACGTTCCATTCGGTCCGCCTGTCGGCGCTGATGTATCTGAACGTTCCGATGGCCATGACCGGTGGGCTGCTGGCGCTGTGGATTCGCGGTTACCCGTTCTCAATCTCGGCCGGCGTGGGGTTCATTGCCCTGTTCGGAGTGGCCGTGCTCAATGGCGTCGTGCTGGTGTCGTACATCGTGCAGAAGCGGCGCGAGGGCATGACACCGGTCGAAGCGGCGCGAGAGGGGGCGCGCACTCGCCTGCGGCCCGTGCTCATGACGGCACTCGTGGCCTCGCTCGGCTTTCTGCCGATGGCGCTGGCGACCAGCGCCGGTGCGGAGGTCCAGCGTCCTTTGGCCACCGTCGTCATCGGGGGCCTCCTGACCTCGACGCTGCTGACTCTGCTCGTGCTCCCGGCGGTCTACCGCTGGTTCGACGCCCCGGGAAGAAACACGGACATCTGATTACTGCGGGTGCATGGGCCGATCGGGGCGCACCGCCACCGTGGCGTCCTGCGCGCGAACCCGCTTGTCATCTCCCGACATCACCCGTAGAGTTTTCCGTTCGACGGGCCAGAAACTCGGCCACAGTGTCTTGTGACCTTCTTTCCGGAGCTTTCCGATGGCTGCCGACAACGACTCCCCGCAATACGTCG
>JBECKQ010000274.1:0-4533 GCA_040235375.1 Phycisphaerae bacterium | reverse complement strand
CGCGCCTGGCAGTACGCCGAGGCGCTGAATTCCTCCCCGGCCAAGTGCGGCAGGTGCGTCATGGCCGTGTTCTGATGCAGTACCTGCAGAATGAAGAGATGGAGGGTGGTGAACGGGTCCAACTGCGATTCCGCCACGCGTGGCCCAGTTCTCGACAGATTCGCTCGACCATTCTGCGATCCAGATACTTGACCAGGTCTTCCCTGACCTGTCGCAAAGCAGGTATAATGGTGACCATCCTTGGCCTCCTTTCGTTGATGTCGTTTCACTCACAACATCATGACAGGAGGCCTTGGCTTGCGCAAATGCCTATAACTCCTTGTAGTAAAACAACTTACGCTTTTTGTCCGGCTAACTTAATGGCATTCGTACCTGTCCCGTTTTCTTCCAGGTTTTCTTCCATCACCAGACAGGGAATTCCTGTCTTCTGTCATTCACGATCCGGCGCACAATAAGAAGTAACTCTCGCGACATGGCGTGATCGGGAAAGAACCGCGCGCCCTTGCGCGAAATCAAGAGATGAGTGCTGTAGCCGCGCTGGTTGGGCTGACGTTGCTCTTCTGTGATGGTCGTCAGGCAAGCCTTGTCGGCCCATTCTGCGATTTCCTTCATCTCGGCGTCTGTCATCATGATGACTGAGTGATGCGTATCGTACGCCTTCATGCTCTGCATCGTCGCGGCTAGCAGGTTGTCCTTTCTTGAAGTGTGGTACGTGCAATCCAGTGTTCGTCCATCGATGTGGACGATAGTCAACCCGGACGCGTCGAATTCAATTGCGAGATCCGTCTGCTTGGCGTCGTCCGCGAGCATGGGCGTCATGCAAAGGCCCACAACACCGGCGACCGCGATATACATCGTGCGGGTCATGTCGACGCTCCCTTATGGCCGAGGGCGGCGAAGAAAACGGGGGCGAAGAAAACGGGACAGGTTCGTTTTCCATCCGCCATTCCGCCTTCTTCTCCTGCGATTTCTTCCGGGGCCGCCCGGCGTTGCGCAGCACGAGCCAAGCCGCTGACCAGCATACCACGGCTCGCCCTCAATGCGTCTGAATTCGGCGGACCGTGGATCGCTAATTCCCCATCGCCGCCTCGCGGGCACCCGCCCTGGCCGGCAACGCAGGAAAAAGTGACACACTCGGCGCGTTATAGGGTTGAGGCAACCCGTGGGCTCATCGCCAGGAGTACGCCCGCATGCGGTGCCTCCGGCCAGAGCAGGTGAGGGTGGACCAGGTGAACAGGAGAGAATATCCAGAAGGCACCAGGCAATGGGCAGGACTCAGCCGCGCGACCGACGCTTGCCTTCGTGGCTTCGCGCTTCGGTGGCCCCGTCGCTTCGTCCCCCCTCACGGCATAGCCACCGGCGAAGCCGGATCGCCTCTCCCCCTACGTCCGCTTTTCCGCACCCCCGTTGTCGACCGCGCCAGGCCCGCTCCCCCACCCGCGGTTTCGAGCAAATTCACCGATAAACGGCATTTTCGAATCCGCTGGAAGCCCCCAAAACGCCGTTTTTATACGAATCGCCCGGCGCCCCCCAAAACGCGGCTCAGCCTGCGCGCGCGTCCCTCTCGCCTATTGCCTATTGCCTCTTGCCTCGCCTTCCACGTCCGCTTTTTACGGACCCCCATTCTTGACCGCGCCAGGCCCGCTCCCCCACCCGCGTTTTTGAGCAAATTCACCGATAGACGGTGTTTTCGAATCGGCTGGAAGGCCCAAGAACGGCGTTTTTATACGAATCGGCTGGCGCCCCCAAAAACGCCGGTCTCCCCTCCCGCCTTCCGCCTGCCCGTCAGCCCCCAGCCTCCGCGCTTCTTTCCCACTTTCCCACCTTCGCACTTTCTCACTTTCTCACCGGCCAAGGGCCGCCGCCCGCTACACCATCGCGGTACCGCGCAGGTCGGCCGGGGCGTCGAGGCCGAGCAGCTTCGTGATCGTCGGCGTGATGTCGTAGATCGATGCGTCGCGCACACTGCCGGGCCCGGCGGGCGGCGTGGCTTGGGAGAAGACGTACATTCCCTGCTGGGCGTGGTTGGCTTCGTCCGGACCGGTGTCGTTCTCGCTCGTGTAGATGTCCGGGTTCCCGACCGTACCAACGCTTCGCCAGCGGAGATCGCCGAACAGCACAATCAGATCCGGCGGGATACCGTTGACCTGCCTGTAAATCTCTTCCGGCCGGAACACGCGCGTGCCCATCGGCTTGCCGTCCGGCTCGGGAATCGCCTCGATCTTCTTCACAAGCCGGGCGCGCAGCGACTCGTATTCGCTCCTGGGCACGATCCCCTGCGGCTCGCGGCCGGCCAGGTTGATGAAACACCGGCCGTAGTAGCCGCCCTCCCCCCATACCTTCGTACGCGACCAGTCTACGTCCTCGGTCCGGAACTTCGTCGGCTCCGCGGCGCGCTCCTTCATGACCAGCAGCCCTTCGCGGATCAGCCAGTCGTTGAAGCACACGCCGCCCTCGAGCGCCTTCGACCCGTGGTCGGAAACGATCAACACCGCGGTCTTGTCCAGGTCCATCTCCGCCAGCAGCGCCCCGATCAGCCCGTCCACGAATACGTAGTAGTCATGGATCACGCTCTCCCACTCGTTGCCCGGCCGGTAGCGCGGATGCCGCGGATCGCCGTGGTGCCAGAAGCCGTGATGAATACGGTCCGTGCCTATCTCCACCATCCAGAACAGATCCCACGGCTTCGTCTTCAGCAAATGCCGGCACAACTGGAATCGCCGGCCGGTCATTACGTAAATCTGCTCCTGAAGCCAGCGTTTGTCGTCCGTGCGGAAGCCGGGCACGTCCACCATGTACTCGCCGACCACCTGGCTGATCTCGCGTTTCAGTGCCGGCGGGTGCGTGTAGTCGCAATCGGTGCTCGGCGTCAGGAAACAGGAGACGAGGCATCCCTTCGGCGGCCGCACGATCGGAAACGTCTGCGGCACGCCGACGATCACGGAAGGCCGCCCCGCCGCGCTCAGCCGGTCCCACACGCGCGGAACGCGAATGTCGAGGCTCGTAGCCGTCCGCAGGGCGCCGTAACCGTGGTCGCGCCGGTTGCGAAAGCCGTACACACCGAGCTCGCCGGGATCGCGGCCCGTGGCCATGCACATCCACGCCGGCACGGTGATCGGCGGCACGCAGCTTTCCAGCCGGCCGTACACGCCGCGTTTCATCACGCCCCGGATATTCGGCAAGTCGTCGATCCACCGGTCGAACACGAGGCTCGGCTCGGCACAATCCAGCCCGATCACTGCGACTTTCTCGATCGCCATCGCTCAACCCTCCTGGCCATTGCCGCCATGAGTGGTGTGGGCATCGTCGTAGAACACGCGCATCTGACGCGGGCTGACGTAGACGTCGCTGCCCTTGGTAATTCCCAATCGCCGGCAGCGCTCGTGCGTCGTCTCCACCTGCAACAGATCGCCGTACGCGGTCATCACTTCCAGCCGCACCTGCGGCCCGGCGCTGTTGACGAACTCGACGCGGCCCGGCAGGCTCGCCTTGCCGTTCGCCTCGACGTCGATATCCAGATCGTGCGGGCGGACGAAAATCCGCGCCGGGCGCGAGCCGGCCGGCAGCTCATCCGCGCATTGCAGCTCCACCGCGTCGAGATCCGGATGCAGGCTGTCCACGCGCCGGTGGAACACGTTGACCGTCCCCAGAAAGTTCATCACGAACGCGCTGGCCGGGTTGTGGAACACCTCTTCCGGCGTGCCCACCTGCTCGATCCGCCGCGCGTTCATCACCACCACCCGGTCCGCCAGCTCGAGCGCCTCCTCCTGGTCGTGCGTGACGAACACGCTGGTGACGTGAATCTCCTCGTGCAGGCGGCGCAGCCAGCGGCGCAGCTCTTGCCGCACCTTGGCGTCGAGCGCCCCGAACGGCTCATCGAGCAGCAGCACCTTCGGCTCGACCGCCAGCGCCCGAGCCAGGGCCACGCGCTGCCGCTGCCCGCCGGACAACTGCGAAGGGTAGCGATTGGCAAAGCCCTCAAGTTGGACGAGGCGCAGCAGCTCCATCGCCCGTCGGCGGATTTCATCGCGCGGCGGCCGGATCTTGCGCGGGCGGACGCGCAGCCCGAAGGACACGTTCTCGATCACGGTCATGTGCCGGAACAGGGCGTAGTGCTGGAAAACGAAGCCGACGCGGCGCTCGCGGACGTGCCGCGAGGTCGCGTCCTCCCCGTCCAGCAGGACCATGCCGCCGTCCGGCGCTTCGAGCCCGGCGATCACGCGCAGCAGCGTTGTCTTGCCCGAGCCGGAGGGGCCGAGGAGTGCGATGAGCTCCCCCGGCTCGACGCGCAAGCTCACGTTGTCGAGCGCCGTGTACTCGCCGAACTTCTTGGTCACGCCTCTTATGTCGATGCCCACGGTTCACTCCCGGACGGCTCGGCCTCGCTTCGGGACGACTGCCGCAGCCGCCACTCGATGAGCGATTTGGCCACGATCATCAACAGCGCCAGGCAGACCAGCAGCCCCGCCACGCTGAAGGCCGCGGCGAACTGGTATTCGTTGTACAGAATCTCGACGTGCAGAGGCAGCGTGT
>JBECKQ010000241.1:0-8754 GCA_040235375.1 Phycisphaerae bacterium | reverse complement strand
CCGCATCGACCGCTCGGTAGCCACCGCTTTTGCCATCGTTGACGGACAAGACCGGCTGCCACTGCATGCGGATAAAGCGGAGCCGACCACCCGGCATGGCAGCATTGTTATCGATCGCGACTACGTGTTGGATGTGCGCGTGGCGGACGCAGACGGGTTTACCAATGCGCCGGGACAGTTTCTGCGCGTCAAGGCCGTTGCGGATGAACCGCCGCACGTCACCGTCGTCGAGCCTCGCGGTACGATGGAAGTGACGCCCGAAGGCCTCTTGCACGTGAAAGTCCGGGCTGACGACGATCTCGGCGTCGCATCCGTAGCGCTGCTCGCCCAGCGTGCAGGGGACAATCAGGAACAGGCTGTCGCCATTCCGATCGTCCCGGCCGGAGGCCCCGCCGGCGATTCGGACGCGGTCGCAACGGACTACATGTGGCGAATTCATGAGCTCAACGTCAGGCCGGGCGACGCGGTAATCTACCGGGCGCGGGCGATGGACGCATGTCCCTCCGGTCCGGAGGGCGGCCAGGTGTCCTACTCGGCGCGGTTACAGCTCAACGTCGTCAGCGCCGAGTCGTTCGAGCGACTTCAGCGCGAGCAGATATCCGGCGTCGACGAGGGACTGCGCCGCTTGCTGATCGACCAGACATCCCTTTGCAGGCAGATCGAGTCGCTCGCGGGAAAGGTGCCGCAGCAGGACCTTGAGCGAAGCGCGGGCGAACCGCTGGTGCTGTCGGCAGCGAAGCAGATGCGCCTGGCGCAGCGTGCCCAGGAACTCGGCGGCCGTGTGTCCGCCGTCGAGCAGCGACTCTCCGACAATGCGGTGGCGAATGAACGTACACGCGCCAACCTTCGCGATGCGGCCGGCGTCCTTACCGATGACGTGACGGATCTGATGCACCAGGCGGCGCACGTGCTTGATGACGCTGCCAGCCCGGCCGACACTCAATCGCGGATCGAGGCCGCTGGCGATTTTCAGCATCAGGCGAGCGATCACATCAAGCACCTGCTGGCCGTGCTCGGCCAGTGGGGTGATTTCCACGACATCATCAATCGTGCCCGTGATCTGCTCGACCGGCAGCAGGCGATCCGCCGCTCCTGCGATCGGCGGACGAGCGCCACGCTGGGCGAGGCGGTTGATCGTCTGAGCGCGGAAGGCGCCACGGCCGTTCAGCAGGACGCCCAGGCGCAGACGCTGCTCGGTGACGACATGGATCGACTGCTCGAGGACATGGGCCGCCTCGAGGAGAGCCTCGAATCCAGCGAGCCGGCCACGGCGGCTGCGATTGCGGAAGGCAGGCGCGCCGCGCTGGCCGCGCAAATCCCGCGGAGCATGCGCAACGCCGCAGAGGCGATCGCCGCCAATCGACTTGCGGCCGCCAAGATCGGGCAGCGGGCTGCGGAAGCCGGCCTCGCCGACGTGCTCAACGCCTTTCAGCAGGGCGAGGAGCGCCGCCTCCAGTATCTGGCGCGACGGCAGGAAGAGGCCCGGCGGGCAGTCGCTGAGCTACTGCGTACGCAGGATGACCTGATCGCGGCCAACCAGGAGGCGAGTCAGCAAGAGGCCGAGGCCGACGCGTGGCAGCCGATCGGACAGATGCAGTTCGACCTGATGCAGAACACGCGCCGTCTCGCCCTCGAATGGCGTGAGCGACTGGACATGATCGTCGTTGCCCGGGCCCTGTACGGGGCAACTTCGCCGATGCAGTCCGCGGCCGCAGCCTTGCTGGATGCCGACGGCGCTGGCGCGCTCGACTGGCAACGCGAGGCTCGCGAGTCGCTCGCGTCCGCATTGGAAGGTCTCGAGAAGATGGCGGAAGGCACGCGTCGGACGGTCCAGCGCCAACACCTCAGCGTGCTGCGCACGCGCCTGGAGGACATTCGTTCGCGGCAGTCCGGCATCAACGACGGCTCGCGTGATCTCATCGAGATCGCCGGGGCGGGAATACGCCTGGGCCGGCTGGAGACACGCAAAGCCTCCGCCCTTGGTCGCGAGCAGGATAGCGTGCGCGAAGACGCCGCCGCGCTGCGCTCCGAAATGGACGGCGCTATCGTCTACGGGTTCGTTCTGGATCGCGCGCTCGCCGGAATGGGGCGTTCGTCCGAGTCGCTCGCCAAACGTCTTATCGACCGCCGGCTTGGCACTGCGCAAGCATCGATCGTCAGCCAGCTCGACGTGCTCATTCAGTCGCTGACGGATCTGTCCCGGCTGGCACTGGCCGAAGAGAACGCACGCTACGGCGGCGGTCAGGGAGGAAGCAGCAAGACGCGCGAGTCCGGCCCGCCCGTGCCGCCGCTTGCGGAACTGCTCGTGCTTCGCTCGATGCAGAAGTCGCTGAACGAGCGGACGGCGGAACTGGCCGCTGGTTTCGATCCGGACCGGGCCGATGAAGCCACGCTCGCTGCCGTGCGCGACCTGGCCAGCGAGCAGCACGAGATTCGCGCTCTTGCCGGGCGGCTTATGAAGGGAGCGCAGACCAATGCGGATTAGAGCCGCTCACGTATTCATGCTTGCCGTTTTCGTGGGGCTCGGCATCGCCCTCGCCCGCCCGAGCGTCGCCCAACCGCGCGACACGGCCGAGCGCGCCGAGCAACGGGAAGACCTGGCGAAACGCCTGATCGACGGCACCGATCCGAACGACTCGAACGACGTAATGAAACGTGTCGTGTCGCTCATGGACGAGTCTCATGAACGCCTCTGGAGCGATTTCGACGTCGGCGCCGAAACGCAGCGCGTTCAGGCGCAGATTCTCAGCGACATGGACGAGGCGGTCGAGCGCGCTCTGACGCAGTCCAGCAACGGGAGCGAGTACGTCGTCGATGGCGATGAAAGGCGGATGCCAAAACCGAAACCGCAACAGCCTCGGGATAAGGGAAATGACGCCGGACCGCAGTCTGCCGAAGGATCGGGCGGTGGGGCGCGGTCTGAACAGACGGATCGTTCCCGATCCGGGCCGTTCGAGGAAACGCGCCGCGGCTGGGGTCATCTGCCGCCCCGCGATCGTGAGGAGATCGTCCAGGGCCTGCGCGAGCAGGTGCTCGAGGAATTTCGGCCGCTGATCGAGGAGTACTACCGTTCTCTGGCGGAGCCTCAGCCCGAGTCACAGGAACCGTAGCGTGCTGCGCCGCATCG
Organism: Phycisphaerae bacterium; assembly: GCA_040235375.1. Classification (GTDB taxonomy): domain Bacteria; phylum Planctomycetota; class Phycisphaerae; order UBA1845; family UBA1845; genus JBECKQ01. The sequence goes on along the minus strand of JBECKQ010000241.1, from coordinate 5,627 downwards.
TACATCATTGCGTGGTCGCACTTACGAGCGTCAGCATGTGCGCGGCAGTGCAGGCGGCGCCGTCGACCACTACCGCCGTCGCCCAGCCGCCGCCGTCGATTTCCACCGCCGATGAGATCACACCGTCGGCAAAGGTCGCGATCGAGCGGGGGCTTGCGTGGCTGGCGGCTCGGCAGGCGGATGACGGCTCGTTCGGGAGCGACTCGCAGTACGGCAAGCACGTCGGCATCACCGGCCTGGCCGGACTCGCCTTTCTCGCTGACGGCAACACGCCTGGCCGCGGCCGTTATGCTGACGTCGTCGATGGCTGCATCGATTTCATCCTGGCAAACCGCTCGGAGAGCGGCCTGCTCGCGGCGGAGACTTCGCACGGCCCGATGTACGGACACGCGTTCGCCACGCTCTTTCTGGCTGAGGTCTACGGGATGACAGATCGGCCACAGATGCGCGAGACGCTGCACCGCGCCGTGCAGCTCATCGTCGCCACACAGAACGAGGAGGGCGGCTGGCGATACCAGCCCGTGCGAAACGACGCCGACATTTCGGTGACCATCTGCCAGATCATGGCACTTCGCGCGGCCCGCAACGCCGGAATCTACGTCGAGAAGTCGGTGATCGACAACGCCATCAGCTATGTGAAGAAAAGCCAGAACACCGACGGGGGCTTCCGCTACATGCTCAGCTCCGGCGGGTCGGCGTTCGCGCGCTCGGCGGCCGGCGTAGCGGCGCTGCAATACGCCGGAGCGTACGGCGCGGAGGAAGTGGAACGCGGCCTCGAGTACGTCGAGCGGTTCCGGCCGCCGCAGGAGCACACCGTCGGCCATTACTTTTATGGGCACTACTATGCGGCGCAGGCGATGTTCTTCGCCGGTGGCGATCGCTGGGCCACGTGGTGGCCGGCCGTTCGCGATGATCTCGTCGCCCGGCAGTCGTCGGAAGGCTACTGGCGAGGGCAGGCCGGAACTGACTACGGCACGGCCATGGCGCTGATCATCCTGGAGATGCCCAACCGGCTGCTGCCGATATTCCAGAAATGACGAGGCTTTCTGTCAAATCGGTGGTCGTATGCTGCTTCGCGGCGGTGACGGGTTTCGGCTTCTGTCGGGCCGACGTCATCGGCGCTCCCCAGGATGCTGATGCACCGTGCATACACGTTCAAACCGTCTCCGGCGAGCACGTTGCTGGGGCGCCCGTTTCGTTCGATCTTGCCCGCGGATTCGTAATCGCATCGGGCGACGGCGCACGCCGAACGATCGCCACCGAAGACGTCATCTGCGCGACGCTCACGCCACGACCGACTGAGTCTGACAAAGGCAGTGTCGAAATCAAACTGGCCGGGGGCAATGTGCTGCACGGAACTCTGATCGACGCCAATGATGGCCGCGCCGCATCTCCCGCGCTCGGCTCGGCCGGCCAGCAGGTACATCTGGCCTCGCCGTTGTTCGGCCAGGCTGCGGTTCCGCTGGAACGCGTCACGTCCATCTGTTTCGACTTGACCGGCCATCTGCCGGAACTGCCTGCGGATTCAAGCCTGGTGGAGACAGACGGCGGCCTCCGGCTGGCGGACAGCGCCAACCACGATGTCATTGTGCTGGCTAACGGCGATTTCCTGGAGGGATGGGTGGCCGGCATCGACGCGACCGGCGTCAATGTTGAGATCGAGGGCGAACAGCGCGATGTTCCGTTCAATCTGATCTCTGCGGCGTACTTGCAGGCCGAGCCCGCGTCGTCGTCGCCGGGCATCCGCGCAGTTGTCGAACTCAGCGACGGCAGTCGGATCACGACGGAATCGCTCGCGCTCGAAGACTCTGCTCCAAACGGCGATCGTGGCCCCACGCTGGCGGGTGTCTACGAGGGGAGTCGTCTGGCGATGCCGCTCGCCGTCGTTAAGCAAATCGACATTCGCGGCGGTCGTTGGCGCTGGCTCGACGAAATCGAGCCGGCAGACTACGAGCAGACGCCGGCGTCAACCATCCGTTGGGACTACAACACAGGTCGCAACGTGCTTGGCGGCCCGCTGCGCGTCGGCCCCACCACCTTCAAGCACGGCATCGGCGTGCACAGCCGGGCGGTACTTGTCTACGACCTGCCAGCCAACGCCGCCGAGTTCGTCGCTCGCTACGGACTGGATGATTCCGCCGGCCGATTCGCGGATGTGGAGGTGCTCATCCGCGTCGATGACCAGCAGCGCTACCGCGCGGTCTCGGTCACGTCCCGTGACGGACTGAGCCAGCCCGTCCGCATCGACGTCGCGGGGGCCCGCCGGCTGGAACTCGTCGTCGACTTCGGCCGCAATGCCGCCGTGCAGGACCGCTTCGACTGGATTCGCCCCGCGATCGTACTGAAACCTGCATCCGAGCGGACTGCGCTTCACGATTCGAAGAGCAGGAACTGATTACCGTCGCTTGCCGGGGCGATCGACGCCGCCGGCCGGGCTCGCTTCACCGCCGGTCGGGCTGATCCCTTCGCGCCCGCCACGAACCGTTCGAGATTCTGAAAGTCCCACGACTCGCGCTCTACGTCGCGGCCGCTCTCGTCGCGAACCGCGCACCCGAAGCGATCAACCAGCGTGCGAACCGCGAAACGGTCGCACATCGATTCCTTCTGCCGGCGGTTCCGCTTCGCCCGCCGGATGAGCCAGTGGTAGCACTCGTGCAGGTACACGAACAGCGCCAACTGGTATGCGTCAGCGACGCGCAATGTGTGGATCGGCTTGATCCAGTACTGCGAGGTTGTCACCGTTCTGGCGACGTGCGTCGGCAGGTCGTAGGGGTACTGCACGCCGCGGCCGACGTTGACGAAAATCCGCCCCTGCGAATCGTAGCACGTGCCGGAGAACGGCGCCTGGCGCGTGTAGCGAACCCAGACAACCAGCCTGCCGATCGGCCAGTCGCGCATCGTCTCCGCGAACAGGTTAATCAGTCTGCCGGAGTCGAGCCGCGTCGAGTTGCGAAAGAGCAACCCCGACACGTGCCGGATGAAAGCTGTATCAGAAGGAATCGCGCGCGCTCCGGAGGGTTTACGAGGCCGATCGCCGCCGCGGCTTCCTTGCCAAACGGCACAGGCCCGCGACCGGCCGCCACACGCCATCATAACGTGCCCGGCGTGTCACTGTCGCGGATGAAACTTGCGGTGCACGCTTTTCAGCCGGGAGTCGTCGACGTGCGTGTAGATTTGCGTGGTCGCCACGTCCGCGTGGCCGAGCAGCTCCTGGACGATCCGCAGGTCCGCTCCGCCTTGGAGCATGTGCGTCGCGAAGCAATGCCGCAGCGTGTGCGGCGATATCTGCTTCTTCAACCCGGCGGTGTGCGCCCACTTCTGCACGATCCGCCACACGGTCGATCGGTCGATCGCCCGGCCGGTCCGCGACAGGAATATCGACGAGCCGCTACGGTCGTTGGCCAACTGCGGCCGCTGAAGGCGAAGATACCGCCGCAGGGCATCGAGCGCCGTTGACCCCACAGGAATGATGCGCTCCTTGCGGCCCTTGCCGATCACCCGCACGTAGCCCACATCGAAGTTCACGCGGTCGAGCGTCAGGTCGACGAGTTCGGTGACGCGCATGCCCGTCGCGTACAGCATCTCGAGGATCGCCTTGTCACGCAGGTAGTGCTCGGCGCCTTCGTCGGCCATCTCGAGCAGGGCGTCGACTTCCTTGTAATGGAGCGTGCCGGGCAGGTTCCGCCACTTCTTCGGCGACTCGATCAGGGACGCCACGTCCCGCGGCATCAGCCGGTTGCTGTGCAGGTAGCGCAGGAACATCTTAATGGCCGCCAGGTGCCGGGCGATGGACGAGACGTTCAGCCCGTCACCGCGGAGCAGCACGAGGTGATGCTGCACGACGTCGATGCCGATCTCCTCCAGATCGACGCCGAGGTCCTTCACCGTGTTCCAGAACCGGCAAAGGTCACGCTTGTACGCGTCCACCGTGTTGCCGGCCAGCCCGCACTCGACGAACAGGTAGTCGAGAAACCGCTTCACGACCGGCGGTACTGGTGGTTTCTTCGGCTCGATTGTCGCCTGTTGATCCACAATCATCGTGTCGTCGCCGCGTGCAAGAACGGCGCTGAATTCAGCGATAAAACAGTGACACAACATGGCACATCGCGCCGCGGATTGCCTCTCCGCCGCGCGCCGGCCGATGAGTTCTATTCTAGGAATTTGTCAGGGTGGGTCAACAGTCTCCGCGTCGATTGGGGGCGATTGCCGGCGACGCGGTCGCACAAACCTCGCCCGCACGTTCAGCTCGATCGTTGCCGGACGGCGCGCGTCTTCGCCTTGCAGAAATACGCCGGGGCCGTTCTTGATAAGGAAGTGACTGACCAGCCACAGGCATTCGGTCCGATAGCGCGCTTCGGATTCAATTCCATTATCGGACGGCTTCTTGAACTGTGCCCAGTCCGCCGCCACTCGATCGATCGTCGCGGCGCGCACTTCTTCACCCTCCTTAATAGTGCCGCCGGAGAGAAAGTACGGCTTGACCGTCGACCCGCGCGACGCCCGCTGCACGATGAGCACGCGCAGTTCGTCCGGCCGGCGCGCCAGTCGTCCTTCCAGCTCGTTCGCTTTCGCGATCGTCTCGGCCTTGTCCCTGAGTCGTTGCGCGGCTTCAAAGTCGAGCCGACCCGCCGACGACTTCATCTCGCTTTCCAGCCGTTCGACGTGCCCGCGCCAGTCGCCCGTCGCGGCCTCGACCGATGCGTGCACGGCTTGGCGATACTCCTCCATCGAGATCGTCCCGTCGCACGGCGCCGGGCACTTGCCCATCTCGAAGTACGCGCACGCCTGCCCATGCGGCGCCTGCTCGAGGATGTGCGGATACCGGCACAGGTCGAAAGTGTCCTCCAGCATCTCCACGAACCGCGCCGCGTGCTTGCGCGTCGCGAACGGGCCGGTGGCCACTCCTTCCAGCCCGAACGCCTCGGCCGACACCACCCACCGAGGGAACGCCGCTCCCGGATCGATCCACGCAGTCCATACCGGACCGAACGCCAACTCCTTGCGGTAGTCCCTGCCCAAAAGTTGCCGTGCCACGTTCAGATACCGCAGCGATGTCTCGAATGCCGACCATGTCGGCTGCCACCAGAGCCATCGGGCCACGGCCCGCACATCGGCCCGCCGTCGCGACCGACCTTCCTGCTGCCGCGCCAGTCGCGTGCCGGCCGACCGTCGCAGCGACTCCGTCGCGATGGTCTGTATGAGCCGCCCCTCGTCGTCGGTGAGCGCGTACACCCCTCCGTGCGCAGGGAGCCGTTTGGCGTCAAACGTCTCGCCGCTGGCCGGCAATTCGCACCGCTGCGCAAATAGCCTCCCGAGCACGTCCTCCTCCGGTCGGCTGCCGTTGGTTGCTGGCATGTCCTCAGTGTCCGCCGCGGTTCCCGGACGTGCAACCTTGGCGGCCAGCGCCGCTGCGATGCATCGCTGCCTGCGTCGCGTGGATCGGCAAGCCGGCGACCCTGCCTCGCGGCAACCGTATCCCGTATCGGCACGTTTGACGCCTGTGGGGTGATGCGGTTTAATACCGCGTCACAACCAGCGGCAAAGACCGCCCAGGGGCCATAGCTCAGTTGGGAGAGCGCTTGCATGGCATGCAAGAGGTCGCGAGTTCGAGTCTCGCTGGCTCCAGT
>JBECKQ010000238.1:0-4932 GCA_040235375.1 Phycisphaerae bacterium | reverse complement strand
ACGTGCCGTCCGTCCTTCACGTGCAAAATCGCGAAGTGCGCCACCGTCGAGGGCTTGAGCCGGTGGCCGTTGCCCTTGCTGACCATGTCGTGGACGTTGACGAACGCCGCCGCCGCTGCCTCGGCGATGCGCTCTTCGCGCTCGAAGCGGGGAAGGTGTCGGAACTGGATCTTGGCGTGTGCCTGCACGGCAGGCACAAAACGCAGAAATACCTCGTTGACGCTGTTGTCATCGGACTGAATCTCGTCACTCAGAACAGGTTTTGTGATGGCTGACATGGGGAAGATCTCCATGAAGAGACCGTCCCCAGGGCAGGGACGGCCGTGGAACACGGCGGCCCCCGCCACGCGGCGAGGCGCAAAGAAGAAGTGTACGGGCGCGTCCGTAGGCGAGCCCAAACGCATTCGATGATCAGTTCAAACCAGTGAACATCACCGCGGTTGCGGCGAGACTTGTCGAGTCGGCGAGCGAAGCGCCGCCCCGAGCGAGTTGATGACTAACTCCATCACTTACTATAACACGATCGGCCCCTGTTTTTCATGGTCCTGCTGCACACCGGCATTCGCCGGGGGTATCCGTACACAGGGCGGTGGAGATCAGCGTTGGGTTGGTCGGCGAGGACATCGGAACCGTCCCGTGTTGGACGTTGATGAGCATGGTGGTTCATTCTCCGGCCGCCCCGGCGCGTACCGCGGGCGGGCGTGTTCGAGTCATGGATCAAGGCAGTTCAGTGAATGGGTCGGACGAGGGGAATGTTCAGCCGCGCACGTCGCGACAGGCGACATAGAGCACGGCGATCAGTACGGCGGCCAGCAGGATCGCCGGTGCCGGCGCGGCGACGTACACCACGGCGAGGACGAACGCCACCAATGCCAGCGACAGGAAGGCCTGTTCGTCAGTCATGGCGATTCCCTTCGCTTCTGGCGTGGCGTGCGGCGCTGGCGACGTAGCTGGTCGCCGCGATCAGGGGACCGACGGCTGCGGAGGAAACAGTGCAGTTCATGGCCGAAGTCCTCGACCGGCTGGAAGACCAGGGCGTCCAGCAGCCGCAGCCAGGCGCTGAAGCGGCTCCGGTGATGCCGCTGCCGCGGTGGCCGGTCGTGTTCTCTCTCGTGATCAGGCAAGGCTTATCCCTCCCAGGTCTGGCAGGCTTTCTGGAACGGGCACGTCGAGCAGTTCATGGCTGACGGAGACGGATAGAAGCTCCCGGCGACGATTGCTCGCCAGACGCTACAGACGACGGCCTTGGTGCGGGCGACTTCGCGGGGATCGGGAACGAGCGTGTGGCAGTGGATGGCGGGCTCCTTGGTCTTGGTCAGCACGACCCAGCGGATCTCGACCGGCCGGTCGCAGGCCTCGGCCAGCGGTTGGATCAGCTCGCTGTAGAGCAACTGCTGGGGGGTGTTCTCCCAGATCTTCGAGTCGCCCCAGGGCCCCCGGCTTGTTTTGAAGTCAGTGACGCGTAGCGTTTTCGGTGTGACCGCAATCAGGTCGATCCGGCCGAGAATGTCGGGGCAATCGTCGATAATCGGAGCGCGCAGTTCTTCCTCCACGCCCAGCAGCTCGCCGTCCGCCGTGGCCAGGTCGCTCGCTTGGAACGTCGCAAGCATCCGAGCAGCCAGGTCACGCAACGATTCGGCATCTTCGCATTTGCCGTACCGGATCGGGATATTGCTCTCGGCTTTCCACGCCTCGTCGTACACGGCCAGCAATTCGTCGTGGCTGGGGGCGTCGGCCCCTTCGAACAGCCGCCGGAAGTAAACCTCGATCGCGGCGTGCACGGCACCGCCGAACACCAGGCTGGAAGACTTGAACTGCGGCTCCAGCCCGACCACGTAGCGGAAGTAGAACTGCAAAGGACATCGTTGATACGAGGAGACCGCCGAGTACGACAAGTAGCTGCGGCCGATCAGTTGTTGCGCGAGATCGTCGGGCAACATGATCCTGCTGGTTCTTGGGCGAGCGGGAATCGGGGTACTGGATCGGATCACCGGTCACCTCCACTTCCGACGCCGCGTTGCGCCTCTTTGAGTTCGTCGATGACGGCGCTCGCCTCCTTCAGCGTCAATTCGTCGAGGCCGTTGACGCCGAACCGCTTGTTGGCGAACTCATCGGCATCGAGGCGACGGCGGGCGCTGATCGCCCTGATCGCGCGGACTTGGCTGCTTGTGGCGAGACGCACTTCGCCGTTGCCGCCGGTGGACCGGCCGGACACGGTCGGCTGAGGCCGGTGGTCACGATGGTTGTCACCGCCGTTGGCTCCGTTAGACTTGGCCAGCTCGGCGTCGACCTCCTGCCGGGCTATGTCGAATGCGTGGCGGATGCGCTCGCTCAAAGTGGCGGGATCGTCGATCAGGCAGGTGTCCAGCTCGACCTCCAGGGAGACAGCGGCTCCTCTGGAACCGTAATCGGGCATACCGATCTTCTTGCTGATGGACGTGGTTAGTTTAAGCATTGTGGTTCCTTTCTGTTGCTGATTGATCTAAGAGCCAGATTGAGACTGATGAGTGTCTGGCGGTGGGCCCGCTCTTGTCACGCTGCTCGTTTCGACGTGGAGTTCAACAATCGGCTACGCGTGCCGATCGTTCCGCAATGCCGCAAGACGCGTTACGCGGAAAAGAAAGTCATCAAGAGCAGTCGAAGTCCAAGCGACCTGACCGGCGCTACCACGACTGGCGAGGTCGCCGACGCCGGTATGACCCGATCCGCCGAGGTCGACGCATGGACCACCGAGGGCCATACGGCTGCGATCGGAAGTGGGCACGAACGGACTGTCGTCCGCTGAGCATGCCGCTCAGCGCGTCGAGCAGGAAACTGATGATGTTCATGAGGTTTCTTCGCGAAGGACGATCCAAGTGGTCGCCAGGTCCAGCAATGAGATGGTCTTTTTACCGTTTCCTCCTACCGAGAACCACCACGCCTCCAAGGACCAGCAAGGCTATCGTGGTGGGCTCAGGAACTACGGCTACACGGAATCCGACATTCTTGTCTCCATACCACGGGTCACTGTTGTAGCGGTAAGCGGCATGCAGGTAGTTGACGTTGGGTCCGAACGACCCGCCGCGCAGGCCGCGATACGAGCCGTAGAGTGTTGCTTCATTCCACTCCCACACGTTGCCGCCCTGGTCGAACGTCCCGTAAGGGCTTTCGGAGTTTTCGTGAGCGCCGACCTCCGTTCGGTAGTATGGGCTGCCGATGGTGAAGCTGTCGTCGTAAAACGTCGCATTGTTGCCGGGATCGGGGTCGATCAAATCGTTGCTCGGCGGGGTGTTCGAGCATGTCGGGTATTCCCAGTAGCCCGACGTCGCGCCGTCGTTTTTGTGATACGCCGCCTTGTACCACTCGTCTTCCGAAGGGATCACCCAGGTAGCGGTTCCTTCCTTGCGTTCGACGGCCAGCAGCTCGGCGCTGCTTATCGCCCCGTCGAGGAAGTACGACCCGTCCTCGGTCGTGGCGAGGTCCTGCGCCCCCATCGGCTGGCCGTTGTGTAACCAGTTGGCAAACCGGGCCGCATCGCCCCACGAGACAAAGTTAACTGGACGATCGGCCCAATCGTCTGCGACTCGGTACTGATAGGGGTCGCCTGCCGTTCCACTTCCATCGTAGCGCTCGATCCTGCAGCCATCAGCGTGCAACCACATGTTAATGTCGAACAGCCGGTACGTGTCAACACCGCCCACGGCGTTCAGGAACTCCGTGTACTGCCCGGCCGTCACCTCATACTTGCCCATGCGATAGGGGTAATCCACCGCGCCGCAGACGCGTTCCGGCCCCCAGCCATCCACATAGCCCGAAAGCTCGCCAACGTTTCCGACGTTGCCCACGGGCACGGTGTCCATCACCACGTCCGCCTGTGTACCGGATACACACGCCAACGCCATTGCCGAAGCCACGACCGCACCGGTAGTCGAGTGCCCGCGCATCTTCATGTCCTCCTCACGTCAGAATGAGAAACGGTTGAGACCACGTTCCGCCTGTCCATCCAACCACGATCGGCGCACAAAAAAAGAGAGACCGCCCGATTTCTGGGCGTCTCTCTACTCCCTGCCGAGAGTCTGACTAACGGGAGGGGAGCTTACGCTACCGCCACCCACCTGTACCCACAATATCGAGTGCCCGCTGCAGGAACAAGCAGTAACGCGGTTTGGAGCAGCAACGGGATGGGGCATCAGGGCCAGCCGGTGGGAAGTACCCAGGCCCGCGTCTGTCGGGCCATTGGCGATGAAAAGCGTGATTGTGGTCGCAAGCCATCGGCGGCAAGTGCAATTCTTCGGCTCATTGACAGGGATCTGGCGCCACGGATTGCTCCAATGGCGGGGAAGCAGAATGGGGCGGCGGGCGTCGATTCGCCCCGACTTGCTGATGGATAAACGCCCTGCATATCCATGTCCGCACGATCCGCCTCTGTTTCTCGTGGTCCTGCGGCACACCGACATTTGCTGGAAGATCCCGGCGGCCGGTACGGTGAGGCTCGATGGCGTGTCGTTCGGCGACGCTCTCGGAGCCGCCCATGTTCTATGTCGATGAGTGCGTGCGATCGTCGCTTCACGGGCTCGGGTTGGTGATTCGTGCGGGGGAGAGCCCCGTGGTTGGGTTTCTTGACGGACCACACCTCCCGGTCGATGGACGAACGCTCCACGTCGTGCCCGACCAAGTGTACAACACCGAGGTCCGCAACCGCTTCGAGATAGAGCGATGGCTTGACTATCGCACAACGGGGCGAATTGAGGCTCGGTCGTTGCCCTTGCCCGTTCCGAGGATCGAGCTAGCGGAGGTGATGCGTCGGTCGGCGGAATGGGGCGGACTGCCGATTCGGGAGGTGATGCCGGGCGCGGTGCCCCGGCTCAACGCCGAAGACGAGGACAGGTTCGATGCACTCAGCGAGAACACTGGATCAGTGAGACGGGTTACGGTATAGACAATGTCCTCGAC
>JBECKQ010000151.1:0-2501 GCA_040235375.1 Phycisphaerae bacterium | reverse complement strand
CCTTCAGGGAACGATCGGGCAGAAGGTCTCCGAGCCTACGCGGCAGGAGCTGGAAGAGGTCTACAAGGCCGTCCAGGCCGACGCTCGCGACAAGGAGCGCCGGCAAATGCTGCTGATCGACGTGCCGGTTGGAGATACGGATGCGGCCGGTAAGGAGCTTGCCAACCCGATCACACGCGCGGAGGCGCGCAAGCGGATCGACGCGGCGCTGGCCGACTTGAATGCGGGCAAGTCATTCGAGGACGTGGCGAAAGAGTACTCGAGCGGCATCAACGCCTACGCCGGCGGCGACTGGGGGATGCTCAGCCAGACGGGCGTCCGGACGCGCTGGCAGCCGGCGGTGGATGCGTTGTTCAAGCTTGACGAGGGCCAGGTCAGCGGCGTCATCGAGACGGACGACGCTCTGTTTGTCGTCAAGTGCGCGAAGATCGATCGCCCCGAGCAGCGCAGTTTCACGGAGATGCAGGCCCAGCTTGTGCGCAACTACAAGAATCACCAGTTCGAGACGCTGACCAGAGAGTACCTGGCGGATCTCTTCGACAAGGCGGTGATCCGCCCCGCCAACGCCGGGCGTTTCCTGCGGGCGGTAGTCGAAGCGGCGCCGAAGGCGGCAGCGGACTGAACCGGCCCGCTGGATAAGCTGAGGCCCTGGCGGAAGTTCTGAAACCGGTCGTTCTGCATGAACCTCGCCGGTACAATGGGACATACCCGCATCTGGCCCAGGAGGAGGAACATGGGCTGTTGTTCCCTGTCGCTCGACCGTATCCCAATCCTTGCCGTCGCTACACTCGCGTTGGCCATTTCGCGTCCGTCGTCGGCACGCGCTGGCGGCGAGGCTGACGGAGCACTCGCAGTGCCGATCATACTGCCGGTGATCGCATCCAACGCTCTCGGAGATGAACCACGGTTCGAACTGCTCGGAAAGCCGTCGGCGAGAGGTATCGTCGTATGCAGGATTACGGTGCCAGGAGGCTGGAGCGGCGGTGCGCTCAGCATGCAGGTCCGCGCGCCAGGCGGAGAGACTCGACCAGGCCTGACGAGGGCCGCTTGGAGCTCGGGCGCTCTGGGGACGCTCGCGGGCGGAGCGGAAGAGAAGAGTGTGCTGATTCCCCTCGTCGGTGTGCAAATGTGGCGTACGCAGGAGTTCGTGTTTCCCGTGGAGGGACAATACCGGCTGACATTGAGCCCCCGAGGAGAAGAAAGCAAAGATGCCGAGCCCACAAGCATTTCGGTAGTGATCGCCGATGCGCGACCAAGCGTCGTCGCGTTTTTGGACCGAATCGCCAAGGACGAGTTCTTCGCAAAGCTCGCGAAGGCCCACGGCTGGTCGAACCCGCCCAAGGGCATGGCGACACGTACGCTGGCCGTGATTGATGCTCTGCTGACCGCAACCACCGCGGTGGAACCTCTGGAGGGCGAGTTCGCGACGGCCGAGGGCTACCGAATATGGACGGACGCCATGCTTGATTTATCTCGCGATCTCTCGGCGTCCGGTTATGCACCGTATGCGGCGTTTTTCGCCGGCGCCGGATACGTAGGACTGGTCTGCGAACTCCCGCAGTACGTCGACATGGAAGTTGAGCAACGCCGTCGGCGACCCCTGGTTGCCCAGGCAAGCGACGCACTGGAGGCCGCCCTCAAAGGAGCTGATAATTACCTGAAACCGCGAGTCGTCTGCCAGCAGGCGCGGCTGTCGGCGTGCCTCGGATCGTGGGATGACGCGGACCGCCTGCTCGACGAAGCGAATTCACTCGCCGGATCGGATGCCGGCGCTCAGCAATTAATAGGGCAGATGCGCCAATACATCGCGCGATCGCACCGCAACCCGGGATGACGGCCCTGACGGAGGTCCTGATACCGGCGTTCTGCATGAACCGATCCGGTACAATGGGCCATGCAGCCCTATGGCGCAGGTGGAGGAATATGTGCATCTCTTCGTCGATAGGGACCGTAGGCATGAGAGGAGTTATTCTGGCCATCCTGTGCATCGCGTACCCGGCGGCTGCGCGGACCGATGATCCCAACCAAGCTTGGCCGTCGGGCGAACAACTTCCGGAAGACGGACTTGCGAATGCCGATGGCGCCTTCTTCGGCGAGTTGGAGGTTACGGATATCGACTGCGAATCCGCCAACTACGTCACGGCCTGCGGCCGTATTGACGTTTCGCGAGCCATCTGGGGCCCCGCACTCCACGGCAGCCTCGATATGGGCCGGCGTGGATTTTGGATTTACGGTAGGCTGGGAGGCGGGGCAGGGTTCGACCCCTGGTTCCTGCTCGGACCGGCAATCAGTCATGGAGAGAGCCGTTTTTCACTGCTCGTGGGCTATCGAGTGACCGATAGCGGCTGGCGACCTTCGTACATCTACCTGCCGTTCACCGAGGGGCCGCTGCCTTCCGCCGATCAGGTCTTGGCTTTTCGGTCCCTTGTCCACCAATCCGATAGCGCCGAACTCAGGCGCCAACTCCTGCATGTCGCAGCAGACCCGGCCGGCACGCCATT
>JBECKQ010000143.1:0-7462 GCA_040235375.1 Phycisphaerae bacterium | reverse complement strand
GAGACGGCGCAGGGCATCTTCGCGAACTTCAAGAACGTGATGGACTCGACGCGCGTGAAAGTGCCGTTCGGCATCGGCCAGATCGGCAAGGCGTTTCGCAACGAGATCAACCCGCGCAACTACACGTTCCGCAGCCGCGAATTCGAGCAGATGGAGATCGAGTTCTTCTGCAACCCGAAGGAATCAATGAACTGGTACGAGTACTGGCGCGACGTGCGCCTCAACTGGTACGAGAGCCTCGGCATCAAGAGCGACAAGCTCCGTCCGCGCGAGCAGACGCCGGAAGAGCGCGCCCACTACAGCCAGGCCTGCATCGACATCGAGTATCTTTTCCCCTTCTCCGACGAGCCGCAGGAGCTCGAAGGCGTCGCCCATCGCGGCTGCTACGATCTCTCCGCCCATGGCAAGCACGCCAAGGGCAAGGAGGACGCGTTCGCGGTGATCGACGACGAGACGAAAGAGCGTTTTGTCCCGCACGTGATCGAGCCGTCGGCCGGCGTGGACCGCTTCGCGCTCGCCGCGATCACCGAGGCGTACACGGTCGATCCGAATCGCGCCAGCCCGGAATTCATGAAGTTCCACCCGCGATTGGCGCCGACCAAGGCCGCAGTGTTCCCGCTGGTGGCAAAAGACGGGCTGCCGGAAATCGCCGAGCCGATCTTCCGCGACGTCAAGCGACACTATCCGGCACAGTTCGACGCCAAGCAGTCGATCGGCAAGCGCTACGCGCGCATGGACGAGGCCGGCACGCCCTTCTGCTTCACCATCGACGGTCAGACGAAGGAGGACGGCACCGTGACGGTCCGCGACCGCGACGACGCGTCGCAGGTCCGGATCGACAAGTCGCGGTGTCTCGAGTATCTCCAGGATCGACTGGGGCTCGCGACGTAGCGACCGCTCGGGGGCGTTTTGCCGGCACTTGGCCGGTCCACCATCGCAGAACTTCACCGGCCAGGTGGATTGTGCGATGATACCGATATCATGAACGACCAACCGACGCTATCGCCGAAGCCTTCGCTCGCCCCGTCCGCCCTGCCGCCCGATGCCCTTCGATGGCACTGCCCCGCGGAAAGTCTGCCGTTCGACTCCACCGCCCAGATCGAGCCGGTCACCGGCGTCATCGGGCAGGAGAGCGCCGTGGAGTCGCTGCGCTTCGGTCTCGAGATCGACGCGCCCGGCCAGAACATCTTTGTCCGCGGACTCATCGGCACCGGACGAATGACGCTCATCCGCCGGCTGCTCGAAGAAATCCGCCCCACGACCGAACCGCCGCCCGATCGCTGCTACGTTCGCAACTTCGCGCATCCGGACCGGCCCAGGCTCATCACGCTGCCGTACGGCCGAGGCCGGGCGTTTCAACGGCGCGTCGAGAAGCTCATCCGCTTCATCACCCGCGATCTCGCCACTGCGCTGTCGTCGGAAAGCCTGCGAACGCGCTGGTCCGCGATCGAAAAAGAGGGGCAGAGGCGCATCGAAGCCGTCGTCCAGCCGTTCGACGACGCATTGCGGCAGGCGGGTCTCACGCTGGTCAGCATTCAGGCCGGCCCCGTCGTGCAATCCGCCCTGTTCCCGCTCGTGGACGGCAAACCCGTCCCGCCGGACGAGTTCGATCAGCTTCATGCCGCCGGCCAGGTCAGCGATGAGGACCACGCGCGATTCCACGAGCAGCGGGACGTGTACCAGGATCAACTGGGCGAGGTCACCAACAAGGTCGCGGAGATCCGCCGCGAATACGGCGAGCGGCTGACCACGGTGCGCGAACAGGCGGCCGGCTCCCTGCTTCGCGACGTCACCCGCCGCATCGAAGCGGATTTCCCACAGCCTGCCGTGCACGATTTCCTCGAAGAGGTCATCGCCGACGTGATCGCTCACCGTCTCGACGCCGCGGAGGGCCAGCCGGACCCGTCGCGCCATTACCAGGTGAGCGTTCTGCTGCTGCACAATGGTGAGGCGAACTGCCCGATTATCATCGAGAATACGCCTACGATGGTGAACCTGCTGGGCAGCATCGATCGGCGGATCGGCCCCCGCGAAACCTCGTACTCCGATCACCTCATGATCCGCGCCGGCTCGCTCCTGCGGGCCGATGGCGGCTTTCTGATCATGGAGGCCAGGGAAGTGCTTCGCGAGCCCGGCGCGTGGAAGGTCCTCGTGCGGACGCTGCGCACCGGCAAGCTCGAAATCAGCCCGCCGGACTTCGGGGTGCCCTGGCTCGGACAATCGCTGAAGCCCGAGCCGATCGACGTGAACATCAAGGTAATTCTCGTCGGCAGCGCCGACACGTACTACATCCTGGACAGCTACGACCCGGACTTCCCCCACCTGTTCAAGGTTCTGGCCGACTTCGATTCCGTGATCGAACGCGACGAGAAGGGCGCGATGGGCTACGGCGAGGTCATCGCCCGCATGGTCGCGGATGAAAAACTGCTGCCGTTCAGTCGGACCGCGATCGCCGCGCTGGTCGAGCACGGCGCGCGGATCGCCGCGCGGCAGGGCAAGCTGTCGGCGCGGTTCGGCCGCCTGGCGGATATCGCCCGCGAGGCGTCATACCTGGCCCGCAAGGGCTCGCGCGAGCAAGTGACCGGCGACGACGTGCGCGACGCGATCCGCCGCACGAAACAGCGCGCCGACCTTCCATCGCGGCGTTTCCGCGAACTGCTGGCCGACGGCACGATCCGCGTGCAGACGACCGGCCGGGTCATCGGGCAGATCAACGGCCTGGCGGTGCTGCAAGCCGGCCCGCTGACCTACGGCTTCCCCGCACGCATCACGGCCACCATCGGCCCGGGGACCGCCGGCGTCGTCAACATCGACACCGAGGCCGCCCTCAGCGGCGCCATTCACACGAAGGGCTTCTACATTCTCCGCGGCCTGCTTCGCCATCTGCTCCGCACGTATCACCCGCTGACGTACCACGCGTCAATGGTCTTCGAGCAGAGCTACGGCGAGGTAGACGGCGACTCTGCCAGCGGCGCGGAAATCTGCTGCCTGCTCAGCGCCCTGACCGACGTGCCCCTCCGCCAGGATCTGGCCATGACCGGCGCGATCGACCAGCACGGCCACATCCTGCCGATCGGGGCGGTCAACGAGAAGATCGAGGGCTTCTTCGACACGTGCAACGACCTCGGCCTGACCGGCACGCAGGGCGTGATCATCCCTAAGGCCAACGCCGGCGACCTGATGCTTCGGCAGGACGTGGTCGACGCCGCAAAGCAGGGAAAGTTCGCCGTCTACGCGGCAGACACGATCCACGAGGCACTGGAGCTGTTCACCGGCATGGCCGCTGGCGCGCCGGACGCTCAGGGCCAGTATAAGGAGGGCACACTGCTCGCGCTGGCTGTCGAGCGTGCCTTCGAGTACTGGGTCAAAGCCTCGCGGACGGCCGATTCGCTGGTGATGGAGGACGAGGAAACGGGCGAGCCGGAGCAGATGGAATCGGAACCGCCGCCCAGCCTGCCGGCATGATCAAGGCTCTCTGTGCCACAGCGATCACGTGCGGCGCCGCCCGTGTGCCATGCTGCGCTGGTGAGCGTTACGTCCTTAGCCCGCATTTCTCACCAGCTTCTGCTGCGTCGTCGACCTAACTGAAAGCAGGCTTCTCAAATGGGCGGCGCGGGCGGCCCGCCGCCCGCGCCGTAGCAGACTCGCGCAGTGATAGCGATACCATGGTCACAATCGGACCGAGCCTTCCGCCACGCCGCGCGCCCAAGGAGGGCTATCAAGAGGATAAGGCCGCGGATCATTCACTACTGCGGCATTCGCACGTTTCGTTGTCCATAGGGGTGCATGTCTGTCCTGGCAGGCAGTCGCCCTTACACGTGCTTTCCCAGTACAGTTTGCACTTCCCGGTGTCACCCATGCACTCACACACGATCGGATGAGGCTGGAGTATCGGCCCCTGGAACGCGTACTGGAGCCCTCTTACGAGTTGTATTTGCCCCGAAGGCTCGCCGCACGGTCCACTGCAATCCTCTTTCTGGCAGACCTTGATCGTGGCGAAGTGACACTGATCGCGGTCCTCTTCTTCGGTAACCTTGTATGTCGCGTCTATTACGCTCAGGTATCCATCCTGGTCCGTTCCGAAATCGAACTCGGTGACAGTCCAGCCATCCGGCCCGGTCATCGCCTTTCCCAGGAAATCCTCCTTAACGACACGGGGTACGAGGGCTCCAGCATCGCCGAACTCGACCGTCTGCCCGTCGGGGTCATATGCACGCAGATAGGAAGCCCCCATGGTGCCGTTTTCATCAACAAACCAGTAGAGCTCGTCGATCTGGAGCGTACCTTCTGTGGTATTCAGTAACACTCCCCCCAGTTCGCGAACGTCTTCCAACGTTCGACCTCGCCAGATCGGTAAAGGGAAATGGTCCTCACGGGTATCCGTGGCAGTGGGCCGCGCCGCCTCCTGGGGAGCGGGCTTTGCGGGGGCTTCAGTCGCCGCGGCCTTTTGTAGTTTCTGTTCGCCGGTGGACTCTGCCGGCTGGTCCGCGACGCATACAGCGCAGAACGCCGCAAGAGCCGCGACGGCAAAGACGCGTCCACGCGATACCAATAACCGACCGGTCAGTGCTTCGTGAGACATGGCCATACTCCAGACAAAGAGATGCGCCCCCCCCCGCTCTTGCGCAGAGGGCGAAAAGGGGCATCACTAATTTATCGGCTTTCGCCAATGCTGTCAACACTTTCGCCGGCGATGCTGCGTCGCAAAAAGTACGCTCCCAACCCCTCAGAGGGACTGCGTCGGGGCGTCGCTAATTACATCGCGTCTTTCTCAGCAGAAACGAAGGGCTCTATGCAATGATCCGCTCTTCAAACATGCGGCAATAGCTCTCGTATCCCGGGGGGAGATGTGCTCGCGATCCACGGCCGTCTTCACGGCGCATCCGGTCTCGTGCCGGTGCGTGCAATCCGGGAATTTGCAGTGCGGGATGTGCTCAGCGAACTCGACGAAGTGCATTTCGATCTCGGCGGCCGGCACGGTGGAGATGTCGAACGAACGCACGCCGGGCGTGTCGACCACGTAGCCGTCGTCGCCGAGGCGAATCAGCGTCGCGGTCGTCGTGACATGTCGGCCCTTCTGCGTCTCGGTGCTGATGTCGCCCACGCGGAGGTTTAACCCCGGGTCCACCGCGTTCAGGAGGGAGCTCTTCCCGACGCCGCAAGAACCAGCGACTCCTTCAAACTCCAGAGCCGTTCGGACAGCGACACGTGATAGATGTGCGGATTGATCAGCCGCTTCACGCCAGGGTCGAGGCGGTCCAGATCGGCCTGCCGCCGCTTGCGCAGCTCATCGATCGGCGGCAGGTCGCAGACGACCTTCCCGTCCTTCATCACGTCGACCAGCAGCGGCTCGATTTCGGACACGTCGTCCTGTCGAAGTGATCGTTGCGTCTCGTGCTCGCTCGGATGCCGCAGGAGGATCGGGTCCATCTGCCGCGGGTCCTCGTCGTCGAGCGTCAGCAGATCGGCGGTGGCCATGCCCCGGCCGTTGTAAAGCCGCCAGACGCGCTTGTCGCCGGGCGTCAGCGTTTTCGCGGGCGTTTCGGAGACCTTGATGGCCGGCTTCCAGGCGCCGCCTTCGCGTACGGCCACGAGCTTGTAGACGCCGTCGAGAGCCGCGTCGCCTTTTGAGGTGATCAGGTGCGTCCCCACCCCGTAGATGAACCGCTTGATGAGAGCATTGGGATCGACGCCGAACCGGCTGGCCTCGCTGTGAATCTGGCTGATGATCTGCCAGAGGGTCAGCTCGTCGAGCTGGTTCGACAGGACGATCTTGGTTTCCGGAAATCCGGCGTCGTTGAGCATCTTCGCCGCCTGGATGCTGAGGTATGCCAGGTCGCCGGAATCGAGGCGGATGCCCACCGGCTCGTGCCCCTGGCGGCGCAGCTCTTCGAATACGCGGATCGCGTTGGGCACGCCGCTCTCCAGCGTGTTGATCGTGTCCACCAGCAGCAGGCAGTCGTCCGGATACACGTCGGCGTACGCTCGAAACGCGCCCAGCTCGCCCTGGCCCAAGGCCATGAACACCTGCACCATGCTGTGCGCGTGCGTCCCCTTCGGCGGCGCGCCGAGGAGCTGCGAGATTCCCGTGTTCGAGCTGAAATCGGCGCCGCCGATCAACGCCGCGCGAACGCCGGTGTTCACGCCGCGTTCCTGGCCGCGGCGCATGCCGAACTCGATGAGCGTCTGCCCGCGGCCCGCCTGTTGAATCCGCGCGGCGCGCGTCGCCACCAGGCTCGGGTAGTTCAGTTGATTGAGCAGCGGCGACTCCAGAATCTGCGTCATCGCCAGCGGGCCCTGCACGACCGTGAGCGGCACCTGAGGGTGGACGGCCCGGCCTTCCGGAATCGCCCGCATGGAGATCCCCTCGAATGTCCCTTCCTCCCGGGCCCACTCGAGAAATGCGGAATCAAAAAGCGGGTCTCCCGTCCGCGACCGCATCGAGCGCAGACACTTGATGTCCTCCGGCCGGAAACGCGCTTCCCCCATCCAGTCGAGCAGCCATTCGAGCCCGGCGTTGATGCAGAACCCTGCGCGGTGGCCGCCGTAGTCCGGGTAACTGCGAAAGAAGTGATCGAACTGCACCGGCCGGTCGGCCAGCCCCTGCCGATGGTAGAGCTGGGCCATGGTCAGTTGATACATGTCCGTGAAGAGAATGCCCTCTGCGAGGCTGCGGTCAGAGCTCTTCATCGCGCGTCTCCTCCCGTGCGGCGTCTTGTTCGCCAGCCACCAGTTATAACGCGCCGAGTGTTTTCGAACACCGCCCTGGTTTGACGCAACCCGGATCGCCCCTCACGGCAACCCATTTCGGGAGACTTGTCATAATTTGTATGCGCGAGCACGGCGCCGAACTTTTTGCCTCCGCTGTTGAACCCGGTGAAACCCGCAAACGTACAATATGTAGAACCGGTTGAAACGATCGGTTGAACCAGAATGCTTCTTTCCCCTCCGGAAAACACCCGGGGGACTCGCAAGAGTTCCGCCGGGTGTTTTCTTTGTGGACTTTGTGCACCTCTCCCCATCGCATTACGCCGCGCTTACCTCGAATTTAAGGGACGCTGATGGCTGGGCGGCACAATCGAATATAGGGAGTGCAGGGAGAAGGTACGTGGTTCGGCATGAAGCTGACGTTTCTCGGAACCAGAGGTTACATCGAAACAAAGAGCCGGCGCCACCGCCGGCACACCGCCTTGCTCGTTTCCAGCAACGGTTCCCGCGTAATGCTCGACTGCGGCGAGGACTGGCGCGGCAAACTCGACGAGATCGCTCCGGATGCGATTGTGCTGACGCACGCCCATCCGGACCATGCGTTCGGCCTCAAGGATGGGACGGACCTGCCGGTGTACGCCAGTCGTGACACGGCTGAACTGATCGCGGACTTTCCGATTCGCGATCCCCATGTGCTGCCCGAGCGATCGACGACGACCATCGCCGGCATCCAGTTCGAGGCCTTCTCCGTCGA
>JBECKQ010000140.1:0-2585 GCA_040235375.1 Phycisphaerae bacterium | reverse complement strand
CCCCTCACCCCCCAGAAGCCGTACGATGCCTTAGACGGGCCCTCGTGGTGCCCTCGTTGAAACTCGCACGCCTTGGAGCCGCTCCGATGAAATTCAAATCGCCACTCTTCACCCAGGCCAGCGGCTCAATCGCCGGCATGACGTTCAGCCGCAACCGCGGAGGCATGTACGTCCGAAGCCGCGCAACGCCGACCAACCCAAAGACCGATGCACAGTCCGAAGCCCGCGGCGCAATGGTCCAGCTCAACGTCCAATGGGGTGCGCTCTCCAACGCGGAGCGCGACGCCTGGGCCCTGTATGCAGAGAACACGCCGAAAACCGACGTGCTCGGAGAGCCGATCTTCATGAGCGCGCAGCAGGCGTTTCTCCGAACGAACATCCCTCGTTTGCGGAACGGACATCCGACCATCGACACCGCACCGACGACGTTCAACTTCGGCGGCTTCACGAACCCGGATGGCACGCTCACCGGCGGAACATTGCTGCTGCAAATGACGTTCGACAACGCGGACGATTGGGCGAATGAAGATGAGTCCTTCATGTACATCCAGGCCGGCATCCCGTACCCGCAATCGCGGAAGTATTACGGCGGGCCTTGGTACACCGCAGGCAACATCGCCGGAAGCGCGACCACTCCGCCGACCTCGCCGGCTGGCATCGCTCTCCGTGAAATCGTCGCGTCGGGGCTCGTCGTCCCGGTACGCGTCCGCGTGAGCCGTGCAGACGGTCGGCTCTCCTCGCCGTTTGTGTTCCGCGTCACCGCCTCGTAACCTGCCGCCGTCGGCTGGAGGGTACGGCTCTGCTGGAGAGCAACCGGAGCACCAGCCGATCTCGAGTGCCAGGCATCCGAGTCCCGCCCCGCCGGTCCTTCCGCCCGCGGGGTGGGCCGGAGCCCATCCCGCTGGAAGGAGCGGACGACCATGCACGACCGACCCTCGGAGCAAGGGCCCGCCCGATCGCGAGGCCCTTCTCTCTGCGCCGACCCCCTGGCAATCGAGCCGCCGCGGCAAACTCCGCCGCCCGCGAGGGCGGCGTGCAGCCCTGCCTCTACTTCACTTGATCCCTTAGAAACAAACCCGCATCGCTGGGCCGTGACCAGATACCAGCGCCGCGTCCATGCGAGATCCTGGCGGGCCCGCGTCCGGGTCCTGGACGCCCTCGATCAAGATCCCGACGGCCGCTTCGCCAAGCGCGTACACCGCATTCACCTCTGCGGCGCCGCCCCTCGCCTCTTCCTCAAACCCGATGGATCAATGGCGCGCACGCTGATCAGGTGCCGCGACCGACTCTGCCCGACGTGCGCCCTGGTGCGGAACGCACGCGGACTCGAACGGACTCAACAGATAGTCCAGCGAATGAACTCGCCGCGCTTCCTGACTCTCACAAACCCGGGTGATCGCAAGAGTCTCGCTGAATCACTTTCCGAACTCTTTCAGCGAAACGCGGCGTTACGGCGGCTGAAGGTTTGGAAAGATCACGTACAAGGTGGGTTATTCGTTTGCGAAGTCACAGTAAATCGCAAGACCGGACGATGGCACCCCCACCTCCACGTGCTCATTGACGGAAAGTATTTCCCGCGCGATCTCCTGGTCAACGCATGGCACCACCAATTGGGCGGCGGCAAAGTCCTGGACATTCGTAAACCGCACTCGACTTCGGACGTGCTTCACTACCTGGCCAAGTATCTGAACGCTTTTCAGCGAAACGCGGAGTGGAGCAACGAAGAAATCAGGGAATATGCAGAATCAATGCACGGAACGCGATTGATCGCAACATTCGGCAATTGCCACAACCTGAAAATCGACGAAGCGCCCGAACCCGAACACGCACAGCCAGGCGAACCGCTCTGCAGGATCGACGACATCGACGCGGCTATCCGCGAAGGTGACAAGGAAGCAATCGACGCTTTCAACGTGCTCACCGTGATCGCTCCCCAAGTCTGCACGCTCTCTGACTTCTTTCAGCGAAACGCGGAGGAGTGCAACCAGGAAATCAATGGAGACAGATGGATCAGAACACTTCGCACGCTTCGACGCATCCGTGACCAAATGACGCTCACACGCCATGCGAAGTTTCGCGCACACGAGTACGGATACGATCACGTCGAACACATCACCTCACGCGCACCGCCGGACTCCAACGCTCTTTCACCAGAACGCGAAGAGGATGCACGCAAGCGAGCCGAACAAGAACTCATCCCCTTCTGACACAGCTGCCCCTCCACAACCAACGGACACGGAATCGGCGGCTCCGGCGTCCTGCCTCCGCACCATTGCAAGCCGGGCTCGCCGTGGCGCAGGGGCTCCGCTTGGTAGGCGAGTCCCGCCCTGGCTTTCGAGTGCGGCTCGCCCGGCTGCGAGAACCCCCCGCGGGCGTCCTGCCCGCGGCCCCGCCACCCGCCGGCCGGGGCCCCTCCCGCTGCGCGGGCCCCTCCCCGTAGGGCCGGCCCCCGCAGGTTGTGTAGGGCCTCCCCTCGCGGTCGGCCCCCGCGTCGCGGGGCGTCCGGGCTTTGGCTCCTGCGTCGCCCGGTCGCCACGCTCCGCCGGCTCGGCCTCCTGCCTCGCCTCTGGGGGCCTCTCCCGCTC
>JBECKQ010000136.1:0-6679 GCA_040235375.1 Phycisphaerae bacterium | reverse complement strand
GCGCACGGTTGAGCGGCGCTGAATGACCGCGCATGAGCACGCGCCGCCGTCAGAGCCGCGACCGTAAGGGAGCGGATGTCGGCTATACCGCCGCGGCGCCCAATTGCGCACCCTGACTCAGGAAGCGCGGACTGATTAGCGCGAGGTAACGGGAAAGATGATTGCACGCAAGTTGGTGTTTATCGCGGTGGTGCTGGCGATGGCGGCGCCGCTGGGTTGCGGTCCGCAGGGCGGGGCAATGCTCTATTACATGGGCAAGGGCCGCAACAAGAAGATCGAGCCGGTATATCAACTTCCGAAGGGCAAGCTCCTCATTCTCGTCGACGACACGCGCGGGCTGGTGAGCACGCCGCAGGCCCGTCCGATGCTGGCGCGGGCGGTAGGCGAAATACTGCTCAAGCGCGACGCGGTGACGGAGGTCATCAGTACGGGGGCGCTTGACCGGATGCGACGGCTCGATCCGCGGTTCGATCGGCGCACGGCGCACGAGATCGGCCGGAGACTCGGGGCGGACACGGTGCTCTGGCTCGAAGTGCAGGAGTTCTTCGTTCCGGAGGAGATCCAGGACACGAGCGTTGCCGCGCAAATGACCGTCTCGGTCAAGGTGCTCGACACGAGCACGGCCGGCGGTGTCGAGGGCGTTCGACTCTGGCCGTCGGGCAGCGCCGGACACATCGAGCAGGCCACGCTGGGTTCGAACGACGTGAACAAGCTCGGCGGTGAGGAGCCGGTCGTCCGCGGCCTCGTCGATACGCTTGCCAAACAGGTTTCCCGGCTGTTCTTCGAATACACACTCGGCGAGCTGGAAGACGAAGAAGTGTGATGCGCGTTCTGCACGTCTTTGACTCCTCGGCGGGTTGGGAGCAAGGCGTTGCTTCCGGGCAACTGCTCGAACGCCTTGACCGGTCCAACTTCGAGCAGACGGTGGCGGTGCTGGACGAGCGTGCGGTGGGTGCGCTGCGCGGGGGGATCGACCGCGCAGTCCTGCGGCGGCGGAGGCTTCGGTCGCCGATGCTGGCGGGGCCGGCGCTTCGCGGCGCGATCCTGCGCGGGCGAATCGACCTTGTGCATGCCTGGGGCGTTGATGCCGCGGCCGCCGCGCGTGCGGCCCTGCCGGTGGACCGGCCGCTGGTCATTTCGATATTCGATCCGGGTATTGATGAGCGATCCGTTCGTGTGCTGCGCACGCTGGCGACGTACGGCGGCTTTGCCGTGATCTGCGCCGCCGATCGGGTCCGTCGGCGACTGGTCGAGCAGGGTGTGCCGATGGGACGGTGTACGGTCATCCGGCCGGGCGTTGACTTCGCCGCGCTTCGAGAGGTGGACAAGGACCGGCTCTGCCGGGAGCTGGGGCTGTCTGCGAACGGCCCGACGATCGTGACACCGGACCCGCCCAGCAGGGCCGCCGGTCACATGGCGGTTCTCTGGTCGGCGTTGGTTCGGCGGCAGCTCGACGCGAACGTGCGGATCATCATTCCCGGCCTGTCTGACGAACTTTCGAAGCTGCGCAAGCTGGCGGCGGCCTCGCCGAGCTCCGATGCCGTCGTCTTCACCGAACATCGATACCCGTTCGAGCAACTGCTTGCCGTGGCCGACTTTCTGGCGATCGCCGGCAACGGCGAGATCTCGATGACGCCCGTCATATGGGCGATGGCGGCGTCAACGCTCGTGATCGCTCCCGCGACGTACGCGGTGACGGAGATTCTGTCACACGACGTGAACGCCGTTCTGTACAAGCCGCCGACATCACTGCGCCGCGCGGGCGTGAAGATATGCGCGCTGTACGACCCGGCGGACAACTTCCCACGACTGCGCGAAGCCGCGCGCGGACAGGCCTTCGAGGTGTGCCGGCTCGGGCGGTGCGTCGATCAACACCGACGGCTGTACGAAAACCTCCTCAACGGGACGACACCAGGCGAGGGGATCGTCGATCCTGCGCTCGTCACCCTGTAGGCTTTGCTGGCCCTTGGCGAAGTGGCGTCGCGACGCCGGACGTTGCTTTCAATTGTCCCTTCCTGCGGGTGGCCAGGCGGCGGGTGGCTCGCCGTCTTCGACAATGCCGCGGCGATCCTCAACCATCTGGCGGATGCGATCGGTCAGGATGGCGGCGCGCTGCTGAATGTCCCCTTCCTCGAGCACGGCCTGCTTCAGCTCCGGTTCATCCTGCGGCAGGACATGATAGGCAAGTAGATCGACAAACTGCTCGCAGAAGCTGCTCTTGTCGGTGATCCAGTAGATGAGCCGGCGCTCGAGGACACCGCAGTCGATGGCGTCGGCCAAGACTTGCTGGATGTCCGTGAGGACCTCAACCGCGCGTCGATTGAAGCCCTGGACCGAAGGAACCATCCGGCGAACGCGAGCCATGCGGAACGGGCCCCTCTGGTCCTCGTCAATCACCCGGGCCCGCCACAGCCCCGCAAGAATCAGATTGTAGCGCCCATCGGGAAGCGCGGCGTGCTCCACGATCTGGCTGACACAGACGACCGGATGGATCGGCGCCTGAGAGGTCTCCGCGAGCGATTCGTGCCCTTCGACTAGTAGCGCAGTCGCAATGCGCCGGCCGCCGGGCAGTTGCTCGAGCACCTGCTGCGTCATCAGTCGGTAACGTCGCTCAAAAACGTGGACGGGTAGAAGTGCACCGGGCAGAAGCACACAGTGCGGCAGCGGAAAAAGCGGTAGCGTGATGTCCGACTCGGGCATGGTCAGATTTTCGTCCTCGTCATATTATAGGAATGGAGGGCACGACCGGTCGGCTGACGATACGACACGAGAGGGTTTCGGGCAGCAGCGTCGTCCAACGGTGACTTATGCGAACTGGGCAACACCCGTTCGATGAGTATGTGCGCAGGCGTCGAGACGCGATCCGTCTGGCCCAGGCCAGCCTGCTGTTCGCCAAGGACCGCTACCCCGACCTGGCGGTGGAGGCGTACCTGTGGCGGCTCGATGGATTCGCCCGTCGCGTGGCGCGGATCGGGGCCATCCGGCCACTGGAGCAGATCGCGGCCCTGAGGACCGTCCTCGTCGAGGAGGAGGCTCTCGGCGGGAATGTCGACGACTACTACGATCCGCGCAACAGCTATCTGAACCAGGTGCTCGACCGGCGGACGGGGCTGCCCATCTCGCTCTCGGTCATCTGGCTGGACGTAGCCCGAACGTTGGGCTGGCCGTTCGAGGGCGTGGGGGCCCCGGGTCATTTTCTCATCAGCTGCGCCAGCGACGGCGAGCGGATCGTCCTGGACCCGTTTCGCGGCGGGGCGCTTCTGACCCGCTTCGACCTGGAAGAGCTGATCAAGTGCACCCTCGGCAGCGAGCACGCCTTGAGCTGGGACCACTACGCACCGGCGGCACCCGTCACGATCCTCAAGCGGATGCTGAACAATCTGCGTCTGGCCTACGTCAACAGATGCAACTGGCGGCGGGCTCTTCGCGTCGTGCAGCGCATGCTGGCCATTGAGCCGGACAACCCGGAACTGATCGAGCAGAACGGACGCCTGCACGCTCTTCTCGTCCGAATGAACTGACCCGGCGACCAGACGTTGCGCAAACGACATCACGCCTGGAGGTCTCCGATTTCCCTCGGGGATGCGCAGGAAGCGTCGCCGCCGCCGGCAGGCCGCGGGCGACGCCTCGACAGATTGCGCCCAAGTCGGCAAAATGCCTGGTTTTCGGCAACGCACCCGCATTGAAATCATGGAAACAATCGAACTGACCAAGCTGGCGGAGGTCGGCAGCATGAAGCAGGTCGAGGAGACCTGGCTTTCGCTGCTGGAGACGGACGCGACCCCGACGTCCTGGCAGGAACGCTCCGCCGTGCTCGACGCCCTGGTGTCGAAGGGCAAGACAGGGGAGGCGGAGTCGATGGCGGTCACCGCCGTCGAGTGGCTCGCGGAGCGAATCAGCCCGGAGGACACGCTCGACGTGGCCGCGGCGTTCCTGCTGGCAGTGCGCGAGAGCGATGAGCTTCGGCTACTCGTGGGTGACCTGTACCGCAAGGCCCACGGAGGTGTCGTGGGGGTCGATTCCTTGCTGCACACCTCGGGGATCGATGGCAGCCGGCCCGCCCGGCGGGCGCTGCGCACGCTCCAGGTTGCCGCCCGGCTGCGCGAAGGCAGTTACGTCGCCCACCGGCATGAGGATACCGCGGCGCGGGTCGAGAAGATCGACACGACCGCGTGGCACGTGGATCTCGTCACGGCCGGCGGGAAGCGATCGCTGGGGATCGTCGAGCTTGCCGACAACTACGAGCCGGCCGACGAGGACGACGTTCGCGTCATGGCCAGCTTCCATCCGGAGCGGATGGGCGAGGCGCTCCGTGACGATCCGGCGGAGGTGATCATCGGCATCCTCCAGCGTCACGGCGGCAAGATGGACTCGGATTCGTTGCAGGCGATGCTGTCGCCGCGCTTCATCCCCGCCGACGAGTGGACCAAGTGGTGGACCAAGGCGCGGCAGGCGTTGCGGTTGTCGCCGCACGTGAGCGTCGAAGGACGCGCCCCGTACTACCTCAAATACGACGAGGAAGGCACGACGCTCGAGCAGGAGATCGAGTCGCGGCTGAAGAAGACGCACGATCCCGAGCGCGAGCTGGCGATCGTCGAAGAGTACGTCCGCGGCTGCAAGGCGCGCAAGCGGGAGCCGAAGTCACAACTGCTGGCCAGCGTTCGGCAGCGGATCATCAAGCGCGCCAAGAGAGGGGGGCGAGCCGGGCTGACACCGTGGCTGGTGGCCCAGAAGATCGGCGAAATGCTGGGCGACGAGAAGGCCGGCGACGAACTGATCGCCATGCTCAAGGAGCGGAGCGATCCGGCGGAGGCGATACTCGCGATCCATAACCCCGCGTTCTGGCCGGAAGCGTGCGCCGCTCTCGAGGCGGCGGCGCCGGGGAACCTGGCCGAGGCGCTCGAGCGCCTGTTGCCGCACGCGCCGATAGCCGTGGCCGACCATCTGGCCGAGCGGCTGGTCGAACTCGGGACGACGAGCGAGCGGTTCCAGGAGCTTTTCGAGGGCGTGCTGAAGGATCCGGTGATGTGCAGCGAGGCCGTTGCGTGGGCGTGGAACGGGCCCGCGATCGAGCAGGCCCGTCCGGATGTGCCGCTCGTGACCATCTTTGGACGCCTGCTGCAAGCGCTGGGAGCGGTGAAGCGGCGGGATGACATCGACAAGGACCACGCCAAACGCGTGGTCGGGAACGTACGCGACGCGCTTCGTGCCCGCGACTATCAGCGTTTTCGCGAAATGATCGAGCAGATCGACGCAGAGATGGCCATCGCGATTCGCACGCAGGTCAAGCGATCGGACAACCTCGGCCGGGCGGCGTACGAAGACCTGGTGAAGCTGATCGATCAGAAGTTTCCGGATTTGCTGGCGCGGCCGGTCACGCCGAAGTGGCAGCAGGCCGAGACGCTGTACGTCACGGTGGCCGGTCTGCGCAAGCGCAAGGCGGAACTGGACGAGCTGGTCAACGTGAAGATGCGCGAGAACGCCATCGCCATCGGCCGGGCGGCGGAGCACGGCGACCTGAGCGAGAACTCGGAATACAAGTTCGCCCTCGAAGAGAGAGATCTCCTTCGGTCACGATATGCGCAGATGCAGAAGGAGCTGGAGGCGTCCCGCGTGCTCACCGCGGACGAGGTGCCAACCGATCACGTGGGCATCG
Source organism: Phycisphaerae bacterium (assembly GCA_040235375.1). Lineage (GTDB taxonomy): Bacteria > Planctomycetota > Phycisphaerae > UBA1845 > UBA1845 > JBECKQ01. The sequence continues at coordinate 1,023 of JBECKQ010000136.1, read as the reverse complement.
GCAGCGTTGTCGTCGTCGAGCACACCGGGACCGGGCAGCGACACGATGTAACGATCCTCGGCCCGTGGGAGGCGGACATCGCTCGGCACATCTACAACTACCGCACGCCGCTGGCGCAGACGCTGCTTGGCCGGCGCGTCGGCGACGTGGCCAACGTCGATTTCTTCCAGCCGCCCGGGGAGTACCGGATCGCGGAGATCGGTAACGCCCTCAGCGACCAACCGTCGGGAGCATCGGCGTGACTTATGCTTAGTCACGCCCGGAGGGTGGACGAACGCCCCGAAACAGACCCCTCTCGTTGAACGCGATCTCACTCCGCCCTGCGGGCGGAAGAAAGAAGAAAACAGGAAAAAAGTGACCGCCAGATACCAGGGACTGACTGAAGTCCCTGGCTACTACTGGTGCGCCCTCCGGGCGGGGCCTGATCGGGCGCTGGTCCAAGCCATCCAATTTGGTCGAACCGCGGACGCTACGATGCCTTGCGCTTGCCGGCTGCAGCCCGCGCTTTGCCCGCTGGCACAGGGTTGCTGGACGCTTCGGACGCCGGGGCATCGCTCGTTGACGGATTCGGGCCGCGGTTTTTCGACTGCTCGTCGCCGAGACGCTTGGCGAGGACGGCAGAACGCACCTCTTCGAAGAGATCGGGGTTGTCGCGAAGGAACGTTTTGACGTTCTCGCGACCCTGGCCCAGACGAACATCTTTGTAACTGAACCAAGCGCCGCTCTTCTTGATGATGTTGTCGTGCATGGCCAGATCGAGCAGGTCCGCCTCGCGGCTGATGCCGCTGTCGAACATGATGTCGAACTCCGCCTCGCGGAACGGGGCGGCCACCTTGTTCTTGACCACCTTGCAACGCACGTGGTTGCCGGTGATGGTGTCGCCCTCCTTGACGGCGCTGATCCGGCGTACGTCGATCCGCACGGAGCTGTAGAACTTGAGGGCGCGGCCGCCGGGCGTCGTTTCCGGATTGCCGAACATGACGCCGATCTTCATGCGGATCTGATTGATGAAGATGACGATGG
>JBECKQ010000069.1:0-28724 GCA_040235375.1 Phycisphaerae bacterium | reverse complement strand
GCTTCGCGCCGAGCTCGACGCCCTCAAAGGCAAGGGCGAAAAGACCAAGTAGCCCAGGGACGCCGATCGACAATGAGCCTGCGGGCACGGCATGATCAGACAATCACAACAACAGAGTCGTACTTTGCGCAGCAACTGCATCCCATCATACGTATGGCGTACTTGCGGTGCTACGACCACAAGGTGGAGGAAGCTCGTTACGAGCGGGAAGCGTGAAGAGCGTCGTTCGTGAGAGGAGTCTCAGGCGCAACGAAGACCAGCATGGCAGTTTCCTTTTCCACATTCGAACGCCTCAAGAGCAAAGGCGTCAGCGCCTATCGGAAGGGCGACTACGCTGCGGCGCGGACGTATCTGACCGAAGCGGCGGAATGCATGGTCGAAATGGCCGAATCGGCCGGATCGGCGGAGCTTCGCCGCCAGCGCGAGGAGGTTGCCGCGGAACTGATCGACCTGGCCCGCGACTGCGGCCGCTATGAAAACGCTCCGCCCGAAAAGCGCCCCCGCATACCGGCCAAAGAGGAGGAGGACGACGGCAAGGACGCGTCGGAATGGATCGTGCGCGACAAGCCGGATATCGGCTTCGACGACATCGCCGGCCTTGAAGACATCAAGCAGGAAATCCGGCTGAAGATGATCTACCCGTTCAGCCATCCGCAGCTCGCCCAGCGGTACGGCATCAGCGTGGGTGGGGGACTGCTGCTCTGGGGCCCGCCGGGCACGGGCAAGACCATGATGGCCAAGGCCGTTGCCCACGAGATCGACGCGACATTCTTCATCATCAGCCCGGCGCAGATTCTGAGCAAGTGGGTCGGCGAGGCGGAGCAGAACGTGGCCAAGCTGTTCGACGCCGCCGAGCGCGAGGCCAAGTCCGTCATCTTCATCGACGAGATCGAAGCGCTCATCCCGCGGCGCCGATCGGACAGCTCGACGGTCATGGCCCGCGTGGTGCCGCAGATCCTGCAGGAGGTGGAAGGTTTCGATCGCAAGGGCGACCGGGCGTTGCTTTTCGTCGGCGCGACGAACAAGCCGTGGATGCTGGACGAGGCCGTCATGCGTCCGGGGCGCTTCGATACGAAGGTGTACGTAGGTCTGCCCGATGCGCCGGCCCGCTTCAAGCTGCTGGAGATACACCTCGACAACCGGCCGGTCGCCGATGACGTTGATCTCGGCGCACTGTGCGATCGGCTGGAAGGATACAGCGGTGCCGACATCAAGAACGTCTGCCAGCGTGCGGCCCAGGTGGCGTTTATGGAGGCCATGGCGGGCGGTGACGGCCGGGCCATCACCCAGGCGGACCTGATGGCGATCATCGACTCGCAAGCGCCTTCGGTCACGGCGGCGGACCTCGTCCGTTTTGACCGCTTCGCCCGGACGGGAAAGTGAAGGTTTGGACGAAATCGGGCGGATTTTTCGGGCCGAAATGAGAATAATCCCGTGTGGGTTGCGGCCGGAGCTTTCGAACGGTTTGGGCCTGCAGCCGGCGTCAGACAAACGGTGTCGCCATGAGTACCAAGTTTGATCTCGAGCAGTTCTTTCACGACGAGCAGTCACTGGTCGGTGTCGCGCCGGTGGAGCACCTCTTCAGTTTCCTGAAACGATCGCTGCGCCTCCCCGTGGACGTCTGCGCTCGTACGGTGGCGAAGGACGGCGCTCAGCGTTTCTTCGAACCCGGCGCCGAGCTTGTCGCCGAGGACGGCGCGGTCCAGTTCGTGCGCGTGCAGCCGTTCGGAGCGTCACTGCAAGTGCAGGGCATGCCGACGGGCGACAAGTATGTGTGCGACGCGATCGTTCGTTTGCACGTGCGCGTTCCTGCGGAGCGCAGCGACGTGGAGGCGTTTCTGGACAAGGTCGTCGGCAGCGCCAGTAGTTCAAAGGTAGACCACGTCGAACGGTACCTTGCCCCGCACGTGGACGAAGTGCTCCACGAGTTTGCGCGCGAGCGCTCGGCCGGTGAGCTGGTGGACGGCCAGGGCCAGGCCGATGCCGCGTCCGCGCTGTACGAAGCGCTCAAGGGCCCCTGCTTCGCCAGTGGCATGGCGCTCGAGAGCGCGCCGCAGGTCAAGTTTCTTTCCCCGGCGTACGCGAAGGTCCGCCAGGCGGAAGATGCCGCCGCTCGCCGGCTCGGCGAACACCGGGCCCAGGCCGAGCTTCGGCAGGCCATCACGGAGGCCCAGGCGAAGAAGCTCGACCATCTCGAGACCATGCTTGGCAAGCTCAAGGAGCTGGCCGAAAACTCGCCCGAAGTCGGCTTGCCGGAGCTCATGCACGCTTTCGACGAGACGCAGCGGGGGCAGCTTTACCAGGCGCTGTTTCGCTCTGGTGCGCAGCACCGCGTGACGCAGTGGATCGTCGTTGTGGCCGGCCGCGAGCTGCTCTTCTTCGATCCGGCGGCCCCCAATGAGCCCATCCGCACAGTGACGATCGACGGGCCCATCGGCGCATTGCGTTCTATTCATCCGGCCAGATCGGCGGGCGACTCCACGATGCCCACGCTGCTCGTCGGCGCCGCCAGCGGCGTTTATGAGATCACGCCGACGGCCACGTCGCCGGAGAAAGTCTACACGTTCGACAAGCCCGACGAGCTGCGCGGGGGCGTGAACGCCGCCGCGGCGACCGATCAATTGCTTGTTGCCACCCACTCCGAAGTCGGCGTCGTCCTGTGGCGTCGGGCCCTGCCGGACAAACCGCAACGGTTGCTCGAGGAGCTGACGGCGGGCGCATCCGCGGTGCGTAACGCATGCTTCGCTGACGGTCGCCTCTGGTGCTCGATCGACGCCCGCGTCGTCAGTGTGCCGTCGGACGATCCAGGCAAGGACCTTCGCACGTTGGAAGGCAGCCCGACGGCGATTACAGCATTGTGCATCGCTAAAGAAGGCGTGTTCGCCGGCAATGCCGACGGCGAGGTTCTTTTCTGGGAGGACGGCGGACCGGCCGCGCCGCGGATCATGCATTCCGGTAGCCGGCGTCCGGCCGAGTCGGTCGGACTGGTCACGACCGGCGGCGTGCCGCGCCTGTTTTTCTCCGACACGACGAGTGCCGCCCACGTCCGCGTGCTTGGCGATACGTTCGCCTGCCGTTACGAGGCCGGCGGACAGACCATCCGCCGCGTCGAGCTTGCCGACGACTATATCGCCGGAACCACGGACGCTCGCGACCGCGTCATCATCTGGCGGCCTGACGAGCCCGAGCGGCCGGCGGAGGTCCTCTTCGTCTCGCGCCTCACCGGTCACAGCGTGCAGGACGTGTGCCTGTTGCCGACAGCGTAAGGCGCCGTCGGCGGACGCGTCGAAGCAGGGGTCCTGTGGCGCGCGGACGGGGGCCCGCGCCTGATTCGCTGCCCAGCCAATCTCGTGAAGAGGGACAAAGGCATCAGCGAGGCGCTGACCCATGACGGGCACGTCCAGCAGAAGGGAGTTCGCGTTCTGCTGCGCGCGTGATGCGACGTAAGAGCACCCGGGGAACGTTACCGCCCGCCCCGGCGGCCACCGCCGCGGCCGCCCCAGCCGAGATTGACGCCCCGCTCCTGAGCGCGCTGGTGAAGCTTGTTGAAATACTGGCGCATGCGGGCGCTGCGATCCGGGCTGCTGCCCTCCATGCGCGTCTTGCGCTGCTCGATCGAGGGGCGGCGCCGATTGAAGCCTCTTTGGTTGTTGCCGTTGCCGCCGGCTGCCGCGCGGTTTCCTTCCCCGCCGCCGGGCTGGTCGCCGCGAACGCCGCGATCGCCCGGTCCCCCGGGTCCGCCTGCGCCATCCGGTCCGGTTCGTCTTTCTTCGCCATTTGGTCCGCCGCGATCACCGCGCTGGGCTCGCTCTCTTTGCCACTGCTCGCGCCGGGCGACCATCTCGTCGATGTGCTGGTCGAGGATCGCCTTCTTCTGGTCCTCGGGAGCCTTTTCGTACTCCTCGACGCGAGCGTCCATCTCCTCCGTCATCAGCGTGCGCATGTTCTCACGCAGACGCTCGCGATCCTCATCCGAGAGGTTCTGATCGTGGAAGCGCTGGAACATCTCATGGCGCGGCTGGTTGTGCAGCGCCTCGCGCGCCTTGGCCTGCAAGTCCGCGTTCTCGGCGAACTGTTCGTTGTCAATCCGTGAGATCGAGCCGATGACGTCGTTCGGGTCGATCCGGGGGCCGGACCACATGCCTCGCACTGCGTACGCCCCGCACGCGACAAGAACGACAACGACCGCGCCGATGCCGATTCGCCGGCCCATGTGACCACCCTTTGTGCCCATCGTGTTGCTCCCTATCGTTGCAGGTCCGCCACGCGGCCATCCACATAGAGGTAGTTGGACGCCAGCGGTTTGCCCGGTTTGCCGTGGAATGCAATGTAATCGCGCAGCAGCCAGATTTCCTCTTCGGCGGCCTGACCGCCGAACATGTGCTGTGCGCGCCGGCTCCGCACGACCTCGCTCAGCTTGACGGGGTTAGCGAATTCCCCGTTCGTCAGACTGTCCGTATTCGTCATGCGATAAAGGCGCGTGTTGAACGCGTAGCTCGATCCTTCGGTTTCGTAATACGTTTTGCCCGTGTTCTCATCCGGCCGGTCATCCTTGCCGGGTACGTCACCCGGGCAGTGGAAGACCTCGTCAGTCGGTCGTTCGGTCTTCGCCTGGCCGTTCGGGGTCGGCGTCGGGGTCGGCTTCTTCGACGGCACGTCCGCGTTCTTGCGGATGAACGGGAGCAGCACGTCGGCGACGCGCGGACGCGGATTGTCGGGGTCGGAAGGTGTCGAAGGCAGGAACTCGACGACCGGCAGAAAGTCGTTCGAGTCCATCAGATACATGGTCAACCCCTGCCCGATCGCGTGCAGGTTCGTGCCACAGCGCACGCGCTTCGAGCCCTCCCTTGCCCGCTTGAAGGACGGCAGCAGGATCGCGATGAGCAGGGCAAGAATGGAGATGACGACGAGCAACTCGACCAACGTGAATGCTCGCCCTCTCCCGATAAAGCGCTTCGGTCGCATGGCCTCACCTGTCTGGTCGCCGGAACGAGTTGAAAACGCACGCGCCTGCGATCAATCGTTTTCCGATTGATCATCATTCTGGCCGGGCTCGTCCGATTCGTCGAACGGCGCGCCCGAGCCCCAGCGCCCGCGCTTTTTACCGCGCCACCCGCGGTCCTCCCGCCCCGTCGCGCCGCCGTCTACGGCATTTGGTCCACCTCTTCGCCCACGCCATCCTTCGCCGCCCGGCGGTCCGCCGAAACCGTCGGCATGGTGCCGGCGAATCCGATCCGAAATGAAGTGAAACAGCCGCTTCTGCTCGTCCGGCGTCAGTTCTGACCGCACGAGCAGAAGATGCTCGAGCACCCGGCGTTCGAGCCGATTGTGCGTTTCGATGCTCTGCTCGACGCAGGCCCGAATCTCGTCATCCGTCGATTCCGTGGCATCGAGCAGTGCCGCGAGCTCGCGCCGGTGATTACCCAGGTCCTCGCGCAGGGCGTCGAGATCGTCGGAGAACTTCGGATCCAGCGCTTCGATTCGCGCCTGCCGCTCGGGATCCAGCCTGAGGCACTTGCCGAGCAGGTGTCGTGGACGTTTGACCTCGGGGGCCGGCTCGGTCCGCTCCGACCTCGCGCTCAGCGATCCGACCAAACCGCCGAGAAAGGCGACGGCGGTCAACGACAGGATGAATACGCTGGACCTTTTCATGATGGCACGTCTTCCTGGCTGTCCGCATCGTCGGCTTCAAAAGTGAACTGCAGGCCCGTCGCCGAGCTCGTGGCAAACTCGTCCAGACCGAGCGGCCTGACCACGTCCTCGATCGACGGTTCGGCCGCCGTCCGTGCCGGCGAGTGTTCATGAGAGCCGAGCCACGAGCCCGTTGCCCAACCGAGCCCCACTGCAATTGCGATGCTGGCCACCGCTTGCAGCACGCCGCTCGTCGTACGTGGCAGCCAGCGACCGCGTCGCCGCTCCAGCACACAAGTCGCCCGGATGGTCGGCCAAAGGTCGCCGGTGGGCTCGTCCTCGGGCCATTTGCCGAGCACGGCCCATACGCTCCGTTCCGCTTCGCACGCCGCGGCGCACCGGGGGCATTCGGCGACGTGCCTCGCGACCGTTTCGGCCTGCTCCGCGCTGAGGTCGCCCGCAACGAACCGGATCAGTTGGATCTCACTTGGACAGGTCACGGTTCTTCGCTCCACATGTGAAACGCACGGCTCCCTGTCATCCTGCGGCTTTTTTTTCCTGAATCGTCCCCCAATGTGCCAGATCCCGCCTCAGTTGGCGGTACGCCCGCACCAGGCACGATTCGACGGCCGATTCGGACCAGCCCGTAATCCTCGCGATCTGCCGCACGGATTGGCCTTCGAAGCGATGCAGCACGATGGCCACCCGCTGGCGGTGAGGAAGGGACTGCACGGCGGCCCTCACCGCATTCTGCGTTTCGGCCAGGGACAGGTCCTGGGCCGGATCGGCCGATTCGGCAATGTGCTGTTCGGATGACTGTGCGATCTGCGTGCGAGTTCTGCGGCGATGATCCCAGGCGAGGTTGACGATGATTCGGTACAGCCAGGTGGTGAATCTGGACTGCGGCCGGTAGCGGCTCGCCGCGCGATAGACGCGAATGAAAGCATCCTGGGCGATGTCGTCAGCCGACGCGGTGTCCCCGGTCAACCGGCGCGCAAGCCGAATGGCAACATCCTGATGCCGGCGGACAAGCTCGCCGAGCGCATCGAGATCACCGGCGGCGACCGCGGACATCAGGGACTCATCGGTCACCGGCGGAACGGCCGAAGGTTCAGTCGGTGCGGCACCGTATTCTTCGGCGTTTGGACTCACAACGCCCGCAGTGTCGCACTTTTCTAGGGTGGTGTCACTGCCCGCCAACCGGGACTCCCCCTGGACACGCCGTCAGAAACAGTCAGCGTAAAGACACGCCCCTGCTTTTCGGGGGCGCAACCGTGGCACGGGCGTTCAGCCCGTGTACACAGGCGGAATATCTGTGCTCCAGAATGCGGGCTGGCACGGTCCGGCGTCGCCAGGCCGTGCCACCCGCGAATTCCAAGCAATTTACCTACTGCTACGGTAGCGAGTTCGAGCCAACGTCCTCACCCGCAGGGGCCTTCTGGGCGGCACGCGGGCACTCCTTTGGACTGGCCGGCATCTTCGCGAACCGCTCCTGCAACTCCTTGACGACCTGGGGGTCTTCCGACGTGATGTCGATCTGCACGCCGTTGTCCAGCGTCGTGACGGTCCGTTCGGTACCTTCGATCGGGCGCATCAGGCCGAAGCCCTGCGGTCCGGGGCCGTTACCCCGGTGACGCATACCACGGTGGCGGCCCTGACCCATGCCCGTGCCACGCTGCCCGCGCTGCCGGGCGACCTTGCCGTTCTGTTGGGTCTGAGCCTGCTGGTTCAGATTCTGCTGCGTGAATCGTTCCTGGATCTTTTGCACGGCTGCCGGATCGTCGGACGTAATCGTGATCGACACGCCGTTGTCGAGGTTCGTGACCTCGTGGACGGCCCCTTCGATGGGTGCCATCGGACCGCGCGGGCCGCGGTTCCAGCGACCGAATCCCGGGCCACTGCCTTCCGCAAACCGCTTCTGGAGTTGGGCGACGACATCCGGATCGTCCGAGGTCATTTCGATGACGACGCCGGTGTCCGTGTCCGTCACGGTGCGAGTGACGTTCTTGAACATGCGGCCTCGGGGATGGTTGGCGGATTCGGCATGTCGCTCCTGGATGCGCTGCACAAGCGCCGGATCATCCGTTGAGACCTCGATGCGTACCCCGTTCTCGATATTCGTTACGGTACGCGTGATGTTGTCTTGCTGGTTCAATCCGGGGCCATTGCCTTGCTTCGACATCCCAGGTCCCTTCGCTGCCGCCGGGTATACGGCATACAACAAGCATACGCTGGCTAGTACAGCCACGAGCCGCTTCATCGTCACACCAACCTTTCCTGCATAGCTAAACGTCAGCAATCTCCAGTTAATGCCCCTTTTCGGCCGGCTCAATTGCCGACCGCCCGTTAAACGCGGCAGTGATCCCCTGCCTGCGGAAAAGCGTCCTGTTTTTTTTCGTCGCGTCGTCGGCCAGGGTGCTAGGCATGTGCGGATTGCGCAGGCTTCTTCGAGCATCCCGCCCTACGGGCGCGTCCGGCCGCCCGCTCCTGCGGATCGCCGCTATAATCGCCTCCCTCACGACAGTCTCCTGGAAGGCCATTAAGGTGGGCCGGTGTTTTCATGATCAACGTTCAGTCCGTCTACAAAACGTACGACGGCGGCGCAACTTTTGCCGTTGAGGGTGTCGACTTGCACGTCGGCACGGGGGAGCTTCTCGTTCTGCTCGGCGAGTCCGGCTGCGGCAAGACGACCACCCTCAAGATGATCAACCGCCTCATCGAGCCCTCCCGCGGCACGATTCTCGTCGATGGCCAGGACGCCGTCTCGATCGATCCCGTTGCGCTTCGGCGGCGTATCGGCTACGTTTTTCAGGGCATCGGCCTGTTTCCCCACCGAACCGTGCAGGAGAACGTCGCCGTCGTGCCGGAACTGTTGCGCTGGAAGCGTGTCGACATCGACCAGCGCACCGACGAACTGTTGGAGATGGTAGGACTGCCCCCGGACGACTATCGCGGCCGGTTTCCGCGGCATCTCTCCGGTGGGCAGCGCCAGCGTGTCGGACTCGCCCGGGCGCTGGCCGCGCGCCCCCGGATCATGTTGATGGACGAACCGTTCGGAGCGCTCGACCCGCTCACGCGCGACGGCCTTCAGCAGGAGTTCAGGCGCATCCACCGCCGTCTTGGCCTGACCACCGTCATGGTCACGCACGACGTGACCGAGGCGCTGCTGATGGCCGATCGGATCGCCGTCATGAATGGCGGGCGGATCGTCGACCGCGGTACCCCCTACGAGCTCCTGGTCAATTCCCAGCACGAATACACCCGGCAACTGATGGACATGCCCAAGCGACAGGCCGATCACCTGGAGCGGATGGTCGAGTCGGCCGGTGAAGCCTCATGACCGAGAACATACGCGAGCAATTCGAGATACTGCCGGCCAACCTGGCGAACCACCTGATGATCACGGTGATTCCGCTGGTGATCGGCATCGGCCTCAGCCTGCCGCTGGCCATTTACATTGTGAAGCATCCCCGGCTGCGCTACCCGACGCTGACGGCAGTCAGCATCGTGCAGACGATTCCCAGTTTGGCGCTGCTTGCTCTCATGGTGCCTCTGCTGGCCGTGCTGGGCGCGATATCCGCCCGCTGGTTTGGCGTGGAGATTTCCGCCCTCGGTTTCTATCCGACCGTTATCGCTCTCACGCTGTACAGCATGCTGCCCGTCGTTCGCAACGCCGTAACCGGTATTCTCGGCGTTGAACCGTCGCTCACCGAGGCGGCCCGAGGCGTGGGCATGACGCCGCGCCAGGTGCTCTGGCGCGTCGAGTTGCCGCTGGCGGCGCCGGTGATCATCGCCGGCATCCGCACGGCGACGGTCTGGGTCGTCGGCATCGCGACGCTGGCCACACCGGTCGGTCAGCGGTGCCTGGGGAACTACATTTTCCGTGGTCTCCAGACGCGGAACTGGACGGCCGTCCTGTTCGGGTGCGTCGCCGCCGCGGTGCTTGCCATGCTGCTCGACCTGCTCCTCGGCGGCGTTCAGCGAGCGGTAGAGAAGCGCAGGCGAGCGCTCGGCATCATTGCGGGCACCATACTGGCCGTCGTCTTTGTCGGCGGCATGATCGCTCCGAAGGCGACGCGCTGGTTCAGCCGTCCAGAAGCGGCCGTCACCGGTGAGAACGTGCTGCTCGTCGGCGCGAAGACGTTCACGGAGCAGTACATTCTCGCCACCGCGATCACCGACCTTCTGGAAGGCGCCGGCTTTACGGCCCGGAAGAAGGAAAGCCTCGGCTCAACAGTCGTCTTTGACGCGCTGGCCAACGGAGAGATCGACTGCTACGTGGACTACACCGGCACGATCTGGGCCAACTACATGAAGCGTGACACAGCCGCAGACGCCCAAACCGTGCTCCACGAAGTGACGCGCTGGCTGCGCCGGGAGCACGGCATTCGTTGCCTCGGCCCTCTGGGATTCGAAAACGCCTATGCGCTGGCGATGCGTCGCAGCGAGGCCGACCGGCTCCATATCCGCACGATCGGCGACCTGGCCCCTCACGCGCCCGCCATGACCATCGCCGGCGATTACGAGTTCTTCGGCCGGCCCGAGTGGAGAAGGATACGCGATGACTACAAGCTGCACTTCGCCGATCAGATCAGCTACGACTCGACGTTCATGTACGAGGCGTTGCGCGACAAGGAAGTTGATGTGATATCGGCCTTCACCAGCGACGGCCGCATGGCCGCTTACCACCTGGTCGTTCTGGCGGACCCGCGCCACGCGATTCCGCCGTACGACGCCGTTCTCCTCCTGTCCGAGTCGGCGGCCCGGCGCCCCGGGGTCGTCGAGGCGCTGAGCCCGCTGATCCGCGCCATCCCCGTCGAGGTCATGCGCCGGGCGAACGCCATGGTCGATCGCGAGCAGGACAAGAAAACGGTCGACCAGGCCGCCCGGTGGCTGCTGAACCAAGTGCGCGGCAAGGCGGATTGACCTTGCCGCGCGTGGCGACGGGCGGTGACGGGTTGCGTATCAATCTACCGGCGGCGTCGCCGACTGGCCGGAGAACCCGTTGTACAACCAGGCGAAGATGGCGCCGCCCACGAAGCCGTCCACCAGTGCGTACAGCGTGCCGACAATCACCTGGCCGAAGCTGGGCGTGGCGCGGTAGCCGGGATAGATGCTTGCCATCACGTCGAGGAACGATTGCCCATAGCCCTTCCAGGCGAGGTTGGCCAGCCCGACCAGAAACAGGCCGAACACTCCCCAGAGAATCGCCCCTGCGAGTGCCATACCTATGACGCTGAGTCTCATCCGCCGTCCTCCTGAATTGATCGTTCTCGTGAAGGGACCGAATTCGACTGCGCCGTCGAACGATCGCCGCGCCCGATTGCGCGATCGTCCTGCCGGCAGCACTTCTATCGGGTATCCGAGCGCCCCATGGCGCCCGGTCAGCTCAGCAGTCCCTGGATGATCAGCTCGACGGCGTCGTCTTCCGTCAGGCCGCGCGACATGAGCGTCTCGAGCTGCTTGGAGTCGACGCTGCCGATGGAGGCCTCATGGGTGACGTGCGCCTTCGGGTGTTTCACCTCGACGACGGGAATCGCCGACGCCATCGCTTCGTCCTGGACGATCTCCTTGCAGTCGACGTGTCCGCGCGCGTACGGCGCCGTGGCGATCAGCGTGTTGTGGATGTCCGCCCGCGCCCGGTCGCGCACCGCGATATAGCTGGTCAGGACGCCGCGGGCGTGCTCACCGTCGAGCCACCCCTTCTCGTTGATGCGAATCCGGTCATCGCCATGCCCGCTGATCCGCGCCACCATTTCGAGCACGCTTCGCGCGCCGACGTGCGTTTCGTAATCGACGTCGATCCGCCCGACGTAGCCCTTGATCAGCTCGAACTCGGTCTTGAAGCGGGCGTCGGCGTCCACCTGCACGCGGGCCTTCGGAAGAACGAGCACGCCGCCCGCGCGGCCGTGCACGTGCCTTTCGAAGTACGAGTATTCCGCTCCGTCCTCGACCCGAATTTCCGCGTCCATCTCGTGACGGACTTGGACGGCGTTGGGGAACGTACAGTGGGCCAGCAGGGATGCCTTCGAGCCCGGTTCCATGCGAACGTTCAGCTTGATGCGCTGCAAGCCGCGCTCGGGGAGCATGCCGAAGCACATGTGCACGGGCTGCTGGATGCGCACGTTGTCCCGCACCACGACGTGGGCCTCGACGCCGTCCGGATGCTCGGCCGCTTCGATCTCCAGGCCCTGCACCAGGTGCGTTCGCAGGACCTTGTTGTGGTGCACGACGACGCGGGCCACCTCGGGGCCGGGCTCGTGCATGTCGATCGACTGGTACAGGGATTTGATGGTGGAAAGCGTGGTCATGATTCCGCGGCCGGTGGCTCCTCGTCGGCTTCCCGCCCGTTATGGTGATCGCAGGGAATGCACTGACGTTCGAAATATCCGCCGATCTTGTCAACCGATCCGGTGTCGATCAGCTTCCCGCAGCACAAGAGGAAGGCATCCTCCGCATTGCGCAGCACGGTGAGGCTGTGCGTGATCAGGATCACGGTTGCGCCGCGCTGGCGGAGCTGCCGGAGTGTCGCGAATATGCGGTTCAACGCGTCCACGTCGATCCCTGAATCCGGCTCATCCATCAGCACGACGGCCGGTTCCATCGCCAGAATCGACGCCAGCTCGATCCGCTTGCGCTCGCCGCCGCTCAACGTCTTGTCCACGGCCCGCTTCAGGTAGGTGTCGGGTTCGAGGCCCACGCGGTCGAGCGCGCTTCGCAGCCGCTCCTCGTTTCGCCCGTTCCGGACACCCGCCATGATGAAGTTGCGTACGGACAGCCCCTCGTACCGTGCCGGCTCCTGCCATCCCAGCGTGATGCCGCGCCGTGCGCGCTCGTCGAGCGGCATGTCCCGGATCGACTCGCCGTCGAGGAGGATATCCCCCTCGTGGTGCCTGTAGCCGCTGAGCCCCATGATCGCGCTCGCCAGCGTCGATTTGCCAGCCCCGTTGGGACCGATAATGGCGTGTACACGGCCCGGATGGAACTCGGCGTTCACGTCCTGCAGAATCGGTCGATTCCCGAGGGACAGCGACAGATCCTTGACCTGGAGATGACCGCGCTGGCGCATGAAAAAACTCCGCATGAAGCCGGCTTGATTGCCGATCGTCACGCGGGTCGTGCGGAATGTCAAGCGCGGTTGTGACCGCTACACGCGAGGGCCGGCGGCATCGACGAACACCTTGTACATGCAGCGCCGGTCATCGTCCTCTCCCAGGGGCGAGACGCGAAATGCGTAGTGACAATGCGGACAGAGAACCAGGCCGGTCAGCAGGCGGCGCAGGCGATCGTCGCCCACCACGTACCCCATCATGCTGCGGTTAACGCCAAACCACTCGATGAACGCCCCGGCGTCCTCGCGGTATTGCCCGATGACCCAGTCGTCCACGGCCACTTGCAGGGCGTCGACATCGATCTGCTTGGGCTCGTTCATGAACGCACTGTGCTCCCGTTGCCCGCGATGGCCTTCCTCATCTCTCTCTCGCTGTGGTCCTCGCTCTCCGGCTCGAGCAGGATGAGTCCGGCGCGAGACAACGCCGCCTCCACGCGCCGGGAATTGTGCCTGCTGACGCGCAGATACAGCGCCGGTTCGTCGCCGTCGTCGCGAACGCAGGAGGCCACCGCGCTCAGCAGCTCCGTATCCTGCTCGCGCAGGACGTTCATGGCCGTGGCCACGTCGTCCTTGTAGTCCTGGAGGCCCAACTCGATGCAGCATCCTTCCCGATCGAGGGCCAGCAGGCGATACATGACTTCGAGGAAATCGCGCCGCGTGATGATCCCCACGACTCGACCGGCGGGATCGAGCACCGGCAGGGCGCGAACCTTGTTTTCGCAAATCAGCCGCAAGGCCTTACCCAGCGGAGCATCGCTGAACGTGGCCACCGGATTGACGGTCATCACGTCCCGCGCTGTCCGCCCGGTCGCGCGGCCGTTGTGGCCGGCGCCATCCACCTGGCGATCCGTGATCAAACCCAGAAGTCGTCTCTCTTCGTCTATCACCGGCACTTGTCGGACCTCCCGCTCGGCCATCAGAGATGCGATGGTCGGCAGGGGGGTGTCAGGTGAAACCGTCACCGGGTCGATGCTCATGTGGTTTCTAACAAACATGGTTCTGTGTATCAGCCTTGGGCCTTGTGTGAAGGGACTCCCTTCCCTCGCCGGTTGTTACCCTCCCGTGGCGACATCGGCGCGGCCTCCCAGCCGGCCGCGCCAGGGCTAACGCGTATTTACCTTCCACGGGCTGCCGTTCGATGTGAGCAGACCGGGCCGGAGGAAAGCATAGGTCGGGGCCGGTTCATCGCGAGCTCAACCCGCTTCGTTGCGAGCGGCGGAAGGGGCACCATTACGACCCCGACCTGGGGATGGCGGACGAAGAACCCTTCGTTTGCGACGACCCTTTGGGCCTGGCCCCCGATCTTCCTCCGCGGATAACGCCGCTGTGGCCGCCGTGATTCGCCGCGTTCGTCCGATTATTGTGCAACCTTCACTCTAAACATACATCACGATTGACCTTCGGGAAATCAGGTCGCAGACCGTAAATCCGCTAGGACGATGCCCGCGGCCTGTCTAGGTGTTTTTCCTAGAAACAGGTCTCTCCATCTCTAATGCAGTATGATCACGGAGCTTGCGAATGGGCCTGTTGTCTTGTCACATTCCTGATTGCCAGACGCGCGGCGATAAAAAACCTGACACGTGCGCTGAGTGCGCGGGGTCAGCTTGTGCTTGCGGCAACGATCGAATTGTCTTTGATGACAACGCGCGGCGCGTTAACATGCCGTGCTGGGAAGGTTCGCGGGCATCGGACAACACACGCTGATTCTCGGCGCGGTGAAGACTGGTCCCTTGGGTCAGCGTCATCATGGTGAAAAGCGCCGGGGAGCCGTACCGCCGGTGGGACGTATCGTCGACCGGGGATTTCCGCGCCAGCTGCCGGTGGCCGTGTCCTCCAGGCGCAGCCGTCAGTGTCGCGGCATGTCACATAAGAAAGCAGCCTCGCCGGAAGGCGGAAGTATGAATCGAGAGCGCCGCGGATTCGCACGCCGACCACGCATACCGCCGGGAGCGTTCGCCGGCGATGAACATCTTCATCTCCCTTCAGCACCGCAGCCGCGAGGGCCATGGAAGGCACTGGAGAACGGCGATCTCGCCGGCACGGCGCCCTATCGGGCCGATGGCGCGCATCGCGTTCTCATGATCGCCGAGGGGGACGATCGCGCGGCGGCGGCCCTCGCTGACATTCTCTGGCAGCAGGGTTTCGAGGTTGAAGTTGCTGCGGCTCCGGTGGTGGTTGACCGCCTGCGCAAAAGTCGGTACGTCGCGGCCGTCGTCGACGCGGCATCGGTCGCGGGCGGGACGGCGCAGGTCCTCGCTCAAATCCGATCGGCCGACCCGAGCCTCGCCGTACTGGTTGTGGGAGATCAGCAGGGCAGCCCCGACGCGGGCGAGGGAGAAAACGCCGGCATGTCCGTCCCCCCGGATGAGGTTGCCGCTGTGCTCGGAGCGGTGGTGAGCCGAAGCCACGTGAGCGACCGGCAGCGGTCGGCGCGCGAACGCCCGGCCGAGGCCAACGGCGCCAAGCGGCGGCTGCGCCGCGAGATTGAGAGTCGCCGGCGTGCCGTTCGCGAAGCCCAGCTGGCGAAAGGATCCGCTGCAAGGGGTCTCGCACAGTTGCAGGCCGTTGTTGCCGGTATCTCCGAAGGGATCGTCATCGCCGACCCTGCGGGACGGATCGTAGTCATGAACTCCGCGGCCCAGCGCATGTGCGGTTATGCCCATGCCGAGCAGGTTCGAGCATCCGTCACCGATCTGGCGCACCGTTTTGAACTGCGTACGCTTGATGGAGAGGCGATCGATGTCCAGCAATGGCCTTTCGCCCGCGCCCGGCGCGGTGAGCGCTTCGCCAACGTCGAGCACGAGTTGCGACGCCGCGATAACGGCCGGACCTGGATCGGCAGCTTCGGTGGGGCTCCCATCTACAACGAAACGGGCGAGCTCCTGTTCGCGCTCGTCACCATACGAGACATCACCACAGAGAAACGTACCGAGGTCGCCGTTCGGGAGAGCGAGGAACGTTTCCGGATCATGGCAGAGACGGTACCGGACATCATTTTCAGTGTCGGGCCCGACATGCAATGCCACTACGTGAATCGCCGCTTCACCGATTTGACGGGCCTTCCTTCACACGCGGCCTACGGCTTCGGCTGGACGCGGGTCCTGCATCCCGAGGACCTGGATCAGGTCCGGACCGTCACGCAACGCGCGAGCGAAATCGGCGAGCCCTTTCAGGCCGAGCTTCGTCTCCGTCGGGCCGACGAAGGCTACCGCTGGTGCGCCGCCAAGGCCCGGCCGATCCGCGACGCCGATGGCCGCATCGTTCAGTGGTTCGGCACGTGCACCGACATCGAACAGCACAAGTGTGCCGAGTCGAACCTTCTGTCGATGAACGAGACGCTCGAGGACCGCGTTGCCGAGCGCACCGCTCTCATCAAACTGCTGCACGAGGTCGCGTCGGCCGCCAACAGTGCCGAGTCCTTCACCGAGATCCTGGATTTCGTATTGGAACGGGTGAGTCGCCACAACGGATGGTGCTTCGGACACGGTTACGTTGTATCCGATGATGACGTCACGCTTCTCGCACCGGTAGCGACCAGCTACCAGGATTCGCCGGGACGATTCGAACAGCTTCACGAGGCGATGCTGGCAGCGCCGCTGCGCCGCGGCGAGGGTCTGCCGGGACGGGTGTTCGCGACCGGCGAGCCCGAATGGGCGGCGGACGCTTCGGCGGAACTACAGTCTCGCGGGGCGAACGCCGCCGAGGCGGAAGGTCTGATGGCCGTCGCGTATCCGGTTGTCGTTGGCGAGCGGGTTCGAGCGGTCCTCGAGTTTTTTGCCGAGCCATCTGTAGAGGAGTTGCCGCGTCTGGCCGAGTCGATGGCCAGCATCTGCACGCAACTCGGCCGCGTTATCGAGCGCGAGCGCGCCGCGGCCGCCCTCCGCAGCAGCGAGCAACGGCTTCGCGCAGTCTTCAAGAACGCCGCGATCGGCATCGCCATCGCGGAAGCCGGCGGACATCAGCGGCTTCTGCGTACCAATGGAACGCTCAACCATATGCTGGGGCGCGAAGCGGGCGAGCTGGTGGGCAAGCCGCTTTCCACGTTTGCCCATCCGGACGATGCCCGGGCGGACGAGGAGCTCTTCCGGGATTTGTGCAGCGGGAGGCTCCGCTCCTACCAGTCAGAGCAACGCTTCCTACGCCGCGACGGCGAAATCGTGTGGTGCACGGCGAGCGTATCGCTGATCCGGGATGACAACGGCAAGCCGCTGCGCACCATCACGTTGCTGGCGGACAACACGGAGTGCCGGCGCGCCGAGGCCGAACTACGGCAGATCAACCTGTCGCTCGAACATGCCACCGAGGGCATCGCGAGAATCGACCACCAAGGCCGCTACCTTGCGGTAAACCGGACGTTTGTCGATCTGCTCAAAAGCTCGCCGTGGGAACTGGTCGGCAGCCCGTGGCTGGATATTATCCATCCGGCCGACCGAAAGCGCGCATGGCAGGCTCTCGAGCGGATGGCCAGCGGCGATTCCGCGGAATCCGATGCACGCGCCCTCCGTCGTGACGGGTCGATCGTCCACCTGCACATCGTGCTGTGGCGGGCCGCCGCCGGCCACCACTACGTCTTCGTGAAGGATATCACCGAGTCGAAAGAGCGCGCGCAACAGATCGCCGAGGCCGTTCTCCGGGAGCAGCGACGGATCGGCCGCGAGCTGCACGACAACCTCGGCCAGCAATTGACGGGGGCGGCGATGTTGACCGGAACGTTGTACCAACGGCTGAGATCCGCCGATTCGCCAGAGGCCGGCGCCGTGCTCGAGCTTGTGCAGCAGCTCACCGCCGCCCACGCCCAGGTGCGGGCGCTGGCCAGGGGCCTGACGCCCATCGAGGTGGACGCGAGCGAGCTGCCCGCCGCGTTGCGAGCCCTTGCGCAGGACATCACCAGGCGGTCAGGAATACCCTGCGAGGTGTCATGCTCCGCCAGAATCTGCCTCAGCGACAACGCGACCGCCACGCAGCTCTATCTCATCGCCCAGGAAGCAGTCAGCAACGCGGTTCGCCATGCCGGGGCCGGTCGAATCGCCATCAGCCTTCGCCGTGACCCCCACCATGTCACGCTGAGAATCCAGGATGATGGCTGCGGACTGCCCGAACCGCGTCCCCGCTCCGGCGGCGTCGGGCTGGGGATCATGCAGTATCGCGCCCGGGCGATCGGGACCTCATTGGACATTGAGGCTTCACAAGGAGAGGGAACTTCGGTAATCTGTAGGTTAGAAACTGAAGGGATGCGCGGACATGCCAGCGATTCAACCGGCAAGTAGTGCGGTCGCTGTCCTGATCGTTGACGACCACCCCATCGTGCGGCGCGGACTGCGTGAGATCATCGAGGCCGAGGCCGATCTCCGGGTTTGCGGAGAAGCCGGCGACATCTCCGAAGCACTTCGCCAAGTCGATACGCTCAAGCCCGATCTGGCCATCATCGACATCTCGATGAAGTCGGGCAGCGGCCTCGAGCTCATCAAGCAGATCAAGTCCCGCAAGATGAACACGAAGATGCTCGTGTCTTCCATGTACGACGAGAGCCTGTACGCCGAGCGCGCCCTGCACGCCGGCGCCATGGGCTACATCAACAAGGAAGAGGCGATCAAGAACATCGTCAGCGCCATCCGCCAGGTACTCCGCGGCAAGATCTACCTGAGCGAGGCCATGACCAGCCACATGCTCCAGCGCGCCCGCGGCGGCGAGCAGGTCGGCGGCTCGCCGGTGGACGTCCTCAGCGATCGCGAGCTCGAGGTCTTCGAGATGATCGGCCGCGGCATGACCACGCGGCAGATCGCCGACAGGCTCTTCCTCAGCGTCAAGACCATCGAGACGCACCGCGAGGGGATCAAGGCCAAGATGCACCTCAAGAACAGCACCGAGCTGACCCGCCACGCCATGCAGTGGGTCATGGAGAACATCTGACCCGGTCCGCTCACTGCCCGATCGACTGCGCCAGCGTCCAGAAGCCCGCCTCCGCGAGGGTCAGCGCATAGACGCCCCGCAGCCGGGCGCCGGCCAGACGAAACCGCCAGACAGACTCGCCCGATTCGAGAATTTCACACGCGCCGCCGTCCAGATGCGTGACCTCGCCGCGGTTGCCGGGTACGGGGCCTTCGTAATCCAGGTAGACATTGCGATGGTCGGCGATGCGCGTCGCCGCGATGGCCGTGCCGTCCCCGGCGAACGGGTCCGCCGCGAGCTGCCACGTGGTGAGCTCCCGCTCATCGGCCCGGTCGAAGTGCGCTTCCGGCTTCGCGATCAGCAGGTCCCAGTGCTCGCCTCCGCCGACGCGGTGGTGTAGAATCGCGAATCTACTGGCAGGCATGACGTGTCCCTGTTATAGCTGGTTTCCGCGAAAGCGTGGTTCGCTCGGCGCACTTGACTGTAGAGTTCCGAGCGGTGGATGATAGCCAGCCCGGCGGATTCCGGCATGCAGACGCGTCCGCCGCTGCCCGAGCACGGTATCGAAAAGAACATCTCACGGATGAGGCATTGCCATGTACGCCACGTACCAGACTTCGATCAGGTGGACCTCGGTAGTCATCTTCGCGTTTGCGGCCTTGAGCGTTGCCGGCTGCGGGCCATCCTACCGCCAGCTCAGGATCGAAGGGCAGCGGGCCGTCGTTGACGGCGAGTGGGGAGCCGCGCGCCACCTGTTCGAGCAGGCGAACGCCAAGAAGCCCGGCGATCCCGCGAACCTGCACGACCTCGGCGTGTGCTCGACGATGCTCGCCCGGCATCAGTTCGAGCTCGAGAATCACGCCGCCGGCATGCGCGAGGCGGATCGGGCGATCGGCTACTACGACAAGTCGATCACGGCCGCGCCGGGTTACCAGGCGTCTCTGATGGGCAAGAACCGCGCTCTCGAGCTGAAGGGCCAGTTCGAGGAGGCCCTGCGCACCGCCCACTGGGCCGCCAGTTATGTCGGCCCATCCGCGAAGCAGCAGATCTGGCTCGCGCGCGAATACGAGGAACGCGGCGACCTGGACAACGCGCTTCTGCGATTGCGGCAGGGGGTGGCCATGGAGCCAAAGAGCCCCTTGGCCCACAAGGAGCTGGGCCTTTTCCTGATCCGCTGCGGCCGGCAACGCGCCGGTGTTAATGAGTTGATCCGCTCGTACCGGCTCGATCCCAATCAGAAGGACGTGGCGGACAAGCTCCGCAGCCTCGGCGAGCCTCTTCCCGTTCCGCCCCCAAGCCAGTCCGCGTCGACGCGGGGGTAGCATCAGAGTCGATCGTGCATGTGCGGTATCGCGGCAGTCATCGGCTTTCAGAGTGCGTCGATCCCGCCCGAAGTCCTTCGATGTGCCTGCGACAACATGCGGCGCCGCGGCCCGGACGACGCCGGCGTGCTCGTCTGCCACGGCAGGGGCTTTTCGCTCGGTTTCGCGGCCGTGCGCCTGGCGATCATGGACCCCACGCTCGCCGGGCGGCAGCCTTTCCTTTACGCGGGCGGTCGGTACCTCCTTGCCTATAACGGCGAGGTCTACAACTTTCGCGAGCTGCGCGCTCGGCTCGCCGCGGCCGGCCACACGTTCCGCACCGAAACGGATACGGAAGTCGTTGCCGCCGCGTGCGCACAGTGGGGCGTCGAGGCGCTGCCGCGATTCAACGGGATGTTCGCCCTTGCGTTCGTCGATCTGGCAGAGCAGCGCGGATTCCTGGCGCGCGATCGCTTCGGCATCAAGCCTCTTTTGTACGCGAGCCATGACCATCGGCTGTATGTTGCCAGTGAGATGAGCGCGCTGCGCGACCTCGGCCCGTGGCTCCGCGACGTAGACACGCCATCGTTGCTTCACTACCTGCTCTTCGGATACTTCGCCGCGCCGGACACGATCTATTCGCACGCCTCCCGCCTGGGGCCCGGGCAATACGCGCGGTTCGACCACGAAGGGTTCAAGGCGCCTGCTCGGTACTACGATGCCGTCAAGGCCGTTCGCGGTCGCGATGCGCTCGACTACACGGAGGCGTGCCGGCGGGTACGAGCGGCACTTTTCCAGGCCGTCGCGCGGCGCAGGCCGGCCGATGTGCCGCTCGGCGCGTTTCTGTCCGGCGGGCTCGATTCGACGATCGTCGCCACGCATCTGGCCGAGGCCTCGCCGGAGTCGATCGACACGTTTTCCATCGGGTTTCTCGATCACGAGCGGTTCGATGAGACGGACTTCGCCCGGCTCGCCGCGTCGCGGATCGGCGCGACGCATCACGAGCTTCGCCTGCGCTACGCGGACGTGCTCGAGGCACTCGAACCGTTGCTCGATCGTCTGGGCGAGCCCTTTTTCGACAGCTCGCTTCTACCGACGGCGGTCGTGTCGCGACTTGCTCGCGGCCGTGTCACCGTATGTTTGAGCGGCGACGGCGGCGACGAGCTGTTCGGCGGATACTGGCGATATCTCGGGCATGACTCGCTCGCCGCATACACCCGCTTGCCGTCGTGGCTTCGCGCCCTGTTCATCGAGCCGATCGCCGGCTCTGCGCCTGTCGCGAAAACATCGACGGCGAAGAATCGCATGCGTCAACTTCGCAAGCTGTTGCGCGCGGCGGGCGCCGACGTGGCGGGCCGGCATCTCGCGTGGTCGCGCATCCTCGCACCCGAGGCGGAGACGATTCTCAAGGCCGATACGTTCGTGGAGCCCGCGATGCAGCGCATCCGCGCCGTCTTCAACGAGCTGACCGCGGGTCTTAACCCGGACGATGATCTTAATCGCGTGCTTGCCTTCGACCTGCGCTACGGCCTGCCGGGCGACATGCTCCACAAGGTAGACTTCGCCAGCATGCACGAATCGCTCGAGGTGCGCGTACCCTTCCTCGATCCCGACGTGGTGGAGCTCGCGCTCGCGCTGCCGGTTCGCTACAAGATCCACCGTGGGCTGCGCAAACGCATTCTGGTGGATGCGTACCGCGGTCGACTGCCGGACGAGATCATTGAGCGCCCGAAGATGGGCTTCGAGCTTCCGATCGGCGAATTCCTCCGTGGTCCGCTGCGCGACGTGTTCGCCGGCGTCGTCACGCGCGACCGGATCGAGAGTCTCGGTATCCTCGACCACGCCGGCGTTTCTCGAATCTACGACGATCATTGCAGTCGCCGCGCCGACCACGGCGATCTGCTGTTCGCATTGCTTTCGCTCTGCTGGTGGCGCATGCGCGGCGGCTGATACAGTTTTCAGTGTTCAGTCTTGAGTGGGTGGAGCCCCGTATTCCGTGTGCCACTGCTCTTTGAGCAGGCCTCCAAGTGGCACGGGCATCCTGCCCGTGCCACAAGAAGCGTGTGCCACAGTGTCTTTCACGCTGCCCGGCCGCACTTATAATGTGCCCTTGCCGGTTTGAAGAGGCGACTCATGAAGTTCTACACGAAGACAGGCGACAGCGGCGAGACGGGCCTTATCGGAGGGCGGCGGCTCTCCAAGGCCGACCCGCGCGTGGCCTGCTACGGCAACGTCGACGAGCTCAACGCGTGCGTCGGGGTCGCCCTGGCCGCCTGCCCGCACGCCGACTGGTCCGACGACCTTCGTGCGATACAAAGCGACCTCTTCATCCTCGGCGCGCAGCTCGCCACTGGCGGCGATAAGCCGCCCGGGCACGCGGTGCTCCCCAGGCACGTCGCCGCGCTCGAAGAACGTCTCGACCGTGTAACAGCCGAGCTCGATCCGCTGACGCACTTCGTGCTTCCCGGCGGCTGCGAGCTTGCGGCGCGATTTCATCACGCCCGTACCGTCTGCCGCCGCGCCGAGCGTGCGGTTGTAGGCCTTGGCGCGGTCGAAAACGTCGATCCGCTCGTCATCGCGTACCTGAATCGGCTCGGCGACCTGCTGTTCGCCTACGCGCTGGGATCGAATCAACGAGGCAACACTCCGAACACTCTGTGGATCGCGCCGTAACATCATGGGGATGATCCGCATCACCAATCCCGACGAGCTCAAGCCCGTTCACGTCGTAATGATCCTGCTGTTCATTCTCGCCGTGGCCGGCAACTGCCTGCTGACCAGCGCGGGCAAGAACCGCGTTCTGCCGTACGGCGCCGTGGATTGGAATCCGGACTCGCCGCTGCTGGCGATCGTCGAGGTGCTCGACCTCAATTACTCCCAGCCGACGCCGAACGGCGTGGCGATCAAGGCGCTTGTCGCCGGTACGGCCGCGGCCCTGGGCGTGATCATCGCGGTCGTCGGCCTGGTGGCGGGCGCCCGTGGTGCCGATCGCGCCGCAGAGACGGACACGGTCATCGATCTCGACGAGCTCGATGCTCAGCAACGATCGGGCCGGCGGGCGGGCAAAGCGCATATCAACCCGACGTACGCGGCGCAGGGGTTGCTTCTGGCACTACTCGCGTGGTCGTTTGCCTCCGCGCTGTGGTCGCCGGCGCCGAAGTTTGCGCTGGGCGGGTCCGTGCTGCTGGCGATGCAGGTCACGTGGGCCTTCGCCCTGGCCTATGGGATGAACCGCAGGGCGGCCGTCATCGCCGCTCACGCCCTGCTCATCGTTCTCGTGGCGACCGCGGCGTTGGCCGTTCTCTATCACGACGAGCGTATTCCGGGGTTGCGCGCGTCGTACCCGATCGGCAATCCGCTGTTTCTTGCCGCATGTCTGCTGCCTGGTGTGATTCTGCTGGTATCGCTTTTCATCGGCAGTGGAGTTGTCGTGGCGGGCAAACGGCCGGTGCGCGGCATTGCGGCGGTGATTCTCGCCCTGATGGGGTTGGCCGTCCTGGGGTACGCGTTCTACCTGACGAAATCTCGCGGGCCGGCCATTGGCGTCGGCGTCTCCCTGGCTGCCTTGGCGTTCTTCGTCGGCCGAAGGAGGATCAAGACGATCGCGGTGTCCGCGGCCGTCGTGGGGCTCGTGGTCGCCGGCGCATTCTTTTTCAGCCAGCGGTACGCGCCTTCGGTCACCGGTCGCAGCGCGTCGATGCGTGTTCGCTTCTACGCTTGGGACTACGCCATCAACCTGTTCAGCCAGCGACCGACCACCGGCTATGGCCAGGGCGGCTACACGCTGCTCGCCGACACCTTCGCTCGCGACGACGTCGAGGCCGATCCGCAGGCGCTCGAGGCGCGCATCTCGCACGCTCACAACGAATGGCTGGAGATTTGCGCCGACCTGGGCAGCGTCGGCGTGGTCCTTTTCCTTAGTGCCATGCTTGTGACACTTCATGCCGCGCAGCGCGCCGTTCCCCAGACTGCTTCGCGGTGGGCGCGCTGGACGCTCGCGGCCCTGGCCGCCGCGCTTGCCGGGCTTCTGGTGGCGGAGTTTTTCGGCGTCGGTCTGCGCATCGAGGGCCTGCCGCTGATCTTCTACAGCGTGATCGGACTCATCTGGGCGATGGCCCGACCGGAATCGCCCCGGCTTCAGGCCGCCCTCGGTCGAAGCCGCCTGCTATCCGCGGTCGTCGTCGTGGGGGCGGTCGTCCTCTGTTTCGTGATTGCCGACTTCGCCCAGCGCGACTTCATGGCTGCACGGTCGTCCGCGGAGGCGCAGTCGCAGGCCAAGGCCAACGAATGGGACCATGCAGTCAGCCTCGCCACGCGTGCCTACGACGACCGCCTCAGCGTGCAGCGCAAATTCGTGGCGCTCGACAATCTGATCCAGACGCGGCTCAACGCTGCCGCGTATCTCCAGGCCCGGTACGTCCAGCGCAGCCAGCGCGCGCAGGAAGCCGGCGAACCGATGCGTGCCCGACTCGCCGCCGCCGATCGCGCCTCGAGCGAGGCGCATCTCGCCGCCGCCGCCATGCTCATCGACCGCTTGAACACCGTCGCTCCCGGCGGGTTCAACACGGGCTGGCTCGAGTTCGCGTTCCGGCAGACACTCGCCCAGTACGCGGCCATCGACGGCGATCTCGAAGCTGCCGCCCAGGACCGCGAGGAAGCCGCGGCGGCCCTCGCCCGACAGATCGGTCGCCATCCCTACGACCCCGTTCTGGCAGCGAATTACGTCAACGCCGCGAGCGCCGCGTTGCCTCCGGCAACCATCCTCAATCTGCTAGCGAGGCCGCTTCGCGAAAAGCCGGTTCCCAGCAGCTACTCGGTTCTGCTCCCGCAGTTCGGCGAGGACGAGCAGTTCCAGGCGATTGCCGGCCCGATCTACGAGGCGGCCGCCGAGCAGGTGGACGTGGAGGATCCCGATGAGTGGACCGATCGATGGGCGCCGGAGAAGCTGCGCCTCGGGGCGCTCACCGCGTTCATGGCGAATGACTACGGCAAGGCGGTTACGTACCTGCAATCCGCGGTCACGTTGTATGGACGGCTTGGGGCGGAGGCCCCGCTCGCCCGCCCGACCTGCTATGCGGAGCTGGCCGACGGCCTGTATTTCGCCGATCCGGGGCACCCGCAACCTGCGATCGACACGGCCGAGGAGGCGCTCAAGCTTCTGCCCGCGTCACAGGAAGGTCGTGCGCTTCGCGAGGGGCTCGCCGGCCGCCTGGTCGTCTATCACCTGGCCGCCGGACACGAGGACTTCGCCCGGAAGATCCTTCGCGAGCACAACAGGCGGTTGGACGCCGACACGTTCAACCGGCTGGTTGCCGACCGTTACGTCAGCATGGCGTACGACAACTTCAACCGGATCTTCCGGCTCATTCCGGACCATATGAAGCAGTGGAGCCGCCGCGCCCTCGAACTCGCTCCGGACGAGCCCGGTCCGTGGTTCCTCGCCGCCGACATCGCCATTTACGAGCGGAACGAATCCCAGGCCATTGAACTGATCGACAAGGTTGTCGATCACGGCGGCGAGCCGGAAGACGTTGCCGAGCTTCTTCGCCGCGCGGTCACCGCCATGCCGGACAGCGTGGCCATCGCGCAGCTCTACCGCCAGATTGTCGGAGAGCCGCCGCCGGCCGTCGAACCTGTCGCCCAGCCAACGACGCAGCCATAAGCGGATCGCGAGTACGATTCCACCTTGCTTTTGTTGGATTTGCTCAATCGTTCGATGCGTCGATTATCACGATCGGCTTGTTGGCCCAACTGATTCGCGACGGTGGCAGGAACCACGGGCACACCTCGTATGCAGTAACGCGGGCGTGCAGCCTGGCGGCGTTCAGATCGCCGGGGTCGTCAACCGCGGCGACGAGTTGCTTCGGTACTTCGCTCGCGGCGCCGGCCTCGAGCGCCGTTCTCCAATCCTGGATCCGCTCGAGCACGGTCTCGTTTGATCCCTTCCGGCATAACACGACGCGCACATCGGCGAAGTCCAACGGCGGGCACGAGTAGGGCGCCGGCTCGGCCGCTACGGCGATGGCGTTCAGGCCGCTGAGATGCTCACTGCGAATCGCCTGCGCCGCAACCGCGCGACTGCCTGATCCCGCCGCATCCACGCCAAAGCTCCAGAGATACCCCGACGTCGCCCACAGGCACCACGCCAGAACCACGGCCGTCGCAACGCCCGCCAGCCACTTCGGCACGCGCGTCGCGATCGCGCTCAGCGCGTATGCCAGGCCGATCGCCAGCAAGCATTCGTAGAAGATGCCGAACCGCCCGTACTCGTCGGGCTTGCCCGCCCCGATCAGAATAAATTGCGCCGCGAACACGATGCCCGGCGCTACAACCAGCCATGCCGCCGGGCCGACGCGCCGGACCATGTACACGCAACCAACCACGCCGCCGATCAACACCGGCCACGTCGCGCCTTCCGCCGTCAGTTGAACGACGCGCAAGAATCCTTCGCCGATCCTCGACACCGCGTACATCGCCAGCGAGTTGCCGAAGTTGCTTCGCAGCACCGCCGGATTCGCGATCGCGTTGATGGCCACGTACGGATTCGTGACCAGGTAAACGCCCATCGCCACCGCGCAGCCGATGATTGTCAGCCGGATGAATCCGATTACGTCAAAGCGCCGGCCGGCCTCGCGCGGCTCCGCCCGGTTGCTCAACCCGGCTGCGTGCAGGGCGGCCGCCAGCGGGATCAGCACGAAAATCGGCAGCGAGCTCAGCACCATCCCGAACGCCGCGCCGCAGCACACGAACAACCCCATCCAACGCCACCGCGTCGGCCGATCCATCACGGCCAAGGCGAACCACACCGCGGCGATCATCAGCGCCGCACCCGGCAGGTGCGGCTTCGCCTCGTGCGACATGCACGCCACCACCGGCAGGAGTGCCGTCACAATCGCCGCCAAGCCGCCCGCCATGGGCCCGCCCATCCGCCGGCCGATGCCATACACGCCGAGCACCAGGATGACGCCCCACGCCGCAGCGTACAGCCGGGCTGTCACATAGAACTTGCCGAACTCGGAAGGATGATCGAGGTAGTAGGTCAGATCGCTGCGGACGGTGATCAGCCCGGTCGCGCCGGCGGCACCGATCAGGCCGCCGACCGGATAGATGTACAGTCCACCGTATTGGTAGAGCTTGGGGTCGAGCTGGAGCGCTCCCGGCCTCATGCCCGACAGCGCCATCATCGTGATCATTTCGTCCGGCTGCTGCGTGTACAGGCGGTATCGCCGGTAGATTTCCGCCTGCTGCGGAGGTGTCCTGTTGAGCACGACCGTGCCGCGGGCCCCGTCGAGCGGGTTCACATCAACGTCGGCGGCCACCTCGGCAGCGACCCGGCCCTGCCCGCCGGCCAGTTCCGCGATTCGCTGGCCGCTCCACGCCTCACTGCCGCCGAAAAGCCACCGGTCCCAGGCCCGCGTCGGCAGACCCCACTCGATGCCGATCAGCGCCTGCCCGCAGTAGCAGAGCAAAGCCGCTGCGAGCCACCAGCGCCCGGCGCGTGAGCGTGACGATATCGTCTCCACAGACAAGAGGATATGCGCAAATGGTCGGTGCGGAAACAGCCGCCGGCGCCGGCGAACGGCGCGGTCAGTTGTGCGGTCCAGTCGATTCGTGCACGGCTTCCCCCGGTGCCGGCGAGGGGTCCGCGAAACGGGGAGACACGGCCACATACGGCCGGCCGAGCGCTCTCTTGATTGCCACGACCTCGCCCATGTCGTTTCCTTCAATCCGGTGGCCGATCCACTGGAGGATGTAGCTGGCGACGATCAGCACCACCGGCCGCCACCAGAGCGGCCACAGCCCGTGCCACAGTTGCCATGCGGCGAGTATGAGGCCGGCGATCAGCATGGGGATGCCCACGGCATGAAGCGCGATCGAAACGGGGTGCTGATGTCGCTCGAGCCAGTTGCGGGCGATGCGACGCATGGTGGATTACGGATCGGACCCGGGTTCTCGAATTCTCACACCGAGACAGCATGCTAGACTCGCCGCAGCGAGTTCGCAATCGTCAACAAGCCGTTGCGATTTTGAGTGGAGAGCCACGGCACGCGAGAGAATAACAACGCCGGTACAGGACATACCATCATGCCAGCCAACGGAGCAGAAAGCCTCCAGCTCGCATGACAGCATTCGAAATACGCGTACGGCCGCACGCGCGCGGCCCCCGGAAGACGTTTCTCACGCCCGAGGCTGTTTCTTTTCCGTTGCATGTCGATGGCCGCGGCGGGAAGGTGACCGCGGAAGGGCAGCACGGGATCGCCGACCGTTCTCGCTGGAGCACGTCGGCCGGCGCGGTAGGATAGTTCGACAATCGAGGGCGCTCGGGCGGCGTCCTTCCGCGGAGAGTCGTTCCCTCCGTCCAACGGAAGACCTCGACTTGAGGGAGGCGAGGCAATGCGAATCGGCCTTCTGGCAAAGTTGGTTTCCGGCACGCTGGTCATACTTCTGGCGGGATGCACTGCCGCCGGGCATTCCGGGCAGCTCCACTCCGCAAGAGAGCGACAGTTCACGCTCGGCCTGGTGCAGGCGGAAATCCGCAAAGGCATGGGTCAGGCGGAGGTGATCGAGGCCCTCGGCTCGCCCAACATCGTGACGCGATCGGAAGAAGGCCAGGAGACGTACGTCTATGACAAGATCGCCACCGAGGCCTCCTACTCCAACGACTCCGGCTCGGTGAGCGGCGGAGTCGGCGCCGGCGGCGCGCCCGGATCGACCGTACTCATCCTCGGCGGCATCGGCGGCAGCTACGGCCGCAGCGCGGGCGCAGCCGCCCAGACCGAGCGAACCCTGAC
>JBECKQ010000031.1:0-6822 GCA_040235375.1 Phycisphaerae bacterium | reverse complement strand
TCCGTCAAAGAACGTGCCGGCCGAGTGGCTGACCACCGCGGAACGTACGAACTTCGCGCAGACGCCGCGGTACGCGGAGACGGTGGACTTCTGCCGGCGGCTCGCGGATTCATCCGACTGGATCCGGCTCACGACGTTCGGCGTCACGCCGCAGGGACGCGACCTGCCGCTGGTCATCGCCGCGAAGGACGGCACGTTCACACCGCAGGCCGCCAGAGACACCCGCAAGATCGTGGTGCTCGTGCAGAACTGCATCCACGCCGGCGAATGCGCCGGCAAGGACGCCTCGCTCATGCTGCTCCGCGACATCGCCATCACGCGGACGCGCCAGGACCTTCTCGACGGCGTCGTCCTGCTCGTCATGCCCATCTTCAACGCCGACGGCCACGAGCGGTTCAGCCCGTACTCGCGAATCAACCAGAACGGCCCGGAGGCGATGGGCTGGCGGGTGACCGCCCAGAACCTCAACCTCAACCGTGACTACACCAAGGTCGACACGCCCGAAATGCGTGCCTGGATGTCGGTCTGGAACGCCTGGAACCCCGACCTGCACATCGACAACCACAGCACCGACGGCGGCAACTGGCAGTACGACCTCACCTACGCCGTGGACGATCATCAGGCCGCGGCGCCGTCCGTGGCCCGCTGGCTCGACGACACGCTGCTGGCGCAGATGATCCCGGCGCTCCGGTCCGACGGCCACATCACCATGACGTACTTCGGCCGGATGAACTCGAAGGACCTCGAGCAGGGCATCCGCTCCGGCGGGTTCGGGCCGCGCTACTCCACCGGGTATGCGGCGGTCCGCAACCGGCCGTCCATCCTGGTCGAGACGCACGCCCTCAAGCCGTACCGAACCCGCGTGATCGGCCACTACGACCTGATGCGCCGCGCCATTGAGATCGCCCGCGACAGCCACGACACGCTCGAAGCCGCCTTGCACGAGGCGGACGCCGAGGCGGCGGCGTTCGGCGAATCGTACTCGCCGGATCGCCGGCTGACGCTCACCGTCACCGGCTCGAAGGAGCCGACGCCGATCGAATTCAAGGGCGTCGAATACACGCGTTCGCTCAGCGAGGTGTCCGGCGGCGTTCGCGTAACCTACCACGGCGACCGCCCGGTGACGGTTGAGCTTCCCTGGTACCGCGGCACCGTGGCCGGCAAGTCGGTCGCGCCGCCGCTGGGCTACATCATTCCGCCCGAGTGGACGGACGTGATCGACCGGCTGCGCGTGCACGGCCTGCGGATCGAACGCCTGGCCGAACCGCTGGCCGGAACGTTCGGGAGCTATCGATTCGAGGATGTCAGCTTTCCGCCAAAGCCGTTCGAGGGCCGGTTCGAGCCGCACTACACGACCGTCGCCGTGAAGGAGCAGCGGACGCTGCCGGCCGGCTCTGCGATCGTACGGCTGGACCAGCCGGGCGCCCGGCTCGCGGTGCATCTGCTCGAGCCGGAGGGGCCGGACTCGCTGGTATCGTGGGGCTTTTTCAACGCGATCTTCGAGCAGAAGGAGTACGCGGAGGATTACGTCCTGGAGCGGCTGGCCCGCGAGATGATGCAGAATGACGACAACCTGCGCAAGGAGTTCGAAGAGAAGGTGGCGACGGACGAGGACTTCGCTAAGGATGCCCACGCTCGTTTGAATTTCTTCTACCGCCGTTCGCCGTACTGGGACGAGCGGATGAATCAGTATCCGGTCGTCCGCATCACTGAGCCGCTGCACGTGCGGACGGAGCCGTGGCACGGTTGAGATAAGCGGCTTGACTCGGCTGAGACCCGGCCTTAAGCTCATTTGCACAAAGGGACGTATTCTATCCCTTTATGCAAACGGAATGGCGGGCCAAAATGGGCCAAATGACTGTAGACAACTGGGTCGATGCCCTCCAATCCCGGGGAAAATACACGTTTCTCCGGGGCGAGGCCATCAAGGGAACCGGCCTTTCGGCCGAGTCCGTCAAGAAAGCCTTGCAACGGCTCGCGCGCCGAAAGCGCGTCGTGAAGGTCAAGAACTACTTTTACGCAATCGTGCCCCTTGAATACCGTCATGCCGGCAGTGCGCCTCCCTCGTGGTTTATCGATGACCTGATGAAGGCCATGGGCCGCATCTACTACGTGGGTCTGCTGAGTGCCGCCGGCATTCACGGCGCCTCGCACCATCAACCTCAGGAGTTCCAGGTCGTAACCGATCGACCGATTCGGCCGATGCAGATCGGCCGCGCGAGCATTCGGTTTTTCACGAACAGGCATGCCGCCGATACAGCCGTTCAGGCCGTCAAGACGTCCACGGGAACGATGCGCGTGTCCACACCGGAAGCAACTGCTTTCGATCTTGTCCGATTCGCCAAAGCGGCAGGGAGAATCGATAACGTCGCGACGGTGTTGCTCGATCTGACTCCACTGCTGGATCCGAAGCGAATGCGCAGGGTTGTTCGAACTCACGGTGACGTTCGTACGGCACAGCGTTTGGGATACCTGCTCGAGAGAGTCCGCGGCCGAGCGCCGGCAAAAGTCATCCGGGAGTGGCTTGAGCACCAGTCTCCCCGTGCTGTACCGCTTCGAGCCGGGCGGTCCGTGGCTCAGGCAAAGGAGGATCGTCGCTGGCACGTGCTTGTCGCCGAGCCGATCGAGACTGACTCGTGATTCCACAAGCGCACATCACGGCATGGCGCGCCTTTGCACCTTGGGGAGACGATGCCCAAGTCGAACAAGACCTGGCCCTTTCCCGGGCGGTCGTTGAGGTTTTTGCGGAACCGGAATTGGCGGAATCGCTCGCTCTCCGAGGGGGTACGGCACTCAGCAAGCTGTATATCCACCCGCCTTGCCGGTACTCGGAGGACGTCGATCTGGTCCAGGTGAAGCCTGGCGCCATCGGCGAGCTGCTGGATGTCATTCGCCGACGCCTCGATCCCTGGCTCGGGCGGCCCAAGCGGTCGAGCAGTGCTGCCAGTGTGACGTTGACCTATCGTTTCGAATCTGAGGTGCCGCCGGTTCGTCCGTTGCGCCTGAAGATTGAGATCAACACGCGTGAGCACTTTTCGGTGCTGGCCTACCATTCGCGTTCGCTTTCCGTGGAAAACCCTTGGTTCACTGGCACAGCCGACGTGACGACGTACACGCTTGACGAGCTGATGGGCACGAAGCTCCGGGCGCTGTACCAGCGGCAAAAAGGGCGCGATCTCTTTGATTTATGGCTGTGCCTGAGCCGCGGACTGCTGGATCCCGGGCAGGTGGTTACGTGCTTCGCTGCCTACATGAAGCATGCCGGACAGACAATCTCGCGAGCCGAATTCGAACGCAACTTGTCCGCTAAGGAAGGCAATTTGGCTTTCCAAGATGACATCCGGCCACTGCTCACCGCGGGAGTTCACTACGATGCGGACATAGCCATGGCGCTTGTCCGTGAGAATCTTGTTGCTCGTATGACAGGCGAGCCCTGGCGCGGAGCATCGGCCTCGAAAACAGAAGGGAGCACAGAAGAGGGAGAAGGTTCGTTACCGGAGAAGTAAGCCCCTTCCGCGCCGCGAAGCCCCGAACGGGCCGGCCGGACCAGGCGCTTGCGTCGAGCAGCGGTATTCTGTTAGTGTATTATGTCACAACGAACTGACGGACGCATGCTGACCTTGGGAACGGTCTACATGCCCGAGTATGGAGAGACGCCTGCGGGCGGATTTTCTTCTTAGGCTGGAGGAGGACGCGGCAATGCTTCGGTGCAAAACAAGCGTGGCGGCAGCAGCGGTGCTTTGGGGCGCGTCCGTCGCGTTTGCGAACGTGACCATCGATACCGTCACGATCGGCAACCCGGGCAACGTAGGTGAGTTGTCAGGTGCAGGCGCGGGAGGCTACGGGCCGGATCGCGTCTGCGGCGCGGTGGACTATGTCTACAAGATCGGCAAGTACGAGGTGACGGCGGGGCAGTACGTGGAGTTTCTTAACGCCGTGGCCGTGACCGACACTTACGATTTGTATAACACGAATATGTGGTCATCCAGCTACGGGTGCAAGATTGAGCGCAGCGGGTCGCCGGGCAGCTACACGTACAACGTGGCGCTGGACTACGCCGATCGGCCGGTGAACTACGTGTCGTGGGGCGATGCGGCGCGCTTCAGTAATTGGCTGCACAACGGCCAGCCGGCCGGGCCGCAGGGCCCGGGGACGACGGAAGACGGGTCCTACCTGCTCGACGGGGCAGCGAGGGACTCCGGACTGCTCGCTGTCACGCGCGAGGCGGACGCGACATGGGTGATTCCGTCTGAGGACGAGTGGTACAAGGCGGCGTATCACAAGAACGACGGCGTAACGGACCACTATTGGGAGTTTCCCACCGGCACGGACAGCCCACCGAGCAATCTGCTAGCTGAACCTGATCCCGGCAACAACGCAACGTTCTGGTCGCTGGGGTATACCGTCGGATTCCCGTACTACCGGACGGAGGTTGGAGCGCATGAGAATACCCGCAGCGCCTACGGCACGTTCGACCAGGGCGGTAACGTATGGGAGTGGAACGAGGCGATGCTGAACGAGTCGTTTAGCGGTTTGCGCGGTGGGTCGTTCTACGGCAGCGGCTGTTCCACCCTGGGCGCGCGGGTCCGCTTGGACTCCAATGCGCCGCTACCCGAGGACTTCGAAGTCGGGTTTCGTGTCGTCGAGGTCCCTGAGCCCGGCACGATGGTATTGCTAAGCTTGGGAGCCACCGCGCTATTTCAAAGGCGAAGGGACGTTCGACGATAGCTCTTTGCTCTCTGTCGCTCTTGTCGGGGCAAGCTTGATCATTGGAGAAGGAAGGTTCCGGGGTCTTATGTGACGCTGCGAGCCGGGGCTTCACAGGCAACATTCCTCGCTCAACAGACTGGTCGAAGAGACTGAGAAACGCGTTCGATCGTTCCGAGTGGAAAGAAGGGACGCCACTGAAATACGGCGTGTATTCGGGCGATGAAGGGTTACCGGCTTTTGCACTGCTCAAGAGCAGTGGCACACGGGTTGGTCATCGTGCGTCCCGTGCGCGCGGGGACCGGTTCTATTCGAGCGGGCGCGTGCCGGCGATCAGGGCGGCGTGAGTGGGCGGCGTGCCGGCGATGAAGGGGGTGTGACGGCGGGGGTTGGGGGCGAAGTCGAACGGGAAGAGGTCGCGGCCGGATACGTCGGTGATCAGGCCGCCGGCTTCGGTGACCATCAGGGCGCCGGCGGCGATATCCCACAGGCTGCACTCGATGGCAATCGCCCCGTCCACGTTGCCGTCGGCCAGCATGGCCAGGTGCAAGGCCGTCGTGCCGAAATCACGCATCACCACGCGCCGCAGCCATGAGCTCGTCATGTCGTACGTGGTGCCGTCGTCCGCGGGCTGGAAGGTGACGATCGTGCCGTGGCCGTACGCGGTGTCGGCGACGCGCAGCCGCCGGTCGGCGAGATGCGCTCCCGCGCCGCGCGTGGCGTAATAGGTCTGGCAGGTCATCGGGTTGGCGACCACGCCGACGATCGGGTGGCCGTCTTCCAGAAGGGCGATCGACGTGCAGAAGAAAGGCAGCCGGCGGGCGTAGTTCCGCGTGCCGTCGATCGGGTCGATCACCCAGCAATGCGTCGTCGAGCCCGGCTGCGGCATCGACGCGAGATAGTCGCCGGCCTCCTCGCACAGCACCGCATGATCGGGAAACCGCCGGGCGATCCGCTCGCACAGGTGCCGCTGGATCTTGAAATCCGCCGACGTTACATGGCTGTAATCCGTCTTGCGCATGACCTCCACGCGGCCGAACGCCTCGATCGCAAAATGCTGCGCGGCGGCCGCCAGGCTGGTGGCGAATTGCAGCCACTGCAGGACTTGCGGTTCAGTGCTTGCGCTGCTGTCGTTGGGCATCGCGTGCAATTCTCGTCAACGCTGCGGAGAATCTTCTGGGCCCGCCCCCTCGAAACCGGTATGATACATACCTGCGATTTTTATGCACCTAGCTGCAACGAGGGGGTAAGGCGGGAACCCGGCGGAGAGGGCCCACGTCGGCGGCCTGCGATTCCTGGAGGACGAAGCAATGTCAAGATGTGCACACCTGACCCGAATCATGTCAATCGCCGCAGTCCTGGTGCTGGCGGGACGCGCCGGGGCGCAGACTGCAGTCGAAGTATCCGACGACGGTCGAGAAGTCGTCCCCGTGACGCCCGACAAGTCCGACGGTAGCGTCATCGTTCGAGAACTTGGCGTGCCGTACGGGACGGCTCCGGATTGGGACAACACGATTCGTCGCCAGGTGGGCGCACTTCAGGTCGCCGACATGAACAACGACGGGTGGGCGGACGTAGTGGTGGGCTGCTACATTTCCGACAGCTACCCACCTTACACCGACTGGGAGAACATGATCTACTACAACGTCGGCGGCTCGCTCGAGAGCGACCCTTCATGGATCTCAACCGATGAAGTCTCGACCGGAGACATTCAAGTCGGCGATATCAATAGCGATGGCTTTCCGGACGTCTTTGCGGCCAACGGTGGATACGCCATGGACTGGTCCGTCATTTACTGGGGCAGCGCCAGCGGGCCGTCGACTTCGCCCGGATGGTACAGCCAGGAGCCCGGCCGCGCATGGAACAACTACGCCCGCATCTTCGACTTCAACCACGATGGCTATCTGGACGTTGTGACGGCCAATCAGGGGAACTCGCCAACCGACCCCACGCGCCCAATGTACGCGTTCATTAACAATAACGGAACACTGCCGACCACACCCGGCTGGCAGTCCGCAGAGACCTCAATACAAAACTACCTGGATTTCGCCGATTACGACGGCGACAACTGGGAAGATCTGGCCGTCTCGAAGTGGTCCGGCTACGAGAGCGGCG
>JBECKQ010000213.1:0-14997 GCA_040235375.1 Phycisphaerae bacterium | reverse complement strand
GCCGTCGAGTTCGAAACGAACCGTGTCCGCATACGCAGGTATGGCACGGTCGTCTGGCTGGAAGCCCCCGCCGAGGATCTCTGGCGGCGCATAGAAAGGGATCCGCAAAGCTCCCGGACCCGTCCCGACCTTGCCGGCGGCGGCCTGGAGGAGGTCCGCGCGGTCCTTAACCGCCGAGCGCCTCTCTACGCCGCGACGGCTCATTTCGCTGTCAGGGTGATTGACCGCACTCCCGATCAGGTCGCGGCCGACATCGAAGCCTGGCTTGACGCCGCCCGGCCCGAGTGACGCCCGCTACGCTCCGCTGGTCAGCGCACTTTCTTCCTCGACGGCGCGAAACAGGGTCGAGAATGGCTGGTCCAGCTCGTCGGAAATCCGCTTGAGCGTCGGGAAGCTCGGCCAGCTCTTGCCCAGCTCGATCTGTGAAAGCTGCGCCTTCGAGAGGCCGACCCGGTTCGCCATCTCCGTCAGCGTGACTTCCTGACGCAGCCGTTGAGCGCGCAGCAGCCGCGAGAGTCTCAACTGAAGCTCCCGGTCGCTCAGCTTGAATAGCCCGCAGGTCTGGGCCACGTCCTGAATCGCCTTCAACGCCGCGTCGGCCGACACGGGCTTCGCCAGGTAGCTCTTGCATCCCAGCTTCATCGCGGTCTGCACCGATGCCACGTCCGGCTTCTCCACCATGGCAATGCACCGGATCTTCGGTATGGCATCCACCAGGTGCTCGATAAATGACCCGCCGTCGGCGAGCGTCGCCCGCAGATCGACGACGGCGATCTCGAATCGCGACGAGTTCAGCTCCTTCTGGGCGGTGTTGACGTCCGTATAGCAGTGTATCTCGAAACAGGAATCGGCGAAGTGGGCCGTTATCTCGTCGCAGACGTTCGACTCATCCACAAAAAGCACGGGGATCTTCCGGATCATTGCACTGCACCTTCTGTTCAAAAGTTCCAGCGGGCGGGCGGCGGTCGCCGAACGGCGTTCCCAGGTGGACTCACCAGGCTATGGCACGCCACACTCGTCAACTGCACTTGAATTTCTCAGCACGAACGTCAATGTGTTGGCAGGCAACCGTTCGCCCCGACGGAACCATTTCGGTCACCCGCAACAATAATCTCGGCACCTGGTGACTTTGGGTTGACGTGATTTCAGTCGTTACGAACGCGCCCCGTCCGAGAACCCCCCGGAGACGCGTCAGCCACACCCTGCCTTGAAGTTTGGGGTGATTACCCCGCACGTCCGATAACGCGCCGGAGTTCTGACATGGCCCGATTAGCGAACCCGCGCCAGCACCAGCGTGATGTCATCGCTCTGCTCCGCCAGACCCGCGAATCGCCGGACGTCCCACATCAACTGGTTCACCATAGGCCCGACCTCGAGTGCCCGGTGCCGCAGGATCGACTCCTTGAGACGCGAGACGCCGTACGCCTCCCCCGCGAAGTCCAGCGCCTCCGTTACTCCGTCCGTGTAGAACACCAGGTGATCGCCGCTGTGCAGATCGATCACCTGTCGTTCGAACGTCGCGTCGGGCAGGACGCCGATCAATGGTCCGCCAACCTCCAGCGCCGTAAAGGCCTCCCCCCGCAGGAGAAGCGGCGGATTGTGCCCCGCGTTGCAGTAGGTGAACCGCGACCCGTCCGGCGAGAACACGCCGTAGCAAAGCGTCGCAAACTCCGAATCCAGCGTGTCCCGGCACATCATCCGGTTCACGTGCGCCACGATCTCGTTGATGTCGAAGATGCTGTGCGCGTGCGCCCGCAGCGCCGATCGCACAGATGCCATCATCAGCGCACCCGGCATCCCCTTGCCCACGACGTCCGCGATCGCCAGCCCCACGTTCCCTTTGGCCAGGTCGATGAAATCGAAGAAGTCACCGCCCAGTTCGAGCGACGGCTCGTACACGTGTCCGAACGCGAGTTTCGGATGCCGCGGCGGCTCGGCAGGGATCATCCGTCGCTGCACCTCCGCCGCGTGCGCGTAATGACGCCGGTGCTGCTCCGCATCCATCTGCTCGGCGAACAGGCGCGAATTCACCACCGCCCCTGCCGCCTGCGATGCCGCGGCCCGCAACAGCTCGATGTCGAAGTCGCTGAACCGCTTCACGTGATCGCTGTACACCCGCAGCACGCCGACGACCTGCCCGCGATAGCTCATCGGGGCGCATAGCCCGCTGACCAGTCCCTCCTTCTTCGCGTGCTCGGGAAACAGAATCCGCGGATCCTTGCGCGCATCCTCGATGTAGACGACCTCGCCGCGGAAAGCCGCTGCGTCGATCTCGCTGCTGTTGTACTTGATCTGCCCCTTGTTCAGGTAGTCCTGCGACAGGTTGTAGACGCCGCAGATGTGCAGCTCGCCGGTCGCCTCATCGAGCAGACGAATGCCGACCGCCTTGGCGTCCATCACTTCGCAGACCCGCCGCGCGGCCTCGTTCAGCAGCTCGCTCAAGTCCGCCGACCGGGCGAACAGCCCGCTCAGGTCGTACACCGCCGTCAGCTCGCGCACCCGCCGCCGTATCCGCGCCTGCCGCGCCGCGAGCTGGGCCAGCACGTCGGCGATCAGCTCCGCGAACTCACGCGTGGCCTCGTCCGGCCGCTCCTCGAGAACCACGACCCGCCCGAGCAACTGCTCGTTCCAGCGCACCGGCACCGAGTGCCACCTGGCGACATCGCAAACCGGGCACCGCTGGCTGGCAGCCGCCGCCTCCCCGGTGCGCGTGTCGCTCATGGCTGCCTGAGCCTTACAGTCGCGCGTCGCCTCGACGCTCTTGCCTTCGTTCACCGCCCCGTCGTCGATCCGTTGCCCGGTGCCGTCACACAGGGCGATTTCGCACCGGCACAGACGTGAGAAAACCGCGCGCATCCGCGCCAGGCTTTCCGCGTCGATCAGATCCCCCAGTGAATACGCCGTATCCATGTCGCCTTGCCACCCGGAAGTCGGAAGTCAGAGCTCGGAGGTCCGTCACTCTGTCTGGCACCGCTCCGCACTCTCCTATTGCCTCTTGCCTATTCCCTCTTGCCTGTTGCCTTTACGTCTTGCCTCTCCTCCAGCATCTCCACCACCATTCGCGCCGCATTCCTGCTCGCGCCGGTCTTGATCAACGGCTCCATCATCGCCCGCAGGTTCTCGCGCATCTGGGCAATATGTTCATCCGATCCGAACAGCTCGAGCGCCGTCTCGATGATCGGCTGCGTCGAGCGATAGAACGGCATGAACTCCGGCACGATGTGCCGCCCGGCGATGATGTTCACCAGCGAGAGCGTGTTGATCCGCAGCAGCCACTTGCCGACGAGGTAATAGCTCCATCGCGGCGCGTTGTACATCACGATCATCGGCGCGTGGTAGAACGCCGTTTCGAGCGTGGCCGTCCCGCTCGCCACGAGCGCGAGTCGGCACGCCGTCAGAAGCTCCCCATTCTCGCCCCGATGAAGTGACCACGACAGCCCTCTCCCCTCCAGCCTCAGGCGAATTTCCGCCTCCGCCCGGTCGTTCGCGGCGG
Source organism: Phycisphaerae bacterium (assembly GCA_040235375.1). Classification (GTDB taxonomy): domain Bacteria; phylum Planctomycetota; class Phycisphaerae; order UBA1845; family UBA1845; genus JBECKQ01. The sequence goes on along the minus strand of JBECKQ010000213.1, from coordinate 11,504 downwards.
ACACGCAGAAGTGCGTCGCCGGCCACTTCTTCGCAATGGCCTCCGCGACTTCCACCTGCCCCGGAAAGACTTCTTTCACGACGTGCGCCCGTGACCCCGGCAGCAGCGCCACCCCCGCCCCTCGTGTGCCACTGCTCTCGAGCAGTGCCGATCCGTACTTGCCCGCATCCTCTCCGCCGCCCCGCGTCTTCCGACCTCCAGCCTGTCCCCTGATCTCGTCCACCCGCTGCTTATCCACCTCGCGGGCCACGAGCGTATCGAACAGTGGATTCCCCACGTACTGCGCGTCGATCCCGTGCTTCTTGAAATACTCCTCTTCGAACGGCAGGATCACCGCCATCCGCCGCACGTACCGTCGTATCCGGCTGATCCGTCTTTCGCCCCACGCCCACACCTGTGGCGCGATGAAGTACAGCACCGGCACCCCCGCCCGATACGCATACTTCGCTGTCCGCAGATGCAGCAGCGGCGAGTCCACCACCACCGCCAGGTCCGGCCTTCGCCCTCCGACCTCCGACTTCTGACCTCTGTCCTCTGACCTCCGATCTCCCCCCTCCGGCCTGCGGCCTCCCCCCTCGCCCCTCAGCCACGCTCGACTCCTTCCCAGCATGGCGATCGCCCGCGGTACGACCCGGAACATTCCCGCAAGCATCGCCGCGTGTGCCGTCATGTCATAGACCGCCACGCATCCCGCCTCTTGCATCCGGGGGCCGGCCACCCCCACGAACTCGATGGTTGGATCGATCTCGTGCGCTGCCCGGATCAGCGCCGCCGCGTGCAGGTCCGCACTTGGTTCGGCCGCACTGATGAAGACGCAACGACCCCTCCTCTTCGAAAGAGGAGATTCGGTGGGGGTCATCTCGTCCATCACGTCACGTGTCCCTTCCATCGCGGACCCTTCAGCAAACACCGCCGCGTCCTGATGCCGCCCCGCGTCTCGACTCATCATACAGGCGTGGGGCCGAACAGCCACAGCGCCGCGTCTCTGGGCATAGCTGAAGACGTGCATCGTCTCAATGGCTTGTCAGGTTTTGTTAAGGCGACGTGAACGTCGTGCCCGCTTCCAGGTCCTGCTTTGTTGCTTTGAACAGCGTCTCGTCCTCGCCGGCCAGGAGAACGTCGTCGCCGTCGAACGTGCAGGCCTCGATTGCATCATGCCCGGGATAATGAATGGTCCCGCGATTGACCACTTCGGCCAGTGAACCATTGTCGGGAACTTGGAACACCTGCGCACGCGTGTAGCCGCAAACGAGCAGTTTCTTGCCGTCCGAAGACGTGTCCGCGGCCGTGGGGAACCAGACCGACAGCGTGCCCATCAGCGTCAGCTTCACCTCCTCGGGACCGGTTTCATCGAGGCGGAAGAGCCGGCTCTTTCGCCCGCGCTCCTTCGTGAGAAGGTAGAGCGAGCCCTTCCACCACACGAGACTCTCGGCGTCGAAGCGGTCGCCCTTGGCGAGCACGTAGCGATACCGCTGCGTGAACGCGACGGACTCGGCGGGGGGATTGTAGGGGTCGGGTTCGTCGATGACGTAGATGTACCGCGCGGGGAAGGCGCCGACGTTATTGCCGATGTCGCCGATGTAGATGTGGCCGGCGTCGTCGGTGCAGACATCCTCCCAGTCGGCGTTCGGCGCGCCGGAGATGAAGACCTCGGCCAGGACTTTGCCGCTCGTGTTGAAGGCCACGATCTTCGCGTCTCTGCCGGAGTCGCCGTGGGCCCAGAACACGTGCGGGTACTTCCGGCTGGCGGTCATGCCGGACAGTTCGTGGATCACGCTCTTGTCGAAACGGGCGACCGGTCGCCAGGGACGCGACGACCGGCGTTTCTTGGTCTCGCCAGCAACGGCCGTGGCCGGCAGGGCCATTGCGAACAGGATGAAACCAATGATGAGCTTTCGCATGGCTGCTATCCGCGTTTCATGGACCGGACCTTTTCGATCACGGCCTGCTTGACTTCCGCGACCCCCCCGGCGATGCGGGCGCCGGCGGCGCGCGTGTGGCCGCCGCCTCCGAACGAGGCGGCCAGGTCGGCAGCATTGATCGTTCCCTTGCTGCGGAAGCTGCACTTGACGACGCCGTCGCCGCGATCGACCAGCAGAATGCCGACCTGCACGGATTGCAACGTCATGGGCACCTGCACCAGGTCCTCCGTGTCGGTGTCCGAGGCCCCGGCGAACGCGAACATTTCGGGAAGCACGCTGACGACGGCCACCGTGTCGTCGTCCAGCAATTCCATTTCGCGCAGGGCGTCCGCTTGGAGCCGGAGCTTGGAGGCCGGTTCGCTGAGGTAGACGTGCTTGTGGATCGCGTCGACGCTCGCCCCCTTCTCGACCAGTTCGGCCGCGGCACGGAATGCCTCGGGCGTGGTGTTGTTGAAACGGAACCAGCCGGTGTCGGTCGCGAGGCCGACGAAGATCGCCTCGCACGCCTCGGGCGTGAGCGGCCAGCCGCAGGCGCGGGCCCAGCGGTGCACAATGAGCGTGCACGACGCGGCCGTGTTGTCGATGAGATAGTGGTCCGCGAGTTCATCAAGCGTCTGATGATGATCGACGGCCACGCGCGGGAGCGACGTGCGGCGCAGCCACTGCTCGATCGGCCGGAGCTGTGAATACGCGCAGGTGTCCACGATGATGACGCCATCGGCGTTGGCCAGTACGGGGTCGGCTTCATCGCGCAAGACGTGAACCGACTCGATGCCCGCCATGAACGCGTACCGCGGCGGGCACGGTCGATAGAGCACCGGCGTCGCGTGCCGGCCGCCTGCCGCGAGCAGTGATCGCAGGGCGAGCATGCAGCCGAGTGCGTCGCCGTCAGGACGCGTGTGCGAGAAAAGCACGGGCCGCTTCCAGCCGATGACCACGTCGCCGGCCTGCCGCAGGTGCTCGTCGCTGGCGCCGCTTTGCAATGTTCTGCTGGGGTCCATTCGTGCGTCAAAGGTCCATTGTAGGCGATGGCGGCAAGCCGCGCACGCGGCCAACATCTTCGTCGATCTGGCGGACGAGGTCATCTGCGGACTCGAATTTGCGCTGGCCGCGGAGCCATTGGAAGAACTGCAGATCGATGGTCAAACCGTAGAGATCGCCTTCGAAGTCGAGCAGGTACGCCTCGACCTGCCGCGCCGTACCTTCGAACGTCGGCGTGCGGCCGATACTGATGGCGCTGAGATAACACTTGTCCCGAACGATCGACCAGCCGGCGTAGACCCCTTCCGCCGGTATGAGCTGCTCGCCGATGGTGAGGTTCGCCGTCGGAAAACCAAGCTTGTGCCCACGCGATGAGCCGGTGACGACCTGGCCGCGCAGGGCGTAAGGCCGGCCAAGGGCTCTGGCCGCGAGTGCGACCTGCCCGTCGCCGAGCACCTGGCGGATCATCGAGCTCGACACGCGGACGCGCTCGCCGCTTTCGAGCTGCTGCTCGACCGGCTCGACCACGTCCACCTTGTACGTGAGCTCCCCGGCCAATTGCCGCAACGTCTCGACGCTGCCCTTTCGGCCCCGGCCGAAGCCGAAGTTCACACCCTCGACCACGTGCGCCGCGCGAAAGCGGCCGACGATGATGTCGCGGATAAACTGCTCCGGCGTCAGGCTGAGGAATGACTTGGTGCTGGCGGCGACGACGGTAATATCGATGCCCGTGTGCTCGAGGTATTCGAGCTTCTGATCAGGAAGCGTGAGCCGTTCGGGCGCGTGGTCGGGCCGCACGACGTTCAGCGGGTGAGGCTCAAAGGTGAGCAGGGCGGCCGGCGCAGCGATGGCTCGGGCGTGTTCCAGGGCCACCTGGATAATCCGCTGGTGGCCGCGGTGGACGCCATCGAAGTTGCCGATGGTGAGCACCGACCGTTCCAGCGGCAGTTGATCGTCCAGTCCGTAGATGACCTTCAAGAGCGCGATCCGCGAACGAGCACCGAAAGATTCGACACAGGTGGTGCGGTAGAATAGGCTCAGACCGCCGTGCTGGCAACGCCGGTGGGGCGGGGCGAGCATCGGGTCGTGGCGGAGCGGGTTATATGAGTGACGAGCCGAACGTCAGCGAGCTGCCGGTGGAACAGGAAGACGCCACCTCCGCGCCGATTCACGCGGTCATCTGCATCGACGCGGAGGTCTACGAGCGGCTGCGCGCCATTCTGCGTCACCTCTGCGTCGGGCTGATCGATCACACCGCGAGTCTGCGGCTGTTGACGACGACCCCGCAGGCCGAGTCGCTGACGTTCGGGCCGGTCCAGATCGTGCTGTACGAGGATCGGTCCTGGCCGCTGAAAGCGCGGCAATACCAGCGATTGCTCGACGCCCTTGCCTCGCGTCCGCCGACGGTCGTGCATGCGATGTCGGCCGGCGTGCATGGCCTGGCCGAGGCTGTGGCTGGCGAGCACCATGCCGATCTCGTGTACAACGTGACCGGGCGGAAGGACGTCGACGCGATCGCCGGCTCCCATCACCTGCCGGCCGCCGCGCCGGGCGAGGGGCTTCGGCACGTGATCTGCGCGAGCCAGCCGTTGTACGACATGTGCAACGAATTGAAGGCCCCTTCGGAGACGAACCTGTCGCTGATCCGGCTCGGACTCCCATGTGCCAGCGAACCCACCTGTTTCGTTGAAGAGTCTCGCGGTGCGACCATACTGTGCACCGCGCCGTTCGAATCCGGCGGCGGCGTGGGTGTATTGCTGCAGGCGATTCACAAGTTGAACACCAAAGGGCTCGAATTCCTGACGTTTTTGCTCGGGTCCGGTCCGGAGGAGTCGCGGCTGCGCCGGCTGGCGAATGACCTGGGCCTGGGGCCGACGGTCGTGTTCGCCCAGCCGGAGGATGCCGTGCAACGGGCCATGGTCGGCGCGGACGTTTTCGTGAGCCCGACCAAGGAGACAGCGCTTTCCGTGCGCAGCCTTCAGGCGCTCGCGCAGGGTATGGCGGTGGTCAGCGTTGCTGGCGGCGTGTGCGACGCGTACGTCAACAACCGCACGGCCGTCGTCGCGGGCGAGTCGACCGCTCCCGACCTGGCGGCGGCAATCGAACGGATGCTCGCCGATCGGGCGCTCGCGCGACGCCTGGCGGCGGGGGCGATCGAGCACATGCGAACACACCACACAATGAGTGCCATGGCCGACAAGACCGCGGAGGTCTACCGCCGCATGGCCCTCAACCGGGCCACGTTCAAGCTGCCGTCGCAGGAAGAGGAAGAACACGATGAGTAAGTGCAGCCGAGTGATCAGTACATTGGGTGCGAGCCTGGTGACGAATGACGGCGGGCGCTGGCGGGGAGCGCGGCTGCTGATACGATGAGCGGCTCGTACGGCATGGCGGAGGCATCGGGAAAGACGTGGCCACACTCTCGCACACACAAACCGAATCAGGGGGAAACGCCGCGGCGGCCATCGGTGAAATCCGCGCCGCCATCACCGGCGAGGTTCGCACGGATCGACTCTCGCGGGCGCTCTACGCGACCGACGGCAGCATCTACGAAATCTTCCCCGATTGCCTCGTGCTGCCCAGGACGGCCGAAGACGTGGCCGCCACCGTGCGCATCTGCTCGAAGCATCGCGTCCCGCTGACGGCCCGCGGAGCGGGCACCGGCCTGACCGGCGGGGCGGTCAACGGCGGCGTGCAGCTCGACTGCTCGCGCTGGCTGAACAGGATCGTCGGCATCGATCCACAGGCGCGGACCGCCACGGTCGAGGCCGGCGTCGTTCTCGATGAGCTCAACGACCAGTTGAAACCGCACGGGCTGTACTTCGCGCCGGACCCGGCCACGAGCAGCCGGGCGACGGTCGGCGGCACGGTGTCGAACAACGCGTCGGGCTCGCATTCGATCGTCATCGGCCGCACCAACGACCACGTGCAGTCGCTCGACGTGGTGCTCTCCGACGGGTCGATGCATACCTGGGGCGAGACGGCGCGCCACACGGACAACCCGCTGGCGAAACAATGCGAAGACGTTCTCTCTGCGGTGGCCGGCGAGTGCGCCGACGAAATCGCCCGGCGCTATCCGAACATCCTGCGCAAGAACGGCGGCTACGCCCTCGACCGACTCACGGCGGACTCAGGGCGCGTCAACGTCGAGCAGGTGATCTGCGGAAGCGAGGGCACGCTGGCGGTCGTCGTGCGGGCGACGCTCAAGCTCCTGCCGCTGCCAAAGCACAAAACGCTGGTCGTTGTGCACTTCGACGAGCTGATGGATGCGCTCGGCTCGGTGCCTCCGCTGCTGGAGCACAAGCCGGCCGCGGTCGAGCTGGTGGACAAGTTCATTCTCGACGCGGCCCGGGCGAATCCGATCATGGCCAAGCGCGGCCGGTTTCTGCAAGGCGATCCGGCGGCGATCCTGGCCGCCGAGCTGTATGACGAGGATGAAGGAATGCTCGAGCACCGTGTGCAGGGGCTGCTCGATGATCTGAAAGCCAAGTCGATCGGCTACGCGGCCAGCGTTCTGCGCGAGGCGGCCCGCCAGGCCGACGTGTGGGAGATGCGCAAGGCGGGGCTCGGGCTGCTCATGTCCAAACCGGGCGACAACCAGCCGATCCCGTTCGTCGAGGACGCTTCGGTGCCGCCGTCGCGGCTGCGGGAGTACATCGAAAGGCAGCAGCGCATCTTTCACGAGGAAGGCTGCGAGCAGGCGGGCTACTACGCGCACGCGAGTGTCGGCCTGCTGCACGTCCGGCCGGTGCTCAACATGAAAATGGCCGAGGACGTGCAGCGCATGAAGCGGATCGGCGACCGCGTCAGCAGCCTGGTCGTCGAGTTCGGCGGCGCGATGACCGGCGAGCACGGCGACGGAATCATCCGCTCGTCGTGGCTGGAAAAACAGTACGGGCCGAAAATCATCGAGGCGTTTCGCCGCATCAAGCAGACGTTCGATCCGCACGGCATTCTCAACCCGGGCAAGATCGTCGATCCCCTGCCGATGACAGAGAACTTGCGCTTCGGTCCGGACTTTCGGACCGAGGAGCCGCGGATGATGCTCGACTTCACCGCGTATGGGGGCATGGCCGGCCTCGCGGCGATGTGCACGGGTGTCGGGCAGTGCCGCCAGCGGCTGGTCGGCACGATGTGCCCGTCATACCAGGCCACCGGCGACGAGACAGATACGACGCGGGCCCGGGCCAACGCCCTGCGCCTGGCCCTGTCGAATCGCGACATTCTCGACGGCTTGAGCGCGCCGGAGCTCGAGCGCGTCTTCGACCTGTGCATCAGTTGCAAGGCGTGCAAGACGGAGTGCCCGACCGGCACAGACGTCGCCAGGCTGAAGACGGAATGGCTTGCCTATCGCAACCGGCATTTCGGCGTACCGGCGCGCAGCCGGATGATCGGCCGCTCGGTCGAGCTGGCCTGGTGGGGCAGCGCGTTCGCCCCGCTGAGCAACTGGATCGCGCAGGCGGCGCCGGTCCGGGCGTGGCTCGAGCGCCGGTATGGAATCGATCGTCGTGTGCCGCCGCCGAAATTCGTTCGCCGGACGTTTCGCAAGTGGTACGCAAGGCATCGCAAGAACAGGGACGCCGGCGCCGACAAGCCGAAGGTCGTCTACTTCGTCGACTCGTGGGCGAACTACTACCAGCCCGACGTCGGGATTGCGGCGGTCAAGGTGCTCGAGGCGCTGGGCTACCACGTGATCGCCCCGCCGACAAAGTGCTGCGGCCGTCCGCTGATCAGCAAGGGACTGCTGCCCGAGGCGAAGCTTCTCGCGGAGCAGAACGTGGAAGTGCTGTCGCCGTTCGCCGATCGCCGTATCCCGATTGTCGGGACCGAGCCGAGCTGCGTGTCGGTTCTTCAGGACGAGATGCCCCAGCTTGTCCGCGATCTCGATTCGCGGCGCATTGCGGACCTGTCGATGAACATCGAGACGTTCGTCGCCCGGGAGCTGGAGCGCCGGCCGGACGCGCTGCGGTTCCGCACGGATCGACCGGCCGTCGTGTACCACGGGCACTGTCACCAGAAGGCACTGGTGGGCACGGACGACGCCATGGCCGTGCTGAACGCTTCCGCAGCCAACGCCGCTTCGGAGATCAACAGCGGCTGCTGCGGGATGGCCGGCTCGTTCGGCCACGAAGTCGAGCACTACGAGGTTTCCAGGGCGATCGGGGAGCAGCGGCTGTTCCCCGCCATTCGCGATAGGGGTGACGCGGAGGTCGTTGTTTCCGGCTTCAGTTGCCGCCACCAGATCGAGCATCACACCGGCGTGCATCCCAAGCACGTCGTCGAATACCTCGCCGAAGCGCTGGATGGCTGACGCAGGGAGCCCTTGCACGGCCGACGACGGGGGGGCGCGCTACAATCATCTGGGACGCGTACGGCTGCTCCCACTCTGAAAAGATACGATGTTTGCGCGCTGCGCAACGTGGCCGTGCGAGAGTCGCGAGGTACGCCTCGGCCGGAGTGCCGCGGTGGAATGGAGACATCCTTGATGCCGAAGGACGAAATGGCAATCGATCGGGGGGGGATGGCGTGGGCGGACGACCAGATCGCCGAGGCTGCGGCCTGGGCCCGCTACCGGCCGCATCGTTCGTTCCGCAGCGGCGCCTGGGTGGGCGAATACAAGGAGAAGCTGCGCACCGCCGAACAGGCGGTAAGTGTGGTCAAGAGCGGCGACAGCGTGTTTTACGGCGGCAATGCCGCGTGCCCCTTCATGCTGGTCGAGGCGCTGGCGGCCCGCGCCCCGGAGCTGAAGAACGTTCTGCTGCACCACGTCCTCCTGCTGGGCATCGACCCGATGTCCCGGCCGGGGATGGAAGGGCACTTTCGCCACAACTCGCTGTTCGTCGGGCCGGCGGATCGGGCGGCGATCAACGACGGGCGGGCGGACTACTCGCCGGTCTTTCTGCACCAGATTCCGCGGCTGTTCCACGAGCGGATCATTCCGCTCGACGTGGCCCTCGTGCAGGTCTCGCCCCCGGACTCGCACGGGTACATGAGCTTCGGCGTCGAGGTGCTCACAACGCTCACGGCGTGTCATGTCGCGAAGATCGTGATCGCGCAGGTGAACGACAAGATGCCCCGCATCCTGGGCGACTCGACAATCCACATCTCGCAGGTGAACTACTTCGTGGAATGCTCCGAGGAGCTTCCCGAACTGCCGCCGCGCGAGGCGACGGATGTGGAGCGGGCGATCGGGCAGCGAATCGCGGATCTCATCGGCGATGGCGCGTGCCTTCAGCTCGGCATCGGCGGCATACCCGACTCGGTCCTCGGCTTCCTCGAAGGCAAGCGGCACATCGGCATCCACACGGAGATGGTCTCCGACGGGATCATGCAGGCCGCCGAAAAGGGCATTATCACCTGCCTGCGGAAAAACTATCACCATGACCGGATCGTCATGACCTTCGCGCTCGGGTCGAAGGCACTGTACGAATACCTGCACGACAATCCATACTTCGAGGCCCATCCGTGCGAATGGGTGAACGACCCGACCGTCATCGCGCGGAACGACAACATGGTCGCGATCAACTCGGCGATCGAGGTGGACCTGACGGGGCAGGTGTGCAGCGATTCGATCGGGGCGACGATTTACTCCGGTTTCGGCGGGCAGGTGGATTTCATCCGCGGAGCTGCCCAGTCGCGCAACGGCAAGCCGATCATCGCCTTGCCCTCCACGGCGGCGAAGGGAACCATGTCACGCATCGTGCCGTTCCTGAGGACCGGCGCGGGCGTGGTGACGACGCGAGCGGACGTGCACTACGTCGTAACGGAGTTCGGCGTAGCCAACCTGTTCGGCAGGAATCTGCGCCAGCGTGCCGAGGCGCTGATCAACATCGCCCATCCCAAGTTCCGCGACGAACTGATCGCCGCCGCGAAAGAGCGGAAGCTCCTCCCGTAAGTGGCCCCGGCCGGCGGACCCGAGCATGGGGGTCGCCGCCGTTTCACATTGGCTTCTCGTGTGACGGTGTCGAGGAGCGCGAAGTGCTTCTCCGTGATGCCCGCCACCGGCTGTCGCCCGGAAATCGCAACCCATACACTTTCCGAACCTGGGCCCCAGCGCATCGCGAGCCGGGTCGGTTTGACGGCCGGGGGGCCTTGCGGCATGCTTGCCCCGCTTCACGCTGGTCAACCATGCGGTCGCTGTCGATCGATCGCGAAGCGAGGCGCGGCTCGCGAAGGCGATCGGCGGTATCACGCGGTCTCGTCATTGGGCCTTGCGAACCGCGAGTCGCGGGAGCGGGAGGGCGTCGAATGTCGATCATCGTGGCGGTGCGAAAGAACGGCCGGACGGTCATTGCGGCCGATACCATGCATTCCTACGGCTCGCGGCGCGAGCATCCCGACAACATCGTGTCGCGGCCGAAGATCCGCAAGCTCGGCTCGTCGTACATCGGGGGCGTCGGCTGGAGCGTCTACGACAACATCCTGGCGCACCACTTGAAGTCGGTGAAGCGGCCGCCATCGCTGAGGAGCGAAGCGGCGGTCTTTGAATTCTTCCTGAGGCTATGGAAGCAGATGCGAAAACACTATCAGGTCGTGAACGATCAGCCCAATCCGGACGACCATTCGCCTTTCGCCGACCTGGATTCCGAGTTCGTCGTGGTGAACAAGCACGGCATGTTCCAGATCGACTCGGATCTGAGCGTGATGGGCTTCGAGAAGTACGTGGCGGTCGGCTCGGGCGATCGCTATGCCTACGGGGCGCTGCACGCACTGTACGAGACGCGGCGAACGGCCGGGCAAGTTGCCCAGGCAGCGGTGAGGGCGGCGATGCACTTCGACCAGTCGTGCGGAGGCGACGTCGAGTCGTTTGAGATCTGAATGTAGCGCAGGCGGCGTCGCAGCGAACGACCATCAGCCGGTTCCCGTATGCTGTCCAATCTCTTGATTATCGGGCTGCGGCCGATCGTGGCGGGGGCGGCTGTTCTCGTAACGGGCGCCGTCGCCGGATGGGGCATGTCGCGTTACGAGGATTTTCTGCCTGTCCGCCTGGTGCGTGCGTGGGTCGAACGCGTCGTCATCGTGGGCGTTCGCAGCCGGTCGTGGGCGCGGCGGACAATCTTCATCTTCGCCAACAACAGCGTGGTTTGTGCCGCGCTCGTGCTGTTGGGCGCGTTGCCCGCGGGCGCGTGGGTCGCCATCACCCTCGTCGGGCTGTCGATGGGCGCGGCCATGCAGGTGCTCGGCAGCAGGCACGTCGAAGGCAGGCGGGTCCGGCAACTTGAGGGAGACGCCGGGGACGGCAGCGATCGACGTGAGACGAACGACTGGCCGACGATCGTCGGGTTGGCGCTCAACCTGATCGAGGTGCCGGCGATCCTGCTGACGCTGGGGCTCGCCATGTGCCAGCGGGCGGCGCCGGTCGGGTTGCCCACGCCCGAACTGTGGCGGATGTTCCTGGCGCTCGTGCTGCCGGCTCTTCTCGTATCCGCCTGTGGTGAATCTCTCTGGCTGGGACGAAAAACGCCGTTTGCGGCCTAGCCCGGATTTCTCACCGGGTTCGTCGCGAGTCGGCGTAAGGGGCGGTGGATGCAAGGCGTGCGACCGAGGCCGCCGGAGGCGACCTTGGACAGGTCGTCGAGGAGGCCGACCGAGCACAACGCA
>JBECKQ010000203.1:0-5564 GCA_040235375.1 Phycisphaerae bacterium | reverse complement strand
CTTCACCACGCTGTGCGCGGTCACGTCGGTGATCGGCGGGATGACGTGGACATTGGCCGGCAGGTCGGGAAAGTGCTTGGCGAGCAGGTCGATCGTCGGGTCGCGTGCCTCTCTGTGGCACTCGCCGGGATGGATCTTGACGATCAGGTGATGCTGCGGCCGGTCCACGAACCAGGCGACGGTTTGCACGATCCATTCATCGGCGTGGTCGAATGTCTGGGTGGTCTTGAGCTTTCCGGCGTCGAAGCCGACGTTGGGGAACATGGAGAAGACCTTAGCGGACGGTTTGGCGGGCAGGCCGACGATTTCGCGGACCCTGTCGAGCTCGGTGAGGCGGCTTTGCCACTTCTCGCCCTTGAATTCGTAGGGCACCTTCTCGCGCCGGCGGAGGTATTCGTCGAGCGCCCGCTCCTGCTGCGGGGTCAGGGGGATGTCGCGCCAGACGTCCCAGCCGGGTACGCGCTCGGTCTGCCGGCCGGGGCGGTCGATCTCGAGCTTGAGGCTGTTGCCGCGCAGGCCGACGTTGAGCACGTCCACGGGGATGCCGCGCTGATTGGCGACGGCGCGGAACACGCCCCAATCGACGTGCATGCCGCAGTCGCTGACCATCTTGTCGATGGCGTACTCGTCAAAGACGCGGTTGGCGATGATGGTCAGATAGAGAGCGGAGAGCAGGAAGTCGTAGGCCTTGGCGAGCATTTCCGCGTCCTGCCAGTCCACGTGGCCGACGAGGAAATGACTTTCGACCGACTCGCGGATCAGTCCGCCGACGCGCACGCCGTGGAACGTGAAGTTGTCGATGTCCTCCGGGCGGACCATCTGGACGATGTCGCGGCATTTCTCGATTTCATCCTGACGGATGAACTCGCTATGCCAGCGGTGCGGCAATTGCATCGCAGTCGCATAGGGTTCCGCATTCCTGTGGCACCAGCGGGCGCAAGCGCTTTCATAGTGATCGACCTTGCGACACACGCAGGCCGGCAGGAACGCATCGCACAACAGGGCGACGACGTTCGCTCCCCGCATCCGCAGCGACTGGGCGAGAAAGCCCATGACGGCGAACTCGAGCTCTCCCCCGACCATCTGGGGGACCAGAATGTTCTTGTACTTGCTGCCCGCCAGAGGCTGAATCGGCGGGATTTCGCCGCAGACCTCGGCAAGTCGCTGGCGAAACGCTTCTCCCTTAAGCACGGTCAAAGGCTCGGTCAAGGCTGTCGTCATGATGGCATTCCTTAACGTCGCTGGTTCAAACTCGTTGCACTGTTATTGAACGCCGGCGGCGATTGTGGCCGGTCTGCTTTCGCACGTTGCCGCGCTGCACGGCGGCCGGCTGACGTGCCATTCGCATCGGTTGCAGAGAAACGTCGCCTCCGCCGGTGTTTCGCCGCTGATTCTCATTCGCACGCGCTGAAGCTGCTCGCCATGCCAGACGTCGGCGATCGATTGGCGCGATACGTCGCCGACGATCTGCTCCTGGCCGTAATCCATACAGCACAGGGCGACGCGCCCGTCGCTGAGAATGTGCAGCCAGCGCGTGTCGCGATCGAATCGGCAGGCGTACGGCGGCGCGTGTTTTGCGTGGCGCTGCCGGGTCGGATCGGGTGACGCTTCGCCGAAGACGGTCAGATCGATATGCCGCGCGCGGGAGACGACGCGCCACTTGTTCAGCTCGACGCCGCGCTGCTGCCAGAAACGCCCGATTTCCTGTTCGCGCTGCGGCGACCACAGGCCCCACAGCGACACGATGCTCAGTGGGAATGGCCGGCGCCGTTGCCACGCTTCGATGAACTGTTCGATGTTGGCCATCGCCCGCTCGAAGTTCACGCCGGGCATGGTCCGGGCGTACTCGGCAGCGGAGATGCCGTGACTGCTGATACGCAGTTCGCTCAGGGGGGCGTCGAGCAGGCGGTCGGCGATCCGCGCGGACAGGTACAGGCCGGTCGTGCTCAACTCGATATGCGCGTCCGGCAGGGCATCGCGGAGCCGGGCGGTGCGGTCGAATATCTTCGGGTCGGCCAGCGGATCGGCCATGAGGTACGGGCAGAGGTATTCGATCTCGCGGCCGCGCAACTGCTCGACGATTGCGTCGAAGAGGGCGTCGCGCATGGCCCGGTTGGGCCAGTTCGGCGAGTGGCGCGGATGCGGACAGATGGAGCAGGCCGCCCCGCAGGTGGTCGTGGTCTGAATCTGGATGTGCGTGGGGAACGCGACGGTCATGGGCTCCGCCCGGTAAAACCAGTGCAGGGCCCTCCGTGGCACGCTGCACAACGGTATATCGGACGGAAGGGGCCTTCATCCGAAGCGACATCACGGCCGATAACTCGGGGGTGAACCGGTCTATCCATGCCCAGGCAACGTGTGACAGGCCTGTCGGCGGCCCGACCGGCCGGCGGCGGACGCTGACGATCGCCGCTCTGGGCCGCGGCTGGTGGGCGGAAGCGGTTTGCGCGGCCGGCCACGAGTGCATTCCGCTGCCGGCCCTGCCGACCGACACGTGTTTCGACTCGACCATCGAGCAGCGGATTGCTCATGGGCGGCTCGTGCATGACATGCTTCGAGGCCGCCGCGTCGACTTCATCCTCGACATGTACGGCGACGGCATGCTCTTTGTGGAGGATCCGGCCAGTGCCGGTCCGGCCGCGCTGCTGCATCACGTGCTGGGCGTGCCGCTCGTTTCTCACTGGACGGAGTCGTTTCGCATTCTGTTCAAGCGGGTCGATCCCGTGCTTGTGCAGACGATGCTGGCCAGCTCGACGTGGCGGAAGGCGATCTTCACGCGCGGCCATCTGCGGGAGTTGCAGTGGATGGGCGTGGGTGGCTGCTTCTACCTACCGCTCGCCGCTGACGCGATCGACTATCCCACCGGGCCGCGGCAGGTTCGCACTGACGGGCCCGACGTGCTCTTCGCCGGCAGTCAGCAGTCGCGGTACTTCTCGCACGCGGACGGGGTGGACGTGCGGACGCAGTGGCCCGGGCTGCTCGCGCTGGCGGCGGTCGAGGATCGCTCGTGCGAGAGTTTTCTCGATGCGTATCGGCAGTACGGCATGGGACCGTCGCCGGCGGAAGAGGCTACGCCCGCGGCGCGGGCAGAAGCGATCCGCCGGTATTACGAGCGGAAAATGGTGTTCATCGCCGCGCGGAACCTGGCCCTCCGCGATCGATTCGTGCTGCGCTTGCACCGCGAACTGGGCGACCACTTCCTGTTGATCGGCGGCGATCGCTGGCGAAGCGCGTATGGCATCGAGTCGCACCCACGCGTGGATCGGCCTGCCTACGAGCGGCTCATCCGCGAAACGCCGATCTGCCTGAACATGGTCAACGGCGACAACGATACCGGCCTCAATCTGCGCCCGTTCGAGGTGACGGCGTTCGGCGGCTTCTTGCTCAGTCATCATCAGGAAGAGCTGGGCGAGCACTTCGAGATTGGCAGGGAGTGCGAATTCTTTCGCAACGAGACCGAGCTTCTGGACAAAGTGCGTTACTACACGGCGCACCCGGAGAAGCGCGAGCGCATCGCCCGCGCGGGGCATGAGCGGACCATGAGCGAGCATCTGCTGCGCCATCGCGTCGACGCGGTGGTCGCTCGCCTCGCGCAGGAGGGCTTGCTGTGACGCAAACGCTGGACGCTGCTTCCCGAGATTTTGCCGCGACGAACAAGTGGGAGGACTGGAAGCAGGTCTGCCCCCGGGGCGAAGGTCGTGCTCGACTGCGGCGCGAACGTCGGCCAGACCGCGCGGAATCCCCGGCAAGCCTATCCCGACGCGGACATCTACTGCTTCGAGCCGGTGGCCGGCGTATACCGGCAGCTTGAATCGTTGGCGGAAAAACTGTGCATTCATCCCGTGAATTGCGCCGTTTCCGACACGACCGGCTGGGCCGAGATCAACCTCACCGCGTCGTCGGAATCCAATTCGCTGCTCGGCTTTCTGGAGACGGGCAATCCTCTTGCGACGCGGTCATGCCGCACATCTGGGCCGATGCCCTGTACATCGCAACGGATCGGTAGCCCCCCGCCGCCATCACGTCAGCAGATGCTCGATGAACATGGCCCCGCGGGCTTCGGATTGCGGGGCGACGTGCGAGTTGAAGCTGTAGCGGCATTCGTCGTGCGGGAGCAGGTCGGCGATGTATTCGAGCGAGCACTCGTGTTCGCCGTATCGATCGTAGCCGAACGTGCGGCCCGGCACTTTGAAGTCGTGGATCAGGATCAGCTTGGGCCGGCGGACGCTCAGCAGGATTTTCAGCTCGTCGCGGAGCGGCCAGTCGTTCTGCCAGTGGGCGTCGAGAAAGGCGAACAGCGGATACTCGACGCGCGAGACGAGATCCACGAGGACGCGCGGCGAGGAGCCGCAGAGGGCCGTTACGTTGGCGAATGCTTCGAAGCGCGGCAGCGTGGCCGCATGGCGCTCGGCGTTCACCTCGATCGTGTAGACGGCGGGGAACAGTCGGGCGAGCGCGACGGTCGTATGGCCCTTCCACGTGCCGGTCTCGATCGCGGTGGCGAAGGAGAACCGGCGTTGATATTCGGCGACCTGATCGAGCAGCAGATGGTCGCGGCCGAACGCCGCCCATGTTTCCTCTGGCGTTAGACCGCGCTGAGGCTTCGAGTCGGCGGCAGGTGCTGACGCACAGCCGCTCGCGCATGAGCATTCGCATTTCACGGGCGAAACTCCTGAAGGCGCAGCGTTCCCGGCCGCGCAATGCGTGTTTATCGGCCCTCGCCCGCCGGAGGGGCCAGCGAAATGACCGAATCGCCTTAAGCGTGGAGGCGGCGAGCGTCCGATAGTCAGGCAGACAAGGAAACGCGCGTGAATCTCGAGGAGTTAACAGACCGGCTGACCGACATCGACCGGGCCGGCCGGCGCTACGAGTTCATTCGCCAGGCGCACGCCGCACTGGCAGCGATACCGGATGCGCCGGCACTGGCTGCGGCCGCGTTGCGCGCCCTGGTCGAGGAAGGACTCGGCGGACCGGCCCGGGAGCTCGTGCAGCTTCGCACCGACCTGCGGGCGCACATTCAAGGTGACGTTCCGCGGGCGCTGGCGGCCCTGCCGAACGGCCGCGTCTCCTGGAACGACTGCGAGGCAAGGTTTCGGAATAACGCCGCCGCGCTACTGGCCGATCGGCCGCACCTGCGCAGGCTGGTCGGCGAGCTGCCGGATCATCTTCGCAACGTTCACCTGTATCGAACGCGAGACGGCCGTGCATTCATGTCTCGCCGCCAGGCGGGCAGCCTTCGCGAGTGGCTACCTGCGCTGACGATGTGTCCTGTTGAGGAGCAGGTCGAGCTTCCGCCGTCCGGCAAGTACGGACCGGTTGCGGTGTCCGGTTGTCGCGTCGGCACGCTGATCGATCGCGTGCAGGCGGACACGGCCAACCTGTTTCTCACTTACAGCCAGCCGCTGTACCTGATCGAGCCGGACCCGGTGCGGTTTGCGGCGTGGATGCACGTCGCCGATCATTCGACGTTGCTAGCCGATCCTCGCGTGTACGCGTTCGCGGGAAGCGCGGCCGTCGCCGAGTTCGAGCGTCTGCTGCGCGACGACAACGGAATTGCCCTACCG
>JBECKQ010000299.1:0-5786 GCA_040235375.1 Phycisphaerae bacterium | reverse complement strand
GCCTTGACTCGCGCGGCTATCCTGGCCCCAGGACGTAGACGGCGGGCTCGTCTATGTTCGTTACGGCGATGACGCCGTCGGCTGCGGCCAGGGTGCCCAGCGTGGTCAGGCCGGACTGGTCGGCTACGGGGATCGGGTCGGAGGCGGCGTAGGGCGTCTCCGTCTGGACGGCCACCTCGTAGGAGTCGGCGTTGGCCACGATCGCCAGGCGCGAATCGCGGAAATGCTCGATGTCGATGGCCCCGCCCTGCGTCAGACCCAGGTTCTGCGCGTTCAGCACCGCCAGAGTCGCCACGCTGATCACCGCGAAATCGTCCGTGCCCGCACTGTCGTCCACGGCGACGGCCAGCACCTGCCCGTCATTGCTCAAGGCCAGTGCCACAGGGTTGTCACCGGCGCCCTCACTCACGTCGATCCGCGTGATGCCGTACGGCGCGGTCGGCTCCACGGCCAGAACCGCGCCGAGCCCCGCCAGGAACACGAGCGAACCGTCCGGGGCCCAGACCACCTCGGAAGCGAGCACCGTCCCCCTGCCGTCCGTCACCAGGTCGATCGGCGGCGTCGAGAACGCGTTGCGGGCCGTGTCGAGGAAGGTCAACTGGCCGGCCTCGCCGACGGTGGCACCGGCCTCGAGCAGCACGGCCACCTGCGATCCGTCCGGACTCACCCGCGCCTGGACGGGCACCTTGCCCTGCGGCGTACTGAGCCGGCGGACCTCGTCGCCCAGCGAACTGTCGGTCGCCCGCAGCACGGTCAGCCGGTCGGCGAAGCTGGCATCGGTCGTCGGCACGTAGAGCTGAGTGCCGTCGCTGTTGAAGTCGATCGTGCCGCCGATGTAGTCCGCGGTGACCGTCTGGCTCGTCTCGCGGATGAGGCTGAGCGTCATGTTGTCGTAGATGACCGCGGCGTCCGGCTGGTCGGTGACGACGGCCAGCTTGTCGCCGGCCCGGGAGTAGCCCAGGCCGCTGAAGCCGAGCGGGGTGAGGTCGGCCGGCAAGGTGATCTGCGCCGACGAGAACGGGTCGGCCGTCTGGAACTGGTAGACCGCCCCGCTGTCCGCGCCGGCCACCACGCCGCTCTGGCCGTCCGGCGCCACCTGCATCAGACCCGGCACGAAGCCCTGCGGCAGGCTGATCTTGCCGATCACCTGGGCGAACTGCGCCGCCTGCGCCGCGGTCAGCGACACGTCGCCGTAGATGAAGTCGCCGCGGGCCCCGCACGTCGGGTCGGTGTAGGCGTGCCGGCGGACGGCGACGGAGAGGAACGCGCCGTCGAGATTGCCGGTGGCCGGATCGAGCGTCATGGATTCCAGGCGGGCGATGGTCTGGTCGCAAGTGGAGTCGTTGGTGCGGTCGATCGTGCAGAAGCCGACGGTGGTCGCGTTGCCGACGATGAACTGATCGATCGAGGCGCTGAAGCCGCTGCGCTGGATGGTGGTGCTCGTCTGGTTGGCGAGCGTGACGCTGCCGGTTTTCGTGTCGCCGGTGTTGGCGCCGTCGGGGTCGAAGGTCGTGGTCTGCGAGTACGCGTAGGTTCCGGTGATGTCCGGCAGGCTCGCGCCGGCCGGCAGGGCGAAGGTCACGCCGTTGCTGGCCAGGTCCACGATGGCCGCCTGCACTTCGGGCAGGGCGAGGATTTCGTCGCAGCTTGCAGCGGTCACGTCGCCGGCCAGCTCGAAGATGACGTTGAGGGAGGCGACGGTGAGTGACACAGGCGTGTCACTTTCCGCGGTGAGGCACAGGCCGAACTGGCCCGATTCGAGCAGGGCCGCGCCGTTCGTGCCCACGATCATCGAAGTCGGCGAGACGCTGGCGGCGGCGCCGCTGCTGCCCACGTCGATCTGAAAGCTCACGCTGTCGGTCTGCTGAGCGCAGGCGTCGCCGCCGGTTGGAGCCACGCCGACCTGCAGGTTCACCTGCGCGGCGAGGCCGTTCGTGCCGGCCTGGTCGGTGGCGGTGCCGATGGTGATGTCCGCCGCGTCGATCGACAGCGAGGCGCCGACGACGTCGCCCGAGGGCAACTGGCTTTGAATGTCGAACGAGCCGCCTTTGCTGGCCACGCCCGAGGTGCCCACGTCGAGCTTGCCGACGTCGCCGAGGGGGACGGCCACGGTCACGGAACCGCCGGGCCCGTTGTTGTTGCCGCCCGACGGCGTGCACCCGGCCAGCGCGGCCGTCATCAATAGGGATACGATCGACCCGAGGCTCAGTTTCGACACGGCGTCCTCCTTGTCGCGCAGCGGTACCCTAGCCCGCGTTTCTCACCAGCTTCTGCTGCGTCGTCGTAAGTGACGGCGTCTGCTGCGTTGTGCTCGGTCGGCCTCCTCGACGACCTGCTCAAGGTCGCCTCCGGGGGCCTCGGTCGCACGCCTTGCATCCACCGCCCCTTACGCCGACTCGCGACGAACCCGGTGAGAAATGCGGGCTAGCACCCGCACATTTGATATGGGCAACTGTAGCCGCAGGTTGCAGCGAGGCAAAGGACGGCGACCTGGTGCAGGCGGCCGGAGGGCGGCGTACGGTGGAGATTCGAGTGTGAGGCGATCTGGTGCGGCGAAGCCGTGCCCCCAACGGTCAGGTTGGGTGGACCCGATCGAGCGCGTGGCGGCGTTCGAAGAGGAGACGCAACCCCTTTGGGGTTGTGGGGACTCGCACTCGTGTTCCCAGGGTAGTCGCTGCGCGACAACCCTGGGCTGGAGGCCGTTGCCCCGTTGGGGCATGGGGCATTGCGTTGCCCCGTTGGGGCATGGAGCATTGCGTTGCCTCGTTGGGCATGGCGCAACGCCGTTGGGAATGCAACCTGCGGCAGCGAGCGGTGACGACAACCGGACGTCGCCGGCGCGGTGGTCCGGTGTGTTTCGAACGCCAGTGGCGCGGCGGCCGGGGGCTTGCGCCCTCCGGCTCTGATCAGCGATGCGCTACGCGATCAGGGTGCAGGTGATCAGAGCACCGCGGCGCGAGCCCGGTGCCAAGTGGCCGGAAGGCGTCGCAACGCTGGCACGGCGCCGAATGAGGTTACGCAGATGGCGCGTTGTCGGTTACTTCAGCACTTCGGCGCGCTGGGTTTTCGTGAGCTCGAAAACCTTGGTGAGCATGGCGCGATGGGCCGGCGTCAACTGGCGGTCGCGGCGGGCCATTACGCGCTCGGCGGTCGCGAGGAACTTGTCCAGCTCGTGGGCGACGAAGCCGGCCGCACCGCCCCAGCAGAAGGAGGGCACGTACTTCGGCGGGAAGTCGCCGCCGTACAGGTTGCAGCCGACGCCGATGACCGTGCCGGTGTTGAGCATGGTGTTGATGCCCGCCTTGCTGTGGTCGCCCACCGTGCTGCCGACGAACATGCTGCCGGAATCGACCTGCTTGCCGTCGATGGCGACCTTGACGTTGCCGTAGTTGTTCTTGAGGTCGGAGTTGTTGGTGTCGGCGCCCAGGTTGATCCACTCGCCGAAGAAGGAGTGGCCGATGAAGCCGTCGTGCTGCTTGTTGGAGTAGGCCTGGAAGATGCACTCCTCGACCTCGCCGCCGACCTTGCAGTATTCGCCGATGCTCGTGCCCTCGTAAATCTTCGCGAGGATCTTGATCGCGCTCTTCGCCCCGACGGCGACCGGCCCTTCGAGGACGGCGCCGGCCATTACCTTGGCCCCGGGCCCGATGTAGATCGGGCCGCCGTCCGCCATGAGGATGGCGCCCGGCTGGATCTTGGCGCCGTCGGCGATGTGGATGTGCTGCTGGCCGGCGAGCACGGCCGACTCGTGCACGGTGCCGCCCATCTTGCCGCCGAGGCGCATGCGGTCGAAGTCCGCGCTGATCTGCGCGGCGTTTTTGCTGATCAGGTCCCAGGGGTAGTTGATGACGGGCAGGTCGATCTCCCGCCGGGCCAGGCCGTCGGCCCAGCCGTCGGGCAACGGCTGGCCGGCGGCGATGAGCCTGGCGACGTCGGCGCACTTTCCGCCGCTGATGCGCGCGGCGATGATTTCACCCCCATTGCTGTACACACAGTCCTTCCCCGCGGCCGGTATCTTTTCAGCGAGATCGGCCGGCGCGACGAGCCGGCCGTTGACGAGCAGTGCCGACGTGCCGCCCAGCGCGTTGACGGTGACGTTGTCGAGTTCGGCGGCGACGACCGGGGCGACGTAGTCGCGCGTATGGATGACGAGCGCGGTGCCGGGATACGCGGCAGCGATTTTCTCCCAGAGCGTGACGATGCCGCAGCGAAGTCGGCATGCGGGGCGGGTGTAAGTCAGCGGCAGCAGGTTGGAGTAACCCTGGTCTTCGAAGATGACGACGGCGTTGGACATTGCGTTCTCCCGAGAAACGTGTTGGGGGTTTTTCTAAGCCCGGCGCCGGCACGGCGGGCGGCGTAGCAGGCCGCTGTCGTCGAAGCCCTGGCCGTAATCGTTATATAACGATACTGGTCAGATAAGCGTCGGGTCGCGCATCCGCTCCTTAGATTAACGGAAGTCGGTATATAATGCTACCGTCAAAATGGCGCGATTTTGCATTCCGGCCACGCCAGCGCCAACGGAATGAACCGGTGGACGCCGCAGGCGCGGTGAACGCCCGGTCCAGGCAGGACCGGCCGCTCGGGTTGGCGAAGGGCCTCGTACTACTGCTGACGCTCATTCGAGCCGGGGTTGGCCGGCTCGGAGACGGGCATCCGCGAATCCTTGGGCCGGTCCGCCGGCTCTTCCACGCCGGGTATCGATATGGGCGTGCCCTTCTTCCGCCGGCGATGCCAGAGGTAGACCTTGATCGCGACGACGAGAGCCACCACCGCGACAAGGGCGCCGATCTCGTAGTGGATCACCTTGGGCAGCATGGAGGACACGGCCTCGCCCAGCAGCATGCCTATCCCGAGGGCCAGACAGGTCCAGAGAACGGCGGCGATGGCGTCGATGCCCACGTATCGCTCGTACGGATACGGGGCGGCGCCGATAAGGAACGGCACGACGATGCGCGTGCCGTACAGGAAGCGAAAGCCGAAGATCACCTTCCACTGGTGGTTGCGGATGCCCCGGCCGATCTGCTCGGCGCGAGTCGCGAGGTAGGGGCGGATGCGGGTGATTTTGCTGCCCAGCAACCTGCCGAGCAGGAAGAAAAACTGATCTGCACAGAACGTGCCGGTCAGGGCGACGGCGGCGGCCGACGGAAGGCTCAGGTATCCGCGGTGGGCCAGGAAGCCGGCAGCCAGAAGGACGATTTCGCCTTCAAAAAACGCCCCGATGAATAACGCCCAATAGCCGTGCTCCTGGATGAACTGAATCAGCGACACTGCCCGAGTCCCCTTGTGAGCCGCCGCCAACGCGCGACTCCGATCGACTGAAGAATGCGGCCTGCGTGCTCACACCGCCCCTGTCGGGCGTGCGGCGGCTGGTTGATCCGGTCCGAGGTTGGCCGGTCGCGTCCCGATTCGTCACGCGACCGGCATGGCGCCAGCTCCTCGACCGGGCGGTAAGGGTAGCCTGAATCCGATTTCCTTCCAAGACGCTGGGCGTTGGCAGCGCGGGAGCGAGGCGTTTCTCGCCGATTCCCGACGGTCAAGTCGCCGGTCTGACCGGCTGCGGCGGGCTCGATGAGCAGAGCGGGCGGATGCAGACGAATTCTCGGCTCGGAAAGCCTCAACTGAACCGGAGGACTACCGCTTGAGTCTGCGAAGAGCGCGATACGCCATGATCGGGGAGCGGTCCACTGCGCCGGGCTGTTCGATCGCGTGAATCACGGGCAGCAGGGGCTCGTCGTGGTTTCGCCTGTACAGCACTTTCAGCACGTGATGCGCGCCTTCGAGGAAGA
>JBECKQ010000286.1:0-11107 GCA_040235375.1 Phycisphaerae bacterium | reverse complement strand
GCTCGAGCTCGGCTACGCCCACTTCCTGCCCGGCGGTTTCGCCGAGAGCGTGGCCCGACTGGATGACGGCGACATGTTCTACGTCCAGACCAGGCTGAGTCTGTGACGTGTTCACCTGGTTCGAAGCAAGAAAGGCAAATCGATGAAACCAATAAAGCGATTGATCCTGCTCGGATTCGTGATGATCTCTCTGGCATCGACCGGCTGCGCGATGGATGACGGATTGCAGAAAGGTCTGACGGACGGGCTCGCCGCCGGGCTTGCCGCGCTCGTTCGGCTGCCCATGGACATGATCGTGGATCACATGAACGGGTCGTAACGCGGCCCCAAACCGGGAGAGCAGCGATGTGGCACAAAACAGGAATCAGAAAAGTACCGCCCATGCTCGCAGCCGTACTGGCCGTGGCCTTCACCGGCAGCCTGCGAGCCGAGGAAGTGTTGCACGTCTACGGACCGACCTCGCCGTTTCCCGCAATCCAGGAGGTGGCCGTCGTGTTCGGCGACCGCAACAACGTGAAAGTGGAGGTCGTCTCGGGGCCGTCTGAAGAGTGGATGGACCGCGCCGCCGGCGACGCCGACCTCGTCTACAGCACGGCGGAATTCATGATGACGGCGTTCATCCGCAACGAGAAGCTGCAGCTCGAACCGACGACCGTGACGCCGCTGTATCTGCGCCCCTCGGCGATTCTCGTTCGCCCCGACAACCCGAAGAACGTCGAGGACTTCCCGGACCTGCTCAAGCCGGGCGTCGCCGTCATGGTGGTGAACGGCTCCGGACAGGTCGGTCTGTGGGAGGACATGGCCGGCAAGCTCGGGCGAATCGAGACGCTGCGGGCCCTGCGCAAGAACATCGTCGTGTTCGCCGCCAGCAGCGACGAGGCCATGCGGCTGTGGGACGCGCGGCCGGAGATCGACGCCTGGCTCACCTGGAACATCTGGCACATGCCGCTGCGCAACCGGGCCAAGTTGGTCGAAGTCAGCCGCGACTATCGCATCTACCGTCATTGCAGCATTGCTCAGACGCAGCGCGGCAAGGCGAAACCGCTCGCGGGACAGTTCGTCAATTTCCTCACTTCGCCCGAAGGCGCGGCGATCTTCGAGAGCTGGGGGTGGATGACCACGACGACAACGGACAGTAGCCCGCTGACCGTGCGCACCGACATCTGCGCGGTTTGCCGTATCGACAGCGACGAGTGGCGCCAGGGCGTCGGCGCAGGGCTGTCCTCCGTGCGGCAGCTCGTGCAGGACTACCAGTCGCTCGGCGTGCCGGCCAGCGAAGTGCACGTCAGCGCCGTCTTCCACGGGTCCGCCGCCTACTGGCTGCTCAACAACCGGGCCTTTGCCTCGCATACCGGCAAGACCGGTCCGAACCCAAACGAGATGATCGTTCGCGAGCTGCTGGACCTCGGCGTCAGCCTCGAGCTGTGCGGCGAAACCATGCGCGAGAAAGGCTGGAATGAGGGCGACATCCTGCCCGGCGTAAAGATCGTAATGAACGCGAACCCCCGCATCATCGACCTCGAATTGCAGGGGTACGCGTACATTCGATTCTGATTGGCCCTGTGCCGCGGCGCCGCATGACGCGCCGCGGCGCGCCGGTGGAGGATAAGTCGTCGTGAACGTCAGTCGGCGCGAGTTTATTCGGCAAACCGGCGCCGCCGGCCTCGCGGGGTCGGTGGTCGCGCTGGGCGGCGGATCGGCCCAGGCATCCCAGCACGCGCCCGTAAGCCATGACTGGATGGGCGTGCTGGTCGATCTGACAAAGTGCAACGGGTGCCGGCGGTGTGAAGCCGCGTGCCAGCAGGCCGCGGGCTTCCCGTTTCCGACGCCGCAGGAGTTGGAGGACCGGTCCGTCTTCGAGTCACCCCGCCGCCCCGGTCCCCGGGCGTACACGGCCGTCAACGCGGCAAGATCCGACGGCGACGTCCGCCGCACGTACGTCAAGCTCAACTGCATGCACTGCAACGACCCGGCGTGCGTCTCGGCGTGCCTGGTCGGGGCAATGCGCAAAGAGGCCAACGGCGCGGTGACGTATAACGCCTGGAAGTGCATGGGCTGCCGCTACTGCATGGTGGCGTGCCCCTTCCAGATGCCCACGTACGAATACGACAATGTGCTGACTCCGCAAGTTCGCAAGTGCACGTTATGTACGCAGCCCGGCGGTCAGACGGCAGCGCAGCCGCCGGCCTGCGTGCAGGCGTGTCCAAAGGAGTGCCTGCTGTACGGCAAACGGAGTGACCTGATTGATCGCGCTCACGAAAAGATCCGCGAGGCGCCGCAGCTTTACGTGGATCACGTGTACGGCGAGCACGAAGCCGGCGGCACGTCGTGGCTGTACCTGTCGGCGGTTCCTTTCGAGCAGCTTGGCTTTCTCGATCTCTCTTCGGCGGCCCCGCCGCGCATGTCGGAATCGATTCAGCACGGGGTGTTCAAGTATTTCATCCCGCCCATCGCCTGGGTCGGCATACTGGGCTTGAGCATGTGGCTGACGCGGCCGGAGCAGGCGGAATCGCCCCGCGACTCGAACGCGGCGTCCGACTCGGCAGCGCCAGCGCGCCAAAACGGGCGCACGTCGGCGCGCAAACGTGAAGGAGCATCGGTATGAGCCATCAGGAAATGGCGGTGCCGATTCGCGCAAAACTGTTCTCACCCGGAGTCCGGCCTCTGCTGGTGCTCATGGCGATCGGGATTGTCGCGGCTGCATACCGCTTCTTCTTCGGTCTGCGCGCCAGCACGAACCTGAGCCAGCTCTACCCGTGGGGAATATGGATCATCGCGGACGTGTCGTTCATCGCCATTGCGGCCGGCGGGTTTACCACCGCGGCCATCGCCCACGTGTTTCATCGCCACGAGTTCCACTCGCTGGCGCGGCCGGCGCTGATCACGGCCATGCTCGGCTACACGTTTGCGTGCGTCGCCCTCGCGGCCGACCTGGGCCGCTACTACAACATCTGGCACCCGATGCTGCCAAGCATGTGGCAGGGCAACTCCGCGCTGTTCGAAGTGGGCATGTGCGTGATGTGCTACGTCACGGTGCTGTACATCGAGTTCGTGCCCGTGTTCTGCGAACGGTTCATCGGCGACCTGCGGCATCCACTGCTCGACCGCGTGTGCTCGGCCGTACACCACAGTGCCAACCGCGTGATGGCGGTTTTCATCGTGCTCGGCGTGGGCATCTCCTGCCTGCACCAGTCGTCGCTGGGGCACGTGATGGCACTCGTGCCGACGAAGCTGCACCCGCTCTGGCATTCGCCGGTGCTCGCCCTGCTGTTCCTGCTGTCTGCAATCGCCGTGGGGTTTCCGACCGTGATCTTTGCGTGCATCGTCGGGCCGCGCTCACTGAAGCTCGAGCCGGACATGAAGACGTTGGGCCGGCTGGCCCGGTACGCGCCCGTGCTGCTCAGCATTTACCTGGCGGCGAAGCTGGCGGACATGGTCATCCGCGGAACGTTCGTTCACCTGGGGCACGTTTCAATGCAAAGCCTGTTCTTCATTGTCGAAGTTGCCGGCGGTGTGGCGCTACCCATTGTGCTGTTGAGCATGCGCCGCGTGCGGCGCTCGCCCGGGCTGCTGGCGTTGGCCTGCCTGCTGGCCATGCTCGGCGTCGTTCTGAATCGCGTGAACGTGTACTGGATCGGCTACTCGCCGCCGTTCGCGACGCACATGTACTTCCCATCGCTGGCCGAGTGGGCGCTGACCGTGGGCATCGTGGCCGGCATCGCTTTCCTGTGGCGGGCGCTGGCGATCTGGTTTCCGGTCATGGGCGTTCCGGTAAGGACGAGGGCGGTATGACAGCAGGGCATACGCACAGAGTCGGATTTTCGTTCGCGGCGGTGGCTGCGGTGGTGGCATGGCTCAGTTGGCCGGTGGCGGCGACCCTGGCGGCGAATGTGCCTGGCCAGGCGGAGCCGGCTGCAGCGGCACCGGCCGGAGACTGCGCTCGCTGCCATTCGTGCGCGAATCCCACGGCGGATGAGCCGTGCCTGCTCAAGTGCACGCGGCCGACGGCCCCGGCCGCCACGCCCAAGGCCATGGGTCCCGACGTCGTGATTCTGGACCGCATCGAGGGGCCGTACCTGCCCGTCCCTTTCGATCATCGGGGACATGCGACGATGGCGGAGATGG
The DNA here is from genome assembly GCA_040235375.1 of Phycisphaerae bacterium. Taxonomy (GTDB): domain Bacteria; phylum Planctomycetota; class Phycisphaerae; order UBA1845; family UBA1845; genus JBECKQ01. The sequence continues at coordinate 6,982 of JBECKQ010000286.1, read as the reverse complement.
GTCGCGGGTGTGTGACGTGCCACCACTACACCCCGGAAGGCCAGCCCCATCCTTCGTGCATCGCCTGCCATGACCCCTCGACGGAAGGGACGGACATTCACAAGCCGGGACTGAAGGGCGCCTACCACCAGCAGTGCCTCAACTGCCACCGCGACTGGATCGACGAGACGAAGTGCTTCGTCTGCCACCGTCTCAAGGCCGGCCAGGAGCAGCAGAACGACAAGTCCCCGACGAAGGACGACATCCTCGGCCGGATGCATCCGCCGATCCCGCGGCCGACCGGCGACCTCTACCCGACAACAGTATCCGTGCCCGGCGGCACTGCAGTCATCTTCCGGCACGAGGACCACGTGAAACGCTTCGGCATCGCCTGTGTCGATTGTCACCGGGAATCGAGCTGCGCCCAATGCCATACCGGCGGGCCGGCGACGTCGCGGCCGACGTCCGTCGCCGAATTCCACGCGCGGTGCGTGCAGTGTCACAAGCGTGACATGACGCTGGCGGCGCGTGAGGCTGGGCGCTGCGAGCGCTGCCACTGGATCGAGGGGCATCCCAAGCCCGCGGCATTCGATCACGAAGAGGTCGGCTGGCCGCTGGGACGCTATCACGCCCGCATCGGCTGCCGCGATTGCCACAAGCAGGTTCCGTTTGTCGCTCTGCCCGCGGACTGCAACGCGTGTCACGCCGATTGGGTGACGGGGAGCTTCGACCACCGCGTGACGGGTCAGGTGCTCGACGAAAACCACGCGGCGATCGACTGCGAGACGTGCCATCCGCGGCGGCGGTTCTCCGACCCGCCGGTCTGCACCGAGTGTCATGAGGACAATACCGCCTTCCCGGCGAAACGTCCCGGATCGTACGTTGGCCTGTGAGCGGCCACTAGCCGGGAGGGCGGTTGTTTATTCACGTGAATGGCAGGCCCCCGAGAACAGGCGCGACCCCGCTGGGGTTGATGAGCATTTCTGTATCGTGAACTGGAGGCCGACGCCCCGTTGGGGCCTTCTGCTGCCGTTTGTTTTGGGGCTGATGCAGCATCCATGTGCGCGCACGGTCAAAGCGCGACAGGTTCGCTTTTCGATGTCCTTACTGGTTGCCTCGGTTTCCCGAGCGTCGGCGATATGGTTCGGCAAATGGGCGGCTTACGCCGCCGGTGCGAACTGCCTCGCCCGAGGATTGGTGGTTTCCTGCGGACGAGACAGTACCGCACTCGGCTTGGCAGCGTTGGACAAGTTCGTGTGACGCTGCGTCACTATCGTCGAACCGCCGCCGGATTCGCGACCTTTTCGGCGATGCCGGTCAGCTTGCGATCGGCGGCGACCTCTTCGTCCAATGTCTTCTGCAGCAGGCTGGCGGCATCCTCGTGCCCCAGTCTCTTGGCGAAGCTCCGGGCCGTGCCGTAGCCGGCCATCTCGTAATGCTCGACGCGCTGAGCCGCGGCGATCAGGGCCGCATCTCTCACATTGTCGTCGCCCTTGGCATCGATCATGTTCTCGCCTTCCTTGAGCAGCCCCTTCATGGCTTCGCAGGTCTCGTGCTTCGGTGACTTGCCAATCATCTTGAAGACCTGGTCCAGTCGCTCGATCTGCTCCGTGGTTTCACCGAGGTGATCTCGAAACGCGGCGGCCAGCTCCGGAGACTTCGCCGCCTTCGCCAACTTTGGCAGGGCGTTCGTTAGGCGCTTCTCGGCGTCGTACAGATCCTCGAGCTGATTCACCAGAAGGTCGTCCAGGTTATTGAATTTCGAGTTGAACACTGCCATCGATTGTTCTCCTTGGCCGCTGACGAAACGTGTTCCCCACTCGCACGCTTCGCCGCGGAGCCGTGCCCACGACGATCACCATGCATAGTCTGCACGACCGGGCTGAATTGGGAGTAAATTCGCGCTAAGCGAGGTGTAATTCAACGCCGCTCAGTTCACTGTCGAACGTGCGCCACCCAAATGCAGGGTGCGCAGGGCGTACTTAGCTTCGAGAGGCGCCGGCCGGCTCGGCCGCCGGCGAGCCGCGCTCAGCATCGTCGATCGCCGGAGGCTGCGCGTCGTTCGCCGATCCGCCGACCACGCCAAGCACCGTCTCGCGCCCCTGCACGAACAACGAGAACATCGCCGGCACGAGCACGAGCGTGAACACCGTCGAAACGAGCAGCCCGCCGACGATCACCGCGCCCAGCCCGCGATACAGCTCACTGCCCGCGCCGGGCATGATCACCAGCGGCAGCATGCCGAAGATGCTCGTCAGGCTGCTCATGAAGATCGGCCGGACCCGCGTCCGCACCGACTCGCTGATCGCCTCCTGCGGCGGCATGCCCGCGTCGCGCATGTTGTTCAGCGACTGGTGCACGATCAGAATCGCGTTGTTCACCACCACCCCGATGAGAATGATGAAGCCCAGCATCGTGAGCACGTCGAGATTCTGCGTCGGCGTAACCGGGTTGAGCGTGCTGGCATGGTGCACGATCGCCAGCCCCGCAAATCCGCCCACCGCCGCCAGCGGCACGCTGAACATGATCACGATCGGATAGCTGAACGACTCGAACAGCGCCGCCATCAGCAGGTAAGTGATGACCAGCGCGAGCAACAGGTTCCACTTGATCGCGTTGAACGTCTCCAGCAGTTTGTCGGCGTTGCCAGCCAGTTGCGGCGGCAGCACTGTCGCCGGTACCGCTCCCGACGTCATGAGCGGATCGATGATCTGCTTCTGGATGCGATCCATCACCGACCCGAGCGCTTCGCCCTCGGGGGCGCGGACGGTTAGCGTCACCGCCTTCATCTCCTCGATTCGCCGGATTTCCTGCGGAGCTGTTCTGCGCTCGAGCGACACCACGCTGAACAGCGGCACAACCTGGCCCGACGGCGTGTAGATCGGATAGTTGCCGAGTTGTTCGCGCGTGGCGAACTCCGGACGATCGACCTTCAGCGTCAGGTCGATCTCGTCGCCTTCCTTTCGGAATCCGCCGACGAGGGCGCCGTCCACGAACGACTCGAGAATGAGCGCCACGTCGCGAACGCTCAGGCCCACGTCCGCCGCCTTCACGCGATCGGGCACGGCCTGCACCTCCGGCCGGGGCAAAGCGAAGTTGCCCGGGTTGGGCTGCACCGCATTGGGAAACGCCTGCATGCAGCGGCCGAACACCATGCCCGCCACCATCGTCACGTCGTCCCAGTTTGAGCCGCGAATGTCGATGTCGACGGTGTTGCCGCCCGTGAGGCCGCCGAACAGGCTCGTCTGCATGAAGAACGGAATCACGCCGGCAATGTTGGACGTGATCGATTGAAAGACGTTCAGCAGCGGCTTGACCCGGCCTTCGATCGCGCTCGTCGCCCCCATGATCGCCCGACCCTGGAACGCGGCGAAGAAGAAGTTGGCGATCGGCGGCGGTTTGACTTCCACCATCCTGCCCGTGCCCGGCCGGCCCGGTACGCCACCAACCTGCATCTGCACGTCCGGCAGCGCTTCCGCCTGGGCCGTGCCCGGCTTCGCCTGCCAGAATTCGCTCAAGGCGATCGGCGATTCCGGCGTCGAACTCTCGATCTGGTCGTTGATGCGCCGGAACTCGTCGAGCCCGTAGCCGGGCGGCGGGATCAAAAACCCGAATACCATGTTCCGGTTGCCCGTCGGCAGGTAGTCGGTCGGCGGCAGCAGCGCCCAGGCCCCGAGCATGGACGCGACCGTAAACAGCACGACCACGCCGACGCGGGCAAGCAGCGAACGGTTGATCGCGTGCACCGCGCGAGAGATATAGAGCGCGACATAACCGCCCTCGCGCCCGGCCTTGGCCGGATCGTACTGGGCCCGCAGCATCTTGTACGACAGCGTAGGTATCACCAGCACGGCCACGAGCAACGACAGCCCGACCGCGCAACTGATCGCGATGGCAATATCGCGGAAAAGCTGGCCGGCCTCCTCTTTCACGAAGATCACCGGGATGAACACCGCCATCGTCGTCAGCGTGCTGGCGAGGATCGCACCCCATACCTCCTTCGCACCGATGAGGGCCGCGTCGAAGCGCGACGCGCCGATCTGGCGGTGCCGGTAGATGTTCTCGAGCACGACGATCGCGTTGTCGACCACCATGCCGACCGCAAACGCCATGCCGGCCAGCATCACCACGTTCAGGCTGCGACCCAGCAGCGTCACCGCCAGGAACGTGCCGATCACCGATATCGGGATCGTGACCGCTACAATAAACGTGGCCGACGCGCTCCGCAGGAACGCAATTAGAACGATGATCGCCAGCGCGCCGCCGACGAACAGGTTGCTCGTGACCAGGTCGATTGCCGACTGGATGTACACCGTCTCGTCGTAAACCTGGGTCAGGCGCCAGTTCTTGTCGATCGGCTTGAGGATCGTCCGGTTGATGCGGTCGATGGTCTGGCGCAGGTCGGCCATCACCTTCATCACGTTCGAGCCGCTTTCCCGCGTGACCGGCATGGCCAGGCAGTTCTCGCCCATGGCGCGGACGAACGAGTTGGCCTCCTTGTGCGTGCTGACCACGTTGGCCACGTCGCGCACAAAGACCGGCCCCCCCCCGCGGTACGCGACGACCGTGTCCAGCACCTGGTCCACCTGCTCGTACTGGCCGACCGTGCGGTAGGTGTAGTTGCGCTTGCCCTGCTCGACGGTGCCGGCCGAGACGGTGACGTTCTCGCTCCGCAGTGCGTCGGCCAGCTCATTGTAAGTGATCCCCCGCGCCGCCAGGCGATACGGATCGACACGCACCTGCACCTCCCGCTCGCGCCCGCCGTATATGTTCACCGACGCCACGCCCTCGACGCGTTCGAGTTGCGGCTTGACGTTGTCGTCCACGAAGTCGTACAGCGTGGAGACGTCGGTGTCCGGTCCGGCCCGAAAGGTCAGCCAGGCAATGGCGCTCTCGCCCGCCGTCTCGCCCGCCTTGATGACCGGCTCCTCGACTTCCAGCGGGTAGTTGCTGACCTGGCGAAGCGCGTCCGACACCTCGCGCTTGGCGTCCTCCTTGTCGACGCCGACGTAGAACTCGAGCGAGACCGTGGCGTGGCTCTCGACCGAACTCGAGGTCATCTTCCGCAGCCCGGTCACCGCCTTGAGCTTCTCCTCCTGGCGGTCCACAACCTCGCGCTCGATCTCTGACGCGGAAGCGCCCAGCCAGAGCGTGTCGACGGTGACGATCGGCCGGTCCACGTTCGGCGTGAGCTGGATGGGAATGCGCAGGATGCTCAGGGCGCCGAAAAGGGCGATGAGAATGACCCCCACCGCCACCTTTACCGGATTCTCGATCGTGTAGCGGATGAAGTTCATTGACTTTGCTCGCCCCGCGCCGCCTCCGTCGCGCCGGCCGACGCCTCCGCAGGCGCGGTGGTGGCCCCGGCGCGATCGACGACCTGAACCGGGGCCGGAGCCATCATCAGCGTGAGCATCTCGTTGCCGCGGACGGCGACTTCCGTACCCTCAGGCACGTTGCCCGAGGTGACGGCGACCCAGTTCTCGATGTCAAGCCCGACGGTCACGGGCGTCGGAAAAGCCATCAACTGCCCGCCCTGCCCCGGCCGGACGATGGCGACGTAATTCGCGCCCATCTGCTGGGTCACGGCGTCCTTGGGCACCGCCACGACCTCCTTGTCGGGCCCGGCGGCGATCGTCGCCCGGGCGAACATGCCGCCCTTGAGCCGGTTGTCCGGATTGGGCACTTCGATCTCCACCGGGAAGGTCCGCGCCGCCGGATCGGCCTGGGGAATGACGTGCTTGATCGTTCCGGTAAATGAATCGCCCAGCGCATCCACCTGCACGCGCGCGACGCTGCCGACGGTGGCAAACGGAATCGCCGATTCCGGCGTGTCCACGCGAACGAGAACGTTCGACAGGTCGGCCAGCTCGACGACGTCGCCGCCCACCGTCAGCCAGTTGCCCACTTCCGCGACGCGACGCACAACGAACCCGCCAAACGGCGCGCGAATCTCCGTCTTGCTCAGGTCCGAGCGAACGCGATCGACGACCGCTTTCTGCTCGGCAACTGCAAAACGCGCGTTGGCGATCGTCTCTTTTCGAGCGCCGGCGACGGCTTCGTCATAAGCGGCCTTCGCCGCCTCGAGCCGTTTCTCGGCCGCCAGCTTCTCCGCGAGCGCGTCCTGGTATTCCTTCTGGTTCGCGAACTCCCCGCCCAGCAGGTGCTTGATCCGTTCGAGCTCGAACGCCCACCGATTCGCCAGCGCCTCGGCCGCTTCCATCTCTGCTTTCAGCCGGTCAAGCTCTTCCTTGCGCGTGCCGTTAACCAGCTCGTCAAGCCGGGCCTGCAGCGCATTGAGCCGGGCCTGCTCGCGCTCGAGTTGCAGCTTGAGCGTATCGTCATTGAGCTTGCAAATGAGCTGTCCCTCCTCGAGCAAGTCACCCTGACGTGCCGGCATCTGCACGACCAGTCCGGCCACCTCCGTCCCGATCACGCTCCGGCGGACCGGCTCGATCGTCGCCACCAGCGTCTGCGAGACCGGCAGGACGCGCAGTTGGGCGTGGGCGGTGACCACACGGGCAGGCTGCTGGGCAAACACCGCCGAACAACTGGCTATCGTCAGCAAAGTAGGTATGCGGGTGCGGTACATTTCTCGGGCTCGCTACGGCGGACGAATGCATGTCAAGGGGGCTCAACATGACCCGAACATTTGCGTAGAATCATAACTCCTGGCAGATGGCGTGCAAACGACTGCCGGCACAGTGCAGGTCGTATCAGGGACGGAGGCTGGAGCGGCATCAATGAACGATTCGCATCGATCGAGCGGGATGGTCGATCGACCGGCCGATCAGAGCTGGCGCAACACGATCGTTCGGGTGAAGCATTCGGCGCGTGGGGCATTCACCTCGGCCGTCGAGGCGGTATTCCCGCAAGTCTGCCAGTTCTGCGGAACGCCGGATGTCGCCGACGGCGATCCGCTGTGCGCCGCTTGCGTTGCGGCGGTGCAGGGGCAGATGAATGAACCGTACTGTCCGCGTTGCGGGCAGACGCTTCCGCCGTA
>JBECKQ010000272.1:0-4672 GCA_040235375.1 Phycisphaerae bacterium | reverse complement strand
AAGAGCAACGGGTCGTATGCGGAGGCGGTGTGCGTGCCGGCCGCGTTTGTCGCGCGCAAACCGAAGAACCTGTCGTTCGAGGAGGCGGCCGCTGTTCCGCTGGTCGGGCTGACGGCGTACCAGGCGGTGATGGACCCGGACACGCTTCGCGCGGGCAAGGCGGCGTTCGTGGCGGCGGGCGCCGGGGGCGTCGGGTCGTTCGCGATTCAGCTCTTGCGGTATCTCGGGGCCGATCCGATCGTCACGACGGCCGGCAGCGACGAGAGCGCCCGCTTTCTGGTGGAGCATCTCGGCATCAGTTCGCAGCACATCCTGCGTTACCGCGGACTGTCGATCAAACAGCTCATTGATCGAGCACTGTCGCTGAACAACGGCCGGCCGTACGCCGCCGCGTTCGACTTCTGGGGTGGCGACATGAAGCACCTGTGCTGCAACGTGATCGACTTCGAGGGTCACGTCGTCTCGATTGTCGAGGAGCCGGCCGGATTCGAGCTCAACGTGTGGAACGCGCGGCGCAGCCCGATGTTCACCCGCTCGGCCTCGCTGCACTTCGCCTTTCTCGGCGCCCGGGCGATGTTCGGCGCGCCCGAGACGTGGAACGTGTACCGCACACAGCTCGAGGAGCTGGCCATGCTCATCGAGGGCGGTCAGATCACGCCGACGAAGCCGGCGATCATCGAGCCGTTCTCCGCGGAATCCGCCCGCCGGGCGCACACCATGCTCGAGTCCGGGCACACACGCGGCAAGCTGGTGATGCCGGTCCCGGAGAGCTAGAGGGGCACGCCTGCACTCGACGCTGGTCTGCCGCAGCCCGGCTGAGTACGAAGCGCTGTCGGCAGACGCCCCGGACACCGGTATCTGCCAGACGTGGGGAACCTCAGAGCTGTGAAAAGGTACTCCGTCATCACCGGCAAGCTTCCGCGGGAGATCGTGCTGCTCAAGTCGCGCCCGTGCGTCTGGAGCAAGTGCACGTTCTGCGATTACATCCTCGACAACACCACCGACGAGGACGAAATCCAACGCGTCGCCGACGAGGAGCTCGCCAAAGTCACCGGACAGTTCGGCCGGCTCGAGGTGATCAACTCCGGCAGCATTCAGGAATTGACGGCGCCGGTACGCAAGCAGATCCGGGACCTGATCGGCCGGCTGGGCATCGAAGATTTCATCTGCGAGGCGTACTGGTCGTATCGCAGGCGGTTCGCCCAGACGCGGGCGTACTTCGGCGACGGCACGCGCATCAAGCTGGGCGTCGAGACGTTCGACGAGCACATCCGCAACGACGTGCTGAACAAGGCGATGTACTTTGATTCGCCGCGGGACGTCGCCCGCCTGACCGACACCATCTGCCTGATGGTCGGCATACGCGGGCAGACGAAGGATATCGTGCGCCGCGACATCGACGCGCTGCTCGCCCACTTCCGCTACGGTTGCGTCAATCTCTTCAGCCCGAACACGAAGAGCGCGGCGCTGATGGACGACGAGATCAAGGCATGGTTTCGCGAGGAATTCACCTGGCTGGACGATCATCCCACGGTCGAGGTGCTCTGGAGCAACCTGGACTTTGGTGTCGGCGGGTGAGGGGGTCAGGCACGTTTTTGTGAGATGCCGACGCTGGACGTTGTCGCACGGCGAGCGACGACATGACGCCGACGACTGGTGGTATTGTGGCAAAAACGAGCCAGACCCCTGAGGCTGTCACCTTTCGTCGTCGGGTGAGGTCTTCGCGCCATCCGCAGGCGTGAGAATCGGCGGCGCCGGCTGTTTCTTGACGCCGGCGGCATCCTTGAGCATCTGTGGGAAGCTCGCGATCACCGAGCCTTTGGGCGCCTCGGCAGCCGCCTTCTCGAGATCGGGCATGCCGAACTTTTCCAGGCCGGTGTAGTACTCGGTGTAACCCAGCAGGAACTGCAGCCGATAGTCTTCCTTCCGGCCCAGGCGGTCTTCCAGATCCGCACGCCGAATGTCGAGCACAGTGGGGTCGTGGACGAAGCGATTGAGGTCCAGTTTCAAATAGGCGACGGCAGGATACGCCTCGATCGCCGAGGTGATCTCGTTCACCGCGGTCAGGTACTCGCCGGCAGCCAGCAGCGCGTTCCCGTGACCCAGGCGGATGAGCGGATTCTCCGGCTCGATGGCCGAGGCGAGGTTGTACAGCGTCGAGGCCCGGTAGTATTCGCCTTTTCTGACGAGGTCCTCGGCGCGGCGGATGTACTGGTTGGCCTTCGTCTCGCGATTGCCGGCCAGCGTTTCGACGACTTCGTCCGTGATGTTCTGAACGGTGTTCACCGCCTGCTCGTACCGTTCCTTCAGGTTGGGGATAGGCGGCAGGGCGGAGGGGGCTTCGCCTTCCTCCTGCTGCTGTTCGTCGGAGATCACGTTCGCCGCGGCGGCCAGCTCGGCGAAGCGGTCCGGTTCACCGGGCACAAACGGTTCGCCCGCGAGCGTGCGCGACTGCTGGAAGGACTCAACCGGCGGCGTGAGCCGCCCGGCCTCCTGGGAGGGCATGTCGCGGGCAGCGATCGGGTTCTCCTCGAAGCCTTCCGGCTTGACCAGGTAGGTTTGCGCCGTGGGCAGCGGGCGGCCGGTCAGCACGTTTCGCGGCTGGAGCGGCTGATCGGCGGGCCGGTCGAAGAGCCGTGGTGCGATGGCCGTGGGTGAGATCAGCTCTCGCGATCGGGCCAGCATCTCCTCGCTGGTGGGAGGCGCCTGCGCATAGTCGTTCGGCGGGGTAGTGACGTTGGCCCACGGAGACGGCATCGCATTCGTCTGCTGCCCGACAGCACTTGGCTCCGGATACATCGGCCGGATCGTCGATCCGGCGGTAAGCGGTTGGGTCGCGACCTCGCTGCGCCCGAAGAGCGGGCTGTTGCGCAGAGCGCGGACCGTGGGATCGGCCGGCGCACCGGTGTACAGCGGCTGGATAAACGGCGTGTTCTCCGGCGCGTTCGTGGGGCTGGTCGGCTTGAGCGGCTGCGTGGCCATGTAGCCGTAGCGCAGATCGGGTTGGTCCACGGCCCAGGTTCCCGCCGTTTGTTGCGGGCCGAGGTACGTCGTCTTCGGCGCATCCGTCGTGGGGTAGCTGCTGTGGGAGTTGACCGACTGAACCGTCGTCACGGTGCTCGTCGGGTCGTAGTACGACCTGTATTGCCAGTTCAGAGAGTCTGGGCCGATGTTGCTGGCGCCAAACGTGTTTCGATAGAAGGCGTCGAACCGCGCCGTCGGAAGCGACAGGAACATCGAGCTGCTGCTGCGAATCGGCGAGTACCCACGGAAGCCACGGCCGCCGGTGACGTTGCCGGTCACGTAGAGGTTGGCGGCGTTGAAGTAGGCCGGAGGCGTGGCCGCGTTGATGCCCCCGGCCCCGACCTGGTTGCTGGCGTCGAGGGCGCGCCCGTTCATGCCGGGGGCCATCTGGGCGCTGGCGCGCAGGGAGAATGCCAAAATCACGGCAACGGCAACACCGGCCGGCACTCGCATGTGACGATGAATTATGTTCATCTCTCGGCTCCTTCCAGACGCATGGTCCTGCCCTGGTCGCCTGCGTCGAAGAACTGGGGCTCAGTCATTATACGACCGCCGGCCGGGCGGTTCCAAACGATCGTGGCCTGCTGCCGTGCAAACGCCTATGATGCGGGCCGCGGTCGCGTTGTCCGCCGCGGCCAGTCGCCGTTCTCTTCGATTCTCTTTCGGCGGAGTGGCGGCCGCGTCAACAGTGCGTCAAAGCAAGGTTGTCAGCCCACATGCCGCAGCCACTTCGCCTTCGCAAACGCCAGCGGATCCATCTGCGGCGGGACTTTGACCGGATTTTCAGGCGGCGCTGCGTCGTATCGTCGCCGGAGCTCGTCATGCACGCCGACGATAACGACCTGGACTATGCCCGCGTGGCGATCCGGGCGGGCAAGCGCGTCGGCGGGGCGGTCGTGCGCAACCGGGAGAAGCGCATGCTGCGGGAAGCATTCCGCGTTCGCCAGCACGAGCTGCCGGCCATCGACATGATCTGCTCGGTCCGCGCCACCGATGTTGCCGTCGCCGATTACGCACGGGCACTGCTCAAGCTGTCGCGCGAAGCCGCGAGAAAGCTCGAACGCAGTGCGCGTGGGAGGGGCTGAACGATTCAACGATATGTGTATGCGAGATCTGTTGTTCGTAGTGCACCAAGCTGACAATCTCCATCGTTCGATCTTTGTTGAACGGCCCGTCCACGCGAATGCAATCGTTGCTTGTGGCCATTACGGGACGCAGACGCTCCACGCGACCGAACGTTGGCGGTCAACCTCAGCAAGGCGTTCATGCTGGCTGAGAATGACAAGATCACGGACACCGCGGTGACGAGTCAGATCAGCTCGATTCGTTAAGGACGAAACGGGCCCCGCGATTGTGGAAACCGTTGACGGAGATCGTCGAGCGGGCTGCAAAGTTCGGCGTTCAGTCGGGCGGCAGAGACGTGGCAGCACTGCGCGGCATACAGCGGACCTGCGGAACCGAAATCGCGGAATACGACCGCAAAACTGCAGGGTGACACCCTGTGCCACGGTGTTCAAAATAGGGAATCTGGCCCGCTAGGACTCGAACCTAGAACCTTCTGATCCAGAGTCAGACGTGCTACCGATTGCACCACGGGCCATTTCGTCCACACGCGTGAACTCGCCTCAATCATATCGGCCGTTCGCAG
>JBECKQ010000199.1:0-5986 GCA_040235375.1 Phycisphaerae bacterium | reverse complement strand
GGGAAGAGGTGCTGCATCTGGCCGTGCGACTGGAAAGATGGGCCGCCAGGAAGAATCCCGGAATGCGGTGGGGGTGGTCGGCGACTCGTCCCGCCGCGGCGCGGCAGTGGTATGGCCGGCCTGCCCGACGGCCGATTCGTGAGCTATGACGACAGGCACCTGTGCTGGCACCACGCCTGCGAGCAGGCACGCCGTGACGCGGATTGTCGTCCGCCGATCGATGGCCCTGCGCCACTCGATCGCTGATCTCCTTCGTTCTGTGTGGGGCATGGGCGACCGCGCCTGCCTCGGGGTCTGGCTGTCACGTCTGCGGGCGAATCTTACCTCGAATCAACGCGCGTCGCCTCTGTAGATGATTGCGGGATTTGCCTGGCGGGAGGGGCGCGGGCGACGCGGATGCATCACGCGGGTGCGACTTCTGCCGTGGCCATCTCCGGCAGCGCTTCCTGGCAGCGACGGAGCATGCGCTCGTTGCGATGCCGCCGCAGATGGGGTTCCGCTGCCCGGTAATAGGCGATTGCCGCATCGCGGTCGCCGTTGCGGGCGTGGGCGATTGATAGCAGCGCTTCAGTGATTCGCTGAAGGCCGACCGCAAGAGGATTTCCGCGCGCCAACTTGATCATGAATTTGCGATTCGCTTCCAGGTTGTCGATTGCGTCCGCGAGTCGGCCCTCAGATAGCGCGATGGCGCCCTCGACATGCTGCAGACCTGCTCGTGATTGACTGGCAAGAGGGAACTGCGCGAATCGCTCGAACGCCGTACGGGCTTCGCGCGGTTGCTCGAGCTCGACAGCCAGAATCTCAGCCAGTCCCAGCCAGCCCTCCGGCCGGTCCGGCCCAGCTTCGGTGGCCTGCTGGTAGCACTCGATCGCCGCGTCGAAGTCGCGGGCATAATGATAGACTTGGGCCAATTGCACTAGATACCACGTCTCCGACTGCTGGGAGATTTCGCGCGCGGCCGCCGCCGCGGCGAGAACGTCTTCCAGACGTCCCAGGCTCGCGAGGGCTTTTGCTTGCCAGAAGATCATCGATGACCGCATTCCGGGATTCTTCCTGGCGGCCCATCTTTCCAGTCGCACGGCCAGATGCAGCACCTCTTCCCACCGTGCGTCAACTGCCGCCCGGTGGAGGCGGTCGAGCGTGCGCCGCGTCCGGCGTGTCAGCAGCACGACGAAGGCGGGTACTGCTGCGACCAGAAGCGTGAGGGCCCAATCGGTCACACTCCATGTGCGTCTCTGCAATAACTGCAAGCAGGTTAAACCCACCACAGCCAGCACGAGTGGCCAAAGCTTTCGATAGCTCTCCCAGATCAAGTGAAGCGAAGCGCGCCCGCTGCTCGCATTGAGAAGTGCCAGTTGCAGCTGCGGTCGCAGATTCTTGCGAAATCGTTCGCGCTCTTTGCCCGTAGGTTGAAGCGTCGTGAATATGTCGTCCGTGTGGAGCTCGATGTTGTTGAATCCAAAGTCGCGCATCGCGGCCACGGCCTGTTCGGCCGCGTGTGCGGCTACACGCTTGACGATTCGCCGGCCCTCGGCATCGACGCCGCTCAGCAGGTAGTCGCGGCATTCCTCCCCGAACGTCTCGCCGCACTCCGGACAGCGGCCGCTTCTGTTGCCCGTCAGGTCGTACCCGCAGGCGAGGCAGCGTGGCCCTTCGGACTCAGTTTGCTTCGCTTGCATCCCCATACCTCTGTCCGTCACGCATTCGATACCAATGCGTCGTTCCCCGACCTCGCGCCATGGGCGCTTTCAAGACGCGATGCTGTGCCCGCACTCCGGGCAGCGGCCGCTGACCTTGCCGGCCACATTGTACCGCAGGCGGTAAAATGCAGCAGCGTTGCACCGGTCCCGGGTTGTGAGTCGGGCGGCGCATGCTGGGATAGAATGGCGCGGGTCGCATTCGAACCGCGGCAGGTTTCCAACCCGAACGCAGAATGAGGGAGTATCCATGAGCCAAAAGAAGGGCACGCAAAAGTCCGCCAGGAGCACCGCGAAGAAGGGCAAGACGTCCGGAGGATTCACGGACGAGGAAGGAGCCGCGATGAAGGAGCGCGCCGAGGAGTTGAAGACGGCCAAGGGTCGCGGTTCGGGCGCAAAAAAGGCGAACGGGGAAAGCGACGTGCTCGCGAAGATCTCCGAGATGCCGGAACCGGACCGGACGATGGCCGAGCGGCTCCACGCCATCATCAAAGCCGCCGCACCGGCCCTGTCGCCAAGAACGTGGTACGGGATGCCCGCGTACGCCAAGGATGGCAACGTCGTCTGCTTCTTTCAAAGCGCGCAGAAGTTCAAATCGAGGTACGCGACGGTCGGCTTCAGCGACAAGGCGAATCTCGACGAAGCCGCCATGTGGCCGACCGCCTTCGCGCTGAAGAAGTTGACGCCGGCCGAAGAGAAGAAGATCGAATCGCTCGTGAAGAAAGCGGTGACGTGAGAAGGGTTGAAGAGGGCGGGCAGACGACCGCTTCGCGTGCACGGGCCAAGCATCCAGACGCCGGTCAATCCGTATCGGTGGCGGCCAGCAGCGTCATAGAGCGCCCGTCTGACGGAATGCACACAACGCCGATGTCCCATGCGATGTCATAGAACCAGTCTGATGACGAATCGAACAGAAACCACATCGAATCGCGTGCCAGTCGATCAAGTTCTTCCAGATCGGTGAACTGAACGCGCATGAATGCGGCCATGGACCGCCAGGCGAAGAGCCGGGCATAGGCAGCGTGAACGGACCCACCGTATGCGCCGCCTCCGCTCCCTGCCGAAAAAAGTGCTTCCAGCGCTCGTTCATAGGGCACTTTGTGGCACCGGATGTCCTGGCTTCCAGCGCCAGCCAGAGCAGAGACATCGAGACGAAGAAGCGTCTCAGCAAAGTCCGCGCGGTCGAAAGTCCCTTCGCTTATTGCACAGGCGTGAGCATCCACGCGTCCGTTTGATTCTTTCAGCCATCCAGCGAAGGGGCGCGTCAGATCATCGGGCACAGTCAAAAGTCCCTCGATTGTCAAGCGTTTGTCCAGGACGGCGGGTTCACATTGCGACTCATCGACTGACCGGCGTGACGTAACAGAGCGCGCGTCTGTGGACCGGTACGTTGGAAGCAATTCCCAAAGATGGGATTCCGATGGCAAGAGGCGCAAGGGCAGAGCGGTCAGTGGATGTTGCCGTTGCGCCAATCCGGACCAGAACGCCGCAACCTGACTGTGCTCCCCGATCGAACCATGTCGTATCAAATGCTCCTGCATCCAGCAGGCCATAAGCTCTTCGTGTCGACGAATATCTGCGTCCCGAACGACTTCGTCCAGTACTTCAAACGGCTGGGCAAAGCCCAGGAATGACGCGAGCCGTCGGATGCGCGCGTTCGGATCGCGTGGGACCTGAACAGATCTGACGCGTGGGATCGCCGCGATGTCTAACGTGGTCTTCGCCGCATCCAGGCTCGCACAAAGACCTACAGATCTCTCAAGATGGTCGAAGACGGCCTCAACGGCCCAACGGATGCCCTTCGTGTCGGATTCCAAGGCCTGGGCCAGGGACACGAGCGAAGCGAACTCATTGCCCCGGACCATGTTGCCGATCGCTTCGTTTTGGCGCGTAACGTTTGTCGCACTCCCGAGACTCTCGACGATCCACGAGCAGTCGCTCGTCTCGTCTGATGATGACAGCTGGCTCTTTGGACCGATTCGGAACGTAGACGAGTCGTGCGGATCAAACCATCGCCCGCATTCGGGACACGTGTGGATTGGAAGGTTGACGAGTCGGCAACCGCATCCGAGGCACGTCGCATCGTGCGGGAGGCTTGCCTTCTTTTCTGCCATCACTATGCCTGTCAAACGGGACGACCCGTGCAAAGCTGTCATGCCACTCCCTGGCTTTTCGTGGCGGGCCGCATGAGCGGCGAGTGGACTCCAGTCCGTGGCTGACCGCCGAGGCGGTTTCAACTGGCCGGCCTACCGCGGCGGACCGACCATCGGATCGCTTCGAGCTTACCATGCATCACCGCCCGTTTCACGCATCGAATCCAGCAAGCCGGGCGTCCGTGGCCAACGTCGGCGCCCACATCCGGGGGCGCTATGGGTGGTACTCAATGTGAGAACCGATGCGGATGCCGTCACGCTCGCAAGGAGTTTCCCATCCGTCCAGAAGCTGGTCAAACTCCCCCCAAAATGCATCGTATTCTCCCTTGATCGTCTCGGACGATTTGTCCTTCTCGATTCCCCGAAAGAACTCCCTTGCAGCCGTGGCGAGACCGGTCACGTGCTGTGCGTAGACGCTCCATGGGATCTGAATGCGAACGTCAGGGAACCGGACAGCTTCTCTTACGTCATTCGAATCGTACCTGACCACGTCGCTGATGCTGACGACGCCCCCGCGATGCCGGACAGTCCAATCAATCCCGATGTTGCATCCCATCATCAGGATTGTTCCGCAGCCGTGGGGAATGAGTCGCTCAGCCACACGATGCTCAGGTGTATGCCGATACCGTAGAGTTCGCAGAAGGCCCAGCGCAGCCTCGCTGATCCCATAGCTCCAGCCTTGGTCGAGTTGGTGGTCAACGGACACCTGCTCCCCGCCGATTCGCAGATCGATCTCTCCATGGGAGCAGAGATCATGCTCGCTGTCATCCTTGAGCCAGCCCTGTCGAACAATGCGGATCGAGAAATCCACCGAGGCACCTCCGTCGTGGAAGGGAAAATGCGGCGAAGGGCGAGAAGGGGGTCAGGCTTACTTCCGCAATAAGTTAGCCTGACCCCCTTTCTCTCCTGACCCTTTCTCTCCGCCCGGTGTTGTGGCAGTGAAGGTCGCATGTCGCAGCGCTTGTGCGATCGTGATGCCAGACGAGCATAACGTGTACCGAAACGGGATAGAAGAGGTTCCTCTTTCTGCCTCGAGTGCCTGGATCATCAGCCCCACATCGCGATTGTCAGCAGTACCCCGAGAGGCGACAAGCTGCAAACCAGGATCGTCGCTATGAGCCAGCGCGTGAAGACCTGGCGTTCCCAGTCCCGGGCCGTTGCAATCACGGACCTGCCGTGGGAAGAGACTCGCCACACAAGCAGTGACAGTGCCTGAACCGCACCGAAGATCAGCAGGATTCCCGGCACGATCACCAGCGGCAGGCACATCATCATATAAATGAGGAACGGGATCGAAAGCACTCCTATGGCCGAGGTGAGCACGGCGTTCTGCATCTGCCAGATCTTCCGGCGAATCGTGTCGTCTGACCGTGCGAGAATCTCCGCGGGATTGGCCGGCGTGCCGCACTCCGGACAAACGGACGAGCGCAAGCCGATAAGGCTGTACCCGCACTTCGGGCATGTTGGCGTGCGGTCTTCGTGCACGTCACAATCCGTTCTCAAAACGCGAACGCGAGTTGATGGAAGTCGGATCCACCAGGCGCTGTTCGCCCGCCAGCGGCACGTGCCCGCCAGCCACCAATGTCAGGCTCCAGCATACCGCCGGTCGCCTCCGTTGACCCGCCGGCCGAGAGGGGTCCTTGTTTGGGAACGGAAAGTCCGTGCCGCGAAAGACGGCGCTGGGTTGGCGCGCTCGAAGAAACGCCGGTGGACCGTGCGTTTGGCGAGAACCGGGGACGGGGACGCCGACGGAGGCCCTCGCGTGGTCAGGGGCCAGCCGAACGGGCCCGCCTGAACGACCGGCGTCCGCCGCCGCCCGGCCTTCGAAGACTGTGAAGATTGTGACGAGACGCCGCCGGTTGGTTGAAAGGATCGCGTTGGCCTGCCGAAGTGCCGCGTGCTCATGCCCGAGGCGATTACACACGACATCCTCATCCGCATCCTGCGTAGTTGCACCGGAGGATTTCCGTAGCGCAAGCGCCCCCGTTGTCCCCTCGAATGCGTAACGAGAGGCGCGGACAGCGGTTACAGAAGGGCGATCAGGCCATCCATGGCGTTTATCGGACTGTTCGGGAATTCACCCACCGCAAAAGATCTTTAATCCGCCCGCTCACGCACCTTGCCCCCGTCGCCGGG
>JBECKQ010000155.1:0-4520 GCA_040235375.1 Phycisphaerae bacterium | reverse complement strand
ACCAGCTCGGCCTGCACGCGCTCGCGGTCCCAGCCGAGCACCGATGCGACCTGCCGCTGGTCGTCGAAAACGCCCTGGCCCTGCGTGAGCAGCCGCAACGTTTTGACGCGCCCGCCGTCATCGGTTTGCGGGATGGCGACGCACGCCTCCGGTTCGAGATAGGCGTGTTCGATCCGCTGCGTTGTGTAGACGCCTTCGACCACGTGGTCGGAGGCCGCCAGTGCCGCGTCTGCGTCACCGCGATGGATCGCCGACCGCGACAGCAGGTTGCCGGCGGAATGGACTTTCGGTGCACCCGGCTCGAGCGCCGCGGCCGGATCGGTCACGGGTTCGAGCACGTCGTAGGAGACGTCGATCAGCTCTGCCGCCTCGCGCGCGGTGCGTTGATCGTCGGCCACGACGAAGGCGATTACGTCGCCGACGCAGTGCGTCTCTTCGCCAATGGCGATGAACACCGGCCAGTCGGGGATGATCAGACCGACGTTGCGATTGCCCGGCACGTCGGTCGCCGTGATCACACGCTTCACGCCCGGATGCGCCAGGGCGCGGCTGGTATCAATCGACAGGACCCTTGCACGGGGATGATCGCTCAGCCGCGGCGCGGCGAACAGCGAGCCGGCGATCTGAATGTCGTCGATGTACTTGAAGTCGCCGAGAACGAACTCCCGGCCGCGGTAGCGGTCGAGGCGCGTGCCGATGCCGCCTGCGTGGCCGTCCTCGGGCAGTTTTTCGCCACGACGGACCCGGGCCAGCAGACGAATGGCGTCCACGATTTTCGTATAGCCGGTGCAGCGGCACAGGTGGCCGCGGAGATCGTGCTCGATTTCTTCGCGCGACGGGTCGGGATTCCGCGACAGCAATGCGACGGACCGCATGGCCATGCCCGGGATGCAGAAGCCGCACTGGACGCCGCCCGCCCGGACGAAGCTGCCGGCCAGGTCGCTGCGCCAGTCCTCCGGCAGGCCCTCGGCGGTGACGATCTCCTTGCCCTGCACCGTGGCCGGATTAGTGACGCATGCCAGCTTCGGCTGGCCGTCGATCAGGACGGTGCAGCAGCCGCAGGTAGCCTGGGGCTCACATCCGTTCTTCGGCGAGATGATGCCGAGCCGTTCGCGAAGGACGGTGAGCAATGACTCGCCTTCGCGCACCTGTAACGTTGTCGACTGCCCGTTTACCGTCAGCGTGATCGCAGCCGTCGCGTCGCGGCCCGTGCGATGATTCGCTATACTTTCCATACGTTTGCGATTGTAGTGGTCCGTCGCAGCGATACAAAGACGACGATCGCCGCTGAGTGGCGGCTTCGTCGGCTCGACGCCGGATAGTAGAGAGCATCCGCCACGATGGCAGAGCTGATCCCCGCTCCGTTTCCCGACCTGGTAACTCGCCTTCACCGCGAGCCTGTCGCGCAGGATGCCCTGTTCGAGTTGCCGCGGCGCAACTGGTACTTCCCGCGGCCGGACGACCCGGACCTGAGCGTTGTGTTTCACGGCCGGAGCGCAGGCAATCCGGCCGGGCCCGCTGCGGGTCCGCACACGCAGATGGCCCAGAACCTGCTGCTCAGCTACGTGGCGGGCGGGCGCATCCTCGAGCTCAAGACCGTGCAGGTCAAAGACGATCTGGTCATCGGCCGGCCCTGCATCGACATGGCCAACGTCGGCTACAACATCGAGTGGTCGCAGGAGCTGCGGGTTGCCGATTCACTGCGGGAGTACGCTGCCGGGGCGATGCTGATCGAGATGTACCGCCGGTCGGCGCTGGCCGAGGGCCGGCTGGACGGCGCCGCGGGCGATTGGATCTTCGACATCAGCGTCGGCTACGACCTCGCCGGTATCCGGAGCGAAAAGGTCCGGGGCTTTCTAGACGGGATGCGCGACGCGGGCGATATCGTCGAGCGGCTTCGGGCCGAGATTCCGCGAAGCTTGGGCGACGTGCGCGACGCCGAGTACGCAACGCATCTGTCCGACAGCATCACGCTTTCGACGTTTCACGGCTGCCCGGCGGACGAGATCGAGAGCATCTGCGAGTTCCTCATCGGCGAATGCGAATTCGATGTGATCGTCAAAATGAACCCGCCGACGCTCGGTCGCGAACGGCTCGAACATTTGCTCTACGACGTGATGGGCTACACCGGCTTGCAGGTCAATCCCAAGGCGTACGGCGCGGCGATTTCCTTCGCCCAGTCCGTCGACCTGTGTGTGCGGCTGCGCGCGTTCGCCGCGCCGCGCGGGCGCCGTGTCGGCTTCAAGTTCAGCAACACGCTCGAGGTGATCAACGAGCGCGATTTCTTCCCCGCTGGCAACGAGATCATGTACCTGTCCGGCCAGCCGCTGCACGTGATCACGATGGCCTTGACGGATGCGTTTCGCCAGGCCGTCGGGCCGGACGTGCCCATCTCCTTCAGTGCGGGCATCGACAAGCAGAACTTCGGCATCGCCGCCGCGTGCGGCTTCGCGCCGATCACGATGAGCACGGACCTGCTGCGACCCGGGGGGTACGGGCGCCTGCCCGGCTACCTCTACCGCCTGGCGGACGAGATGAAGGAGTACGGGGCCGGTACATTGGCGGACTTCATGCTCCGCCGCTTCGACCAGGTGGACGAAGCCCGCCGCCGCGCCGCCGAGGCCGGCCATCCGGATGGAACGCGCGAGTTCGACGAGTCGGCAGCGTGCCGGGCGGGCTTGCTGAACACGTCCATCGCCTCGCGACTGGCCAGCGAGGATCCGCGTTATCGTGCTTCCAAGAACTCGAAGACGCCCAAACGCATCGACTCGCACCTGGATGTCTTCGATTGCATCACGTGCGACAAGTGCCTGCCCGTGTGTCCGAACGCGGCGAACTTCAAGTACCCGACGCCGAAGACGGACTTCGAATATCAGGATCTCGTCGCCGTGGATGGCACGGTCCAGCGGGCCGGCGAGATGCGCCGGTTCGCCATCGATCGCGAGTTGCAGATCGCCTGCTATGCCGATTTCTGCAACGAATGCGGCAACTGCGACACGTTCTGCCCGGAATACGGCGGGCCATACATCGAAAAGCCCAGCTTCTTCGGCAGCGCCGAATCCTGGCGCCGGGCCGCGCCGCGCGATGGGTTCTACGTCCAGTGTAACGGCGCGAAGCGTCGCATCGTCGGCCGGATCAAGGGGGCCGAGTGCTGGCTGGCGATCGATTCCGCGACAGGCGAGCACCGGTTCCACGACGGCAGCGCCGAGATCGTCACGCGTCACGATGGCGATGTCGTTGTGGTAATGACCATCGCGGCCGCGAACGGCGGCCGGCATTACTTCGACATGTGGGCCTATCACACGCTGCGATATCTGCTATGCGGAGTGCTGGATAGCTCGCGCGTGAATCAGGTCAACGTGACGTGGTCGCCGGCGGACACGGGCGTGACCGCCGAGGGCTGAAGCGACAAGCCGCCGCGGGCGGCTTCCCCCGGCGTCCCCCTGAGAGGGAGGGTTCTGTCCGCAGATTTCGCCGATTTCATAGCGCGAGCTTCGCCCGCAACCCAATGCGAGCACTGGATTTGCGGCGACGGCGCTCTAAAGCTTCGCCACAGGACAAGAACCGGCGGGTTGGCGGTGCAGATGAGGTTCCCCACGATTGATGGGCGCTCGATCGGGCGGCAGGCGGGATCGGAGTGATGACACGTTGCGTGACGCGGTGAAATGAGGAAGGCGTGGGGACCGGGGTCTCCACGCCTTCCGTGTATGGTAAACAGGTTTGTCGCCGGGAGAACGGGTCGCCCCGCTCTCCACGATCGAACCGGCCGAGGCCGAATCGATGTCGAGAATGTGCTGACCTAATCACCCGCCGGCAAAATGGCCGGGGGTGTCTAGATATCCTCTAGAAAGGAGGTGATCCAGCCGCAGGTTCCCCTACGGCTACCTTGTTACGACTTAGTCCCAGTCACCGAGCTCACCGTCGGCCGCCGCCTCCCTTGCGGGTTAGCTAAGCGGACTTCGGGTGCTCCCAGCTTCCATGACTTGACGGGCGGTGTGTACAAGGCTCAGGAACACATTCACCGCGTCATGGCTGATACGCGATTACTAGCGATTCCAACTTCATGGAGTCGAGTTGCAGACTCCAATCCGAACTGGGGCGTGTTTTTTGCGATTTGCTCCACCTCACGGTCTCGCGTCGCTTTGTACACGCCATTGTAGCACGTGTGACACCCTGGGCATAAGGGCCATGAGGACTTGACGTCGTCCCCACCTTCCTCCGGCTTAACGCCGGCGGTCTCGCTAGAGTTCCCGGCATAACCCGCTGGCAACTAGCGATAAGGGTTTCGCTCGTTAAGGGACTTAACCCGACACTTCACAGCACGAGCTGACGACAGCCATGCAGCACCTGTGCACGTTTCACCCGAAGGCAGCTTACTCCTGTTTCCAGAAGGGCATCCGTGCATGTCAAACCCAGGTAAGGTTCTTCGCGTTGCTTCGAATTAATCCACATGCTCCACCGCTTGTGTGAGCCCCCGTCAATTCCTTTGAGTTTTAGCCTTGCGGCCGTACTCCCCAGGC
>JBECKQ010000111.1:0-7908 GCA_040235375.1 Phycisphaerae bacterium | reverse complement strand
GCACGGGAAAAGACCACGACGGCACCAGGGCCGCCGACAGCCGAGACGCCCGGGAGCTCTATCGCGTGCTGGAGCGCGACGTCGTTCCGCTTTACTTCAATCGCGCCGCCAAGGACCGGCCGACCCGTTGGATCGGGCGGATGAAGAACGCCATGCGGACGATCCCGCCGTACTTCAACACGCACCGGCAGGTCCGCGAGTACCTGACGAAATACTATCTGCCCGCGATGCGTCGATCCTGACGCTGCGCCCCGCGACGTATTGTGCCAAGGACTGTCACTCGACAGCGCGGGCGTCAGGCGAGCGCCATGATTCCGTCGACGATCAGCACCTTCGCGCCCGCGACCAGCAGGGCCGCGCGGTAGAGGACCCGGAACAGATCGGGAGAAACGTAGCGCAGCAGCCACTTGCCCAACAGCGTTCCGGGGATCACGACGATCATCATCGGCAGGGCAAGCGTCCACAGCTCACCGAGCGCGAACGTCCCCAGCACGATGAATGCCGGAAGCTTGACCAGGTGTGTCAGCATCTGGCACCAGGCCTTCGTCGCAATAAGGCGATCCTTGACAAAGTCCCGCCGGGCAAAGAGGGGCGCAATCAGCGGCCCCACGGCGCCGACCGTGAGGCACATTACGCCGGCCACCAGCCCCAGAAGCACGAAGTCCCACCAGTGCCGCCGCCCACGGGGATGAGGTGAGCTCGGCGATGCCGGTATGAACGCAGCCACAAGCACGTACACGCCGACGAGCATCTTGAGGTACGGCTCGGCCGCGCCGCCCCTTCCGACCCACCACAACGCCGCCGCGCCGATCACCGTTCCCGGCACGAGCCCGATGGCGAATCGCCGCACGACGTCACCCTCCGTGTGGCCGTGAAAGGCAACGGCGCGCGTCGAGTTGCTCGCCAATTGCACTACGGCGTGCAGCGGTATCGCCTCGCCATGCGAGAGAAACGTGAAGAGGACGGCCAGCAGCAGCATGCCGCCGCCCATGCCCAGAATCCCGGACAGGGTCGCCGTCGCCAGCGCCACGAGAACCAGCACTACCGTTGTTGCGTTCATGTAATCAATGGTCTCAAACTGCAAGATCGCCGCGGGTATACGGGTGGGCCGTCGTACCCAGGACACCCATTCCGTTTTGCCGCAGCAGATCGTAAGAACTTTAATTACAGCAGTTTATGAAAAAAAACGTTCCTTCTTAGAGCCCTCCGGGGCACCCCTTTCGTCGCGACGACGCCGGCTCGCGCACGGGCAGTTCCTCAGAAGCGCTCATCCGGCCGTAGGCAGTCGCCGAAAATCGTGATAAACTAATGACGTTAGTAATAGCCGGTCGCGGGGACATAGCATATCGTGGCTGCGCGCTAGCGGTACGGGTAGGCCGAAAAACGCCCTGCGAACTGCCAGCCCACCGCGGTTGTAAGACACTCACGAGGTATCCGCGCCATCTCGGCCAGACGGGCCGAGCATGCGACGTCCAATGGGGGCCCGCTCATCTGAACCCGACTTTCCTCTCCCGGCCACTGCCTCACGCCGGGGCCATCAGGAGGCTGCACACGACCTCATGAGACCGAACCCCTCGCTACTCACCCGCGTCATTCCGCTGGCGACGATCATGGTCCTCGCGTCCGCCGGCATCGGCGCGCGGTGCACGGTCCTGGCCGGCCCGAACCTCGTCGCCCACGGAGACCTCGAGTTCCCACAAACGCGGGCGGAAGGTCGCATCGGCCGGGCCGGCAACAGCGCCGTGTTCGAGTTTCCGGGCGACATGCATTTCGGTCGCGTGATCGCCACGGGAAACAACGTGGGCAGAGAGCTCGCCGAACAGCTCGTGGTGGCGTACACGTACTTGACCGCCTCCTCCGGGAAAACGCGCGGCCTCATGATCAGCGCCACCGACGTCAAGGTGAATGAGCCCTACGAGATCGCTGTCTGGTTCAATCTCGAAGGCAAGATCCGCCCCGGCAAGCAGTACGCGTACGCGGTGCTCGCCCTGGCACCGGGCGGCAACCAGAAGGTCCCGCCGCTCGAAATGGTCGTTCCTGCCATCTGGGCCGACGGTCAGCTTGCCGGCGCCCGGGTCAATCTCGAGTGGACGGAGGCCGACAAGTCCCAGGACGAGTTGATCAAGCGAGGCATCATTCAAACGCCACAGTTTGAGCGGGAGACGGGCGGCCAGGCGCTGGTGATGAAGTTGCCGTCCAGCTTCAAAGGCCAGCTCTTTCTGGAGCACGTAAGCCTGAGGGAAATCGACGAGGCCCTGCTGAACAACAAGGGCTCGCGCATGCCTCAGCCGATTCGCTACATCGAGATCGAAGATCCCATCGAGCGGCGCATCACCGAAGCGCTGGATGTCGGCAGCCGCCACATGATGCAGGATCCCGGCTTCTGGCCTGTGGAGGGCTCAACCGGCGATCCCACGCTGACGGCGGCAACCCTCTCCACGCTGGGCAACCTCGGCGAAGATCTGACCACGGAGCGGATGAAGACCGCGATCGACTGGCTGGCCCGGCAGGAACTGGAGACGGTGCCGGCGGTGGCGGCGCGCTTGAACTTCCTGGCGCGCTACGGACTTCCGGACCACCGCCAGCAGGTCGCCGCCGACCTGATGTGGCTTTCGGCAGCGCAGTTCGAAGACGGCGGCTGGGCCGAACAAACCGGCGAAGATCTCGAAGACCGCACCGTTCACCCCGACAACCTGAACAGTCTCCGTGCAGTTCTGGCGCTTCGCGAGGCACATTATGCGGGGCTCGAGGCCAACCCTCGCATCTGGCGGCGGGCGGTCCGCTACTGGACGGATGCCCAGGCGCGCGACGGCGGCTTTCGCCACATGAAGGATGAGTACGGCGGCTTCACGCAGGCCACGACGACGCACATGACCGCTTGCGGACTCACCGGCCTCTTCGCCACCCTCGATATGGCCTTCGCCGCGGGCGGGAATCGTTGCTCGCAGTACATGGTCAACCGCGAACAGGTGGGCGGAATCCTCGACGCCCTCGACTGGCTGGACCAGTTCTACGACGAGCGTTTCAAGGAAATTCCTCGATTCGGCCAGCCGGCGGAACCCTTCCTCAACGCGGAGATGATGCAGCACGCGACGGAGCTGACGGGAATCACGCGCCTGCATGACAAGGACGTCTTCCGCAACGAGGCGAAAATCGTCCTGGGCCAGTTCGATGTGCAGACGGGCCTGGTCAACGGCGATCCGACGCTGACCACGCGGGTGCTCGACATGCTCTCGCGCGGCGCCGCGCCGATCGTTCTTCAGAGAATCATCGTGGGCGGCACAAGAGAAAATGAATGTTCCCGCGATTGCGATCACTTCACGCGCTACCTGCGCGCTCATCGCAGAAAGCCGCTCAACTGGCGGGCCACGACGATCGAAACGCCCATTCGCGAGCTGGTCACCGTACCGATGCTGTTCGTCAACGTCGTCGGCCCCATCGACTGGAACGAAAAGCAGTGGAGCAAGATTCGTGACTATTGCTTCGACGGCGGCGTAGTCGTCTTCAACGTCGACGAAGGCGTCGAGAGCCAGCGAGTAACCCTGCTCGACGCGCTGAAGAATGCGTTTCCCGAATATGCGCTGGCCGACCTGCCGGCCGACGACCCCGTGCTCTCGATCACACACAAGATTGCCGACCCTCCGAAGGTGAAGGTCCTCGGCAACGGCTTCAAGAACTTCGTCTACGTTACGCCCCGCGACTGGTCCTGCTGGCTGAACCTCTACAGCATGGAGGAGCATGCGGGCGTGTTCGAGTTTATGGCCAACCTGCTGGACTACACGCTCGACGGCGATGAGCCCCGCAGCAGCTTCGCCGTTTCCACCTGGGACCCCGGCGCCGGCACGACGATGCAAATGAAGATGGCGCGGATGGAGGTCGGCGGCGCCCTGCCCGCGTGGCCCGATCTGCCCAAGGCGCTCGATCGGACGATGCAGTCCGGCTACCGCCTGAAGGTGGATTTTGTCCGCGCCGACAGCGCCGCGGACAAGCCCGTGCTGCTCTGGCTCGCCTGCACCGGCGACAAACCGATGAGCGAAGAGCAGCGTCGCGCCGTCCGCCACCAGCTCGACGCCGGGACGTTCCTCTTTGCCGAAGTGGTCTCCGGACGCGAAGGCTGGCTCGAGGCGTTCTCCGCCGATCTTCAGAAGGTGGACGATGGGCTTCACATCCGCCAGATGCTCGCGAACCACCCGGTCATGACCGGCCAGGTCGAAGAGACCCAGGGCTACGACTTGCGCCGTGCCGCCGTGCGGGCGGCGCTGCGCGACGAGGATGAAGTACGCCCCCGGCCGGACATGTACGTCATCGAAAAGAACGGCAAGGAGATCGGCGTGCTCAGCGCTTACGACATCTCGAGCGGCATCGGTTACAACCTGTACCCCGGCTGCCGGGGCCTGATGCCGCGCGAAAGCCGCGAGATGGCCGCCAACGTCCTCCTGTACGCGCTCGAGAGGCGAACCAGTGAACCAGACGCCGCCGGCTGGACCGGTGCACTACGCTCCAGCCCATGAGATCCACCGGCGGCGCGCTGAGAAAGGCTCGATTAACGATGAGCAGGTACTTCATTCGGATCCTTGTCGCGGCGTCGGTCGTTTCGCTCGCCTGTGCCGCCGGCGCTGTCGCCGACATCATCACACTGCACGACGGTACGGTGATCGAGGGGACGATCGTCAAGGAAAGCGCCACGTATATCCGCGTCGAGACGGCCACCGGGGATCGCAGCTTCTTCCGGCGCGACATCCAGTCGATCACGCGTGCGACCGACGAAGGCAGCGCCGACTACGCCATTCGCTCGACGACCGACTTCGCGCGCCTCGACGAACTCGCCAGGCAGATCAAGAACGCCGAAGCCCTCTACGCCATGCACCGCTACGACGACATCCCCGGGCGGGTCGAGCCCCTGCTCGGCAAGGGCACGCGCACGGACGACAGCCGCATTCACTGGCTGCTGATCGAGTCGTATGAGCGCCAGGGCAACTGGGAAACGGCCGAATCGCTCCTGCATGAGATGTCGGAGAAGGGCAGCGACGATGACAAGATCAGGGCGAAGGCTCATCTCGACATCTTCGCGGACAACCCGGGACACACGCTTCGCAAGGTCGGCAAGCGGCGGGCCAAGGAGTTCCTGTCCCGCGAGATGCGCAATCGCGGCCGGTACCCGGACGCCCTCAAGGACCGGGACATGATGGAAGCCGCTCTTCTGGAATACATCGATCAGATCCTCAAAGACGAGAAGATCAGCGTCTTCAAGCTGGAAGAGGACCTCGACGTGGAAAAGACGTTGCAGTTCGTCCAGAAGCGGATCGAGGACGGCGCCGTCAACATCGTGCCCGACCTTCCCTATCTCGAGGAGATGCAACGGGTGAAGGCGTCACTCGATCGGGTCAACGCGATACTGCCCGGATTCGCCGACGGGTTCCAGTTGAACCTGGTCCGCATCGATATCAAGCACGTCGCCGCGGTCATGGACCGCCTTTCAGAACCGCTGATGGAGGCCTTCCCCAACGACCAGGGTCTTTCGACCGACGGAGAATCGAACCGGCTCACCGCCGACGCGCGCAAGAAATGGCGCGAGGAATGCGACGCCTTCCTGAAGCTGGCCAAGCCGGAGATCGAACTGAACGAATACGTGCTTCAACGCGCTCGTCGATACCCGACGCAGCTCAAGAAGTTCATCGAGACGTACGAGGATGCGCTGGAACGCATCCAGCAGATGACCTACGCGGTCGAGCGAAACCGCGACCGCGCTTACTTGTAGGACCCGGTTTTCCCAAGCGGCCCGACGCGGTCGCAGGGAGCGAGTTGATCATGACGGGATTGAAGTCTTCGTTAGGCGCCTGTCTTGTCGGGCTGCTCTCACTGGTTGCAGCGATTCCGGCACAGGCGGAGGTGGTCGAGGAAGCCCAGAAGCTGCTCGACGCGGGCGACGCGAAATCGGCCGCACAGATGATGACCGCCGAAGTCGAAAAGAACCCCGGCCACGAAGAGGCGTATGTCGTCCTTGCCCAGGCCTACGAAAAGACCGGTGACAACGACAAGGCCGCCGAGACCTGGCAGCTTCTCAAGGAAATCACGCACGTCGAAGAACGTCTCGACCTCGCCCGTCGCGGCATCATTCGCGCCCGCGGCCCGATCGAGCCCCCCACCGATTCCAGCGAGTGGAAGGACGATCCATACAAGGTGGATGTCGGCGACGTCGAGTGGAAGGAGCTCGAAAAGGTCGGCGAGGCGCGTTACCAGGACAAGCGGCCGTTCTATTACGAGGAAAGCCGCCACTTCGCCGTTTTCGCCGTAACGGAAGAGATGGCCAAAACCGGTGCGATGCTCTGCGAGAAGTACCTCTCCTTCCTGTTGGACAAATACCTCGACGGCAAGGCCTGGGCGCTTCGACTGCCCATCCTCATCTACAAGAACCATGGTGATTACGTCAGCATGGGTGGCTACCCCGACTTTTCCGCGGGCGTGACCTATTCGGATCCGATACTGGGCAGCCCCCTGCACATTGCCCTGTACATGCTCGATGAGGACGGCAACTTCGACCACGACGCCGTCGAAGGCACGCTGCCGCACGAACTGACCCACATGGTGGTGCACGAGTACTTCGGCGCCGGCGACCTCGGCCGGTGGATCGACGAGGGAATGGCCCGCCGGATGGAGCAGACCCGCAACCACTACGAAGGCGCCGCCAAGATCGGTCGCGACGCGCTCGCCGGCGAGTACTACCGGTTCCGTGACCTCTTCAACATGCCCGACTACCCCGAGGGGTTCTTTCGCGCGTACCGATTCTACGAGCAGAGCGCCTCGATCGTCCTGTATCTTCTCGAACAGGGCCCCGAAGCCCTTCGGACTTTTCTGGAGGCCCTCAAGAACGGCGAAGGATACGATGCCGCGGTGACGGCCGTCTTCCCCGACATACCCAAGGAGAACGCCGTCGAGGAATTCGAAAAGCGCTGGGTCGAGTGGGTCGAACGGAGATACGTGCAAGTCCTCGCCAAGGAGGATGAGCGCAACGTGATCGAGGCCTCAACGCTGCCGGATAGCCCCTTTGCCCCGCGGTTTGACGAGATTGCAACGGCTGATGCGATAAAGACGTGGACCAGCATATCCACCGATTCGCTCGACAAGTTCCACGGTCTCGGCGAATCGCAGAAGGAATGGTCCGCCGTGGACGGCAGGCTCGTCTGCCAGGTGGAGCAATCCACGCTCGGTTCGGCGTTGGCCATCCGGATGAACGAAGAGGTGCCGATGGTCGTGAAGATGAAGGTCCGCCGGCACAAGTTCGATGGGCACAACGCGTATTTCGGCATCACTATGCTGGACCACCGTCTCGACGACACCGGCATTCAGGTTCTCGTGCCGATGAATGACGATCGGGTGAGCAGTATCACTTGCGTTGTGGCCGATGACATCGCCGTCTACAAGGATGGCGTGTGCACGGGCCGGGCTCCCGCCCTCCAGCCCGAGTCGATCGACGAGGATATTGATTATCCGCTGGCCATCGTGGCTTACGACCCGGTCGAAGTCTGGGACGTTCAGGCCGGGATGATCGACGACTTCGTCGCGGCGACACCCAAGCCGGCCGACGGCTCGCAGCATCCCTGATGGTATCGGCCGTCCGGCCCTATCGGAGCGCTACAGCGCGGCGGCCGCGAGGCGTGAAACGCCATGCGTCGTTTCGCGCACCGGCCCGTCGAGCGACACAAGACCGGCGGCCGCAAGCTCGTCGACAAAACGCGCCACCGTCCCCTGTTCTATGTCCAGGCGATCGGCGATGTCGGCAATCGCGTTCGTCCCGTCGATCATGTCCATGATCGCCAGCATCTGGCGGTGCGAGGCGAGATCGCGATGGCGATCGACCGCGAGATTGCAGGAGGCCAGGCAGACTTCGCCTTTGAACAGGTTTCGCGG
>JBECKQ010000105.1:0-22953 GCA_040235375.1 Phycisphaerae bacterium | reverse complement strand
CCGATGATGACTTTCACTTTTTCTCGAAGGCCTTCGCGCGTCGCCAGCTCCACGACCTTCTGCATGGCCGGCATGGTCGTGGTGAGCAGCGCCGACATGCCGATCACCTGGACGTCGTGGTTGCGCGCGGCCCGAATGAACCGCTCCGGGGCCACGTCATTGCCGAGGTCGATCACTTCGAAGCCGGCACCTTTCAGCATGACCGCCACGAGGTTCTTGCCGATGTCATGCAGATCGCCCTGCACCGTGCCGATGACGACGCGGCCCCGGCCGGCTGCCGCGCCGCCTTCGAGCAGTGGCTTGAGCAGGCCCATGCCCGCGTACATCGCCTTGGCCGACATCAGCACGTCGGGCAGGAAGATCTCGTGGAGTTTGAACCGCTCGCCGACCACGTTCATCCCCGCGATCAGGCCGTCGTCGAGGATGGTGCGCGGCGCCACCCCGGCGTCGATCGCCGCCTGCGTGAGCTCGGCGACTTTTTCGTCGTCGCCTTCCTGAAGGGCCTCACGAATGTCCGCGAGCGATTGCATGCGCGTTTCCTCTCAGCTCGATCCTCGGCAGGCCGACAGGCTGCGGATTCGCTCACGACAGCCCCGGTCCGTGCACCGATCGCAGAACGAGTATGCCGCGTCGAACGCGTGTATACCGGCCGGCCCCACGATGATGACGCCGGACACCGACTTCAGCGGCTCCATCAGGAAGCTATCCCGCAAGGTCATGCCGGCGCGCTGCGGACGCAGGTACTCGAACAGCCGCCTCTGGCCACTGATGTGCCATCCGCAGTATCCGGGGCTGTAGCGCAGGGCGCCGTCGCCAGAGTCCAGCCGGCCGGCTTCGGCAAGCCGCGCCACGTAATGTCGCTGCACCACGTCCGCGGCTTTGTCCGCCCCGGCCGAGGCAGCCGCATCCAGCATCGCGCCGCCTGCGAAATCGTTGGCCGCGAAGCACGCCTGAATCTGCTCGCCAACTTTTGTGCCGATTGTCACGGCGAACAGGGCCAGCTCGGAGGCCTGCGGGAACACGTCGCCGACGGGGGTGCGTTCTTCGTTCCGCCCTTCGCCGGCAAACACGTGGGCAAACGCGGCCTTGTCGATCGCCGCCAGCACGCCGGTGGGCACTGCATTCGCCCGGAAGCGATCCAGAGCGGCGGCCAGCGATGCTTCGACGTCGGTGCGAAGCTCCGCCCCGGCCGGAATGCCCTGCAACTTGAGCACTGCCGCCCGGTCGGGCACGATGTCCATCGCGTTGAAACGGAGCACTTCATTCATACGTCATGGTGCGGCAGGCGGTCCATGCCAGCCCGCCGCGCTTCCGCCTGCATGCGTTTGGTCAGTTGGCGTCGAGTGTCATCGGGCAGCGCTGGCCGCTCGTAGCCCGTGACCATCCGTTCGACTTCCGCCGCCGCTCGTTGCCGGAGCGTCCGGCTGCCTTCCTCCTTCCAGCGCGCCCGATTGGCCCGGTCGATCACCGGCCCCGGAATCCGGTGCTCCTGGCGCAGATACTTGCGGGTGTGTTTGGAGATCAGGAGATGCTGCTCCGCGACCAGTTCCTCGAAGCGCGGCGCCGCCGGAAAATCGTCGCGGGGCTCGATGCCGCGAACCAGCCGCAGCGCCATTCCGCATATCTCGTTGTCCACTACGAGTTTCTCGAGGCTGAAGCAGCTTTCGAAGTCGAGCATGCCCGGCCCGGAGATGTTGTTGATTCCGGCCAGCGCGGCGAGCGTGGCACCCATCGAAGACTCGAGCCCGGCCTGGGCATCGAGCCGCTTCGCATCGCTCAGCCCGATGTAGGCCTGCGTCGGTATGCCCAGCGACTTTCCAATCTCGTTGTAGGCGCAGTCGATCATCATGGTCTCGACGGCGCCCATCGGCGTCGTCTCGTAGCGTACGTCAAAGACGGCCGGCGACCCGCCGTAGAGCACCGGCGCACCGGGCGCCGCCATCTGGCTGATGACCACGCCGCTCAGCGTCTCGGCCGTATGCTGGACGAGCGACCCCACCAGCGTGACCGGCGCCACGAACCCCGACAGCGGCATCGAGATGAACTCGACGGGGATGCCGTGCACCGCACAGTCCACGACGTTCTGCGAGGTCACCTCGCTCCATTTGAGCGGGGCCGTCGGGCAGCAAGAGAAGATCGTCAGCGGCCGCTCGTGCAGCGCCTCGGCCGTGCCTCGCACCGCAAGTTGCAGGTCCTTCATCACCTCGAAGGCCGGGACGGTGAACGCCCCGGTCACCACGGGCTTGCTGCTGAAGAGCAGGCTCAGATACAGGCGTAAGCTGTCGGAGATGTCCGGGTGAACATCGCCGGGGATCATGGCGGTGCTCTGCGAGGCGATGTTGTCGAGCCGATCGACCAGCTTGACGTACCGCACGTAGTCCGCCGTGGTCGGCGTTCGAATCTCGTCGCTTTCGTTGTCGAGGATGTTGATCGCCGCGGAGCCGGGTGTGAAGTAGACGTTGTTGCCGAACAGGTCGTGCGTCTCGCGGCCGAAGGCATCGAATAGCTTGAATCCCCGCGGTACGGCCTCGAGGGCCTTGTCGGTCAGGTCGTCCGGAATGCGGACGCGCCGGCGCTGCTCGTTCATCCCGGCGCCGTGATCGGTGAGCATCGCGACCACGCGGGGATTGTGAATCTCGACGCCGATTGTCCGAAGAACTTCGCGCGCCTCGCCGACGATCCTCGTAATGAGGTCATCGCCGAGGAGTCGCAGATGCGGCCTCATGGAATGTTTCCCGGCAGGAAAGAAGCAAGCCACCGTGCAGCGACGCCGATCCTACCACGGCGGCCGCACGGAAGCCAAGCTTCCTGCTCCGCTGCACGCCGGACGCAACGGGAATACACGATACCACCGGCGCAGTCTGCCCACGTTGCGCAGCCCTGCCGGTTTGACCTACGCCGTGACCACCTGCTCTTTGACCCAGTCGGTCGTGACGGACTTGGGCCGGGTGATGGGCGTGCCGATCCCACGATTGAGGATCAACTGGGCGCACATTCCCAAGGCACGGGAGACACCGAAGATGGCGGTATAGAACCGCGGGTTGGTGACGCCGAAGGCGTACATGAGCACGCCGGAAAGCGCGTCCACGTTCGGGTTCGGGTTTTTGGCCTTGCCGTGCTCTTTCAACACGTTGGGCACGACCTTGTACATGACGTCGGCGATCTTGAAGAGCTCGTTGTCGGGGCAGGCCTTCAGGCCGAACTCGTGGCAGGCCACGTAACGCGGATCGGTGCAGCGAAGCACCGCGTGGCCGAAGCCGGGGATCACCCGTCCGGAATTCAACGTCTCCCACGCGAAGTCGCGAAGCTGCTTTTCCGTGGGGGCGCCGCCGAACTTGTCCCGGATCGAGATGTGGAACTTGAGGCATTCCTGGTTGGCCAGGCCGTGCAGGGGGCCCGCCAGCCCGTTCAGGCCGGCCGACACCGCGTAGTACGGATCGGACAGGGCCGAGCCGGCAATGTGACACAGGTTGGCACTGACGTTGCCGCTCTCGTGATCGGCGTGCAGCGCCAGGTAGAGGCGGATGGCGTTCGCCAGGTTGCCCGTCGGGTCGGGGACGCCCAGCATGTGGGCGAAGTTGCCCGCCCAGTCCTTCTTCGGGTCGCGCGGGATCTGGCTGCCGTCCGCGTAACGGATGCGATAGACGCCCGCGGTCACCGTCGGCAGTTTGGCGAGCAGGTCGAGCGAGTCCTCGAGAGCCGCTTCCCAGTACTCCTCCTTGCGCATGCCTTCGTTGTAACGTTTGCGGAACACGGAGCGTTCCTCGAGCGCGAGAACGCCGATGCTCTGCATGGCCATCGGGTGGTTGGTGGCCGGCAGGGCGCGCAGCGCCTCGAACACGTAGTCGGGGACATCGGCCCGCGCGGCCAGGTCGTCCTGCAACGTTTTCAGGGACGCCTTGTCCGGCAGTTCGCCGGTCAGCAGCAGCCAGAAGATCTCCTCCGGCAGGCGGTCGGTGATTTCCGCCAGCGGGATACCGCGAATGATGAGGCCCGTATCGGGACTGACCGTGGAGGTATCGCAAACCTGAGCCTTCACGCCGCGCATGCCGCCGTAGGCCTGCGCCACGGTTACCTCGGAGATCACCTTGTCGCCGTGCCGGCCGACAACCTTCGCGATCTCTTCACGCATCTGAGGGATCTTTTCCGCAAGTGCATCACGCAGCGTTGCCATGGCTTGTCCTCTCGAATTGCAGCCCAGTGGTAATTACGAATCCGCCAGCCGCGCGCGTTGGCGAGCACCCAATCTACCGGCGCATGGACCGCAAGGCAACGCGCGGCGCGTGTGGGGGCGAACGGTCGAGCGCAGGCGTTGTCGCTGGCGCTAGGGGGTTCGCCAGCACGGTAGTGGCACATCGACTTGTTCGACAGGGACTTGCCGCTCCTCGTCGAGAGCGGCCGCGAGTCCAGTCCCGCTTTGCGCGAGCATGGTCTTGACATACCCCAGTCCCAGTATTCCACCAAGCCCGACTGAGCGGCACGCGCTGGTGATCCGGCCGACCTGCTTGCCTGAGACGACGACCGGCGTGTCGTGCGGCGGAACGTCGTCGCCCGCGACGCGATACCCGGCGAGCCGGCGAGCCATCACTCCGCGGCTGCGCATCCGTTCGATCACTTCCTGGCCGATGTAGCAGCCCTTGACGTGGCTGATGCCACGCTCGACTTGCAGCGTTTCCGGCGGGATCACGTCGTCGTCGATATCGGCGATCGATGCCGGCTGGCCCGCCTCGATCCGGATCATGTCGCGCAGATCACGGCCGATCTCCACCATGCCGACTGCGGCTGCCGACTCGCGAACGGCGCCCGCGACCTCCTCGACGGCGGCCGTCGGCACGTGCACTTCGCCCGCCAAGATGGGACCAATGTTCTTGCGGACGAGTCGCGCATCGTGGCCGGCGATCTGCACGGCGGCGTGCTGAACATCGGCATACGAAGCGAAATTGCCGCCCAGCCCGAGCGACTCCACGAGCCGCGGCGCCTTTCGGCCGAGGATGCCGATCCGCCGCCACTCGGCGCTGATGTCGCGGAGTTCGACGTCCTCCGTAACGAGGTACTTGCCGAGATGCGCGAGCGCGGGCGCAATCCATCGTTCGTCGACATCGAGCCAGAGCGCCGAATCGAAGACGAGAACATGGAGGTCGAAGACGGTGCGGCCCTGCGCGGTGGTGGCGAACGCGTAGTTGCCGTCGCCGGGATTGAGCGTCCGCACGGCGTTCGTCACCATGTTGTGCAGCCAGTCCTGCCGGTCCCGGCCGGTGACTTCGATCAGACCTCGCCCGCCGTCCAGCATATAGCCGCCGGCTTTCCCCACCGCTTCGTGCTTTTCGACCGTTGTGGCATCCACAGGAAACATGTCGTCGTCCTCTGCAACGTCGGCAATCGAGTTGCAGAATCGTTGTCTTCCCGCGCTCGTTCAGCAAGGTCACAACTCGACGGCCGTCAACGAGTGAAACCCTGGCTTCATGCTCCGGAAGCCCGCCAGGACGACAAAACAGCAGGAATCTCCTACACTTGCCGGTGACGTCGCAGTCTATTCGACGAGCGGTCAGGGGCCCCATTCATGGAATCCGGACCCGCCAATGTCCCCGGTTCTTCGCGCGATCCGAAATCTGCCGATCGCGCGCAGGACCTGACACGGCAGATCATCGATGCCCTTCCGGTGCTCATCGCCTGCATTGACGCGAACCGGCGATACCGATTCACCAACGCCGCTTTCCGCGAGTGGTTCGGCGTCACCCCCGAGGAAATGAAAGGCCGGCACATGCGCGACTTCCTCGGCGAACAGGCGTACGCGATCGCCGAGCCCTACATCGACCGCGTACTCTCCGGCGGACGCGTCAGCTGGGACAGTGATGTAACCTATCCGCAAGGCGGTCATCGCTACGTGCACGTCGACTACGTGCCGGAATTCGACAACAAGCGGGACGTGGCGGGATTCTTCGCCCTGGTCACCGATCTCACCGACCGGAGGCGGGAGGAGGCGGAACGCGCTTACCTCGCGGCCATCGTCGACTCATCCCAGGACTACATCATCAGTAAGACGCTCGACGGCACAATCACGAGCTGGAACAAAGGTGCGGAGCAGACGTTCGGATACACCGCCGAAGAGGCAATTGGTTGTCCGGTGTCCATCATCATTCCTGAAGGCCATAGCGACGAGATGGTGGCGATTCTCGACCGAATTCGAGCAGGCGAACAGGTCCAGTCGATGGAAACCGAGCGGGTCGCCAAAGACGGTCGCGCCTTTCCCGTCTCGATCACCGTCTCACCCATCAAGGACGACAAAGGCGAAATCGTCGGCGCCTCGGCGATCGGAAGCGACGTCAGCCAGCGCAATGAGAACGAACGAAAACTCCGCGAGAACGAGAACCGCCTCCGGCTGGCCCTGCGGGCGGGCAAGCTCGGCGCCTGGGATTGGCACTTTCCGACGGGACGCGTGATCTGGTCGCCGCAGGTCGAGGCGATTCACGGCGTCGCGGCCGAATCGTTCGAGGGCACTTTTGACGCGTTCAAGCGGATGGTTTACCCCGACGACATCGACAAAGTGCTCAGCACCGTCCAACGCTGCGTCGACGAGCGGTCGGCGTACCATGTCGAATATCGCGTCGTCCGGCCGGACGGCCGGGTGACGTGGGTCGAGGCGAGTGGAGAGCTGCTGCTGGACGAAGCCGGCCGGCCGGATCGGCTCATCGGCGTCTGCGCCGACGTGAGCGAACGGCGTCGCGCCAACGAACGATTCCGACTCGCCGTCGAGGCCTCGCCCAGCGCCGTCGTCCTCGCGGATGCCGCCGGCGCCA
This sequence comes from Phycisphaerae bacterium, assembly GCA_040235375.1. Taxonomy (GTDB): domain Bacteria; phylum Planctomycetota; class Phycisphaerae; order UBA1845; family UBA1845; genus JBECKQ01. The sequence goes on along the minus strand of JBECKQ010000105.1, from coordinate 16,156 downwards.
TTCACCTGGTCAACTCGCGAACGAAGGAGCTGTTCGGCTACAGCGCCGAAGAGCTTCTCGGAAAGCCGGTGGAAACGCTTGTACCGCCGCGATTGCGCAAACGTCACGCCGCGTACCGCGAACTGTATCTGAAGAACCCCAAGATGCGGCCGATGGGCGACGGCCAAATGCTCTGGGGCCGCCGCAAGGACGGCTCCACGTTCCGCACCGAGGTGTCGCTCAACGCCTTCCAAACCGACGACGGGCCCATGGTGCTGACCACCATCATGGATATCTCCGAGCGCGAACGCACGCGAAAGGCGCTCGAGCAGGCCAATCGCCGGCTGGCGGAAAAGAATCGCGAGATGGAGGATTTCGTTTACACCGTCTCGCACGATCTCAAGTCGCCGGTCGTCACGATGGTCGGGTTCATCGAGCTGCTCAAGAGCGACCTTGCCGAGGGCAACGTCGAGGCGGTCCGCGACGCCGCCGGTCGAATCGAGGGGGCTGCCAATCGCATGGGGGCGCTCATCAGCGATCTGTTGCAGTTCAGCCGGCTGGGCCGCGTCGAGGAGAAGCTCGAGATAGTGGACGCCGCGTCGATCATTGATCAGCTCCGGACCGAGCTGGCCCCGCGGCTCGGCGAAGCCGGGGCAGCGATCGAAGTGCACGGTCCGCTTCCGCCCGTCAAGGCCGCTCCCGTGCGGCTCGCCGAAGTCTTCGAGAACCTGCTGACCAACGCGATCAAGTACGGTTGCCCGCAGCCGGGAGGGCGGATCGAGGTCGGCGGCATGCGCCGGCGCAGGCAGGTGCACTATTTCGTTCGCGACCACGGGCCGGGGATCGCCAAGGAGTATCAGAAGAAGGTGTTCGGGCTGTTCCAACGCCTGCAGGCGGAAGGTGAGGGGACCGGCGTCGGGCTGGCCGCCGTCGCCAAGACGGTCCAGGCGATGTCGGGCCGGGTCTGGGTCGAGTCAAAACCCGGCGAGGGCGCCACCTTCTGGCTGTCGTTTCCCGCTCTGACGAAATCCTGATGCAGTGAACCACGATGAGTGCCCTGGCCGGTCGCGACCTTCGTCCGGAAATCATGGACGATCCGCACCTCGATGCGGACTCGCACGATCGCGCTTTGCGCGGGCTGGCGCGCATCAACGCCGTGAGCGGCAGCGCTCGCACGCTGTGGCCGGCGCTTCGCGAAATGGCGGAGGGCGGCGGCGCGCCGCTTCGCGTTCTCGACCTGGCCACAGGGGCCGGCGACGTGCCGCTGCGCATCTGGCGGCGGACGCTTCGCGAGTCGATGCCGATCGAAGTGCACGCCTGCGACACCAGCGAAGCCGCGCTCGACTATGCCCGTCGCCGCGCCGGGCGGGCGAACGTCCACTTCTTCCGCCTCGACGCCGTCCGGCACGATATTCCGCCGGACTATGATGTCCTGATGACGTCGCTGTTTCTGCATCATCTTTCCGACGATCAGGCCGTCGGGATGCTTCGCAGGATGAAGGACGCGGCGCGGCGGGCGGTGCTGGTGAACGACCTTCGCCGATCGCGCAGCGGGCTGCTGCTTGCCCAGGTAGCGACGCGCGTGCTGACGCGCTCGCCGATCGTGCACGTCGACGGGCCGCAATCGGTCCGCGCCTCCTTCACGATGGGCGAGGCGGCGGCGCTTGCGCAGCGCGCCGGGCTGGACGGCGCGCGCATTCGCCGCTGCTGGCCCCGGCGGTTCGTCATCGACTGGAGGCGGCCATGACATCTGGCCTGCCGCGTGCGAACTTCGATGCGATCCGGTTGCGGTGCTGGGACGCCGTGGTGATCGGGGCGGGGCCGGCCGGCAGCATCGCCGCGGGTTGTGCCGCGCGACTGGGGCTCGACGTTCTGCTTGTCGAGAAGCGCGCGTTCCCGCGCGACAAGGTGTGCGGCTGCTGCGTCAATGCGGCCGCCCGGCAGTTGCTGCAGCAGGAAGGCTTCGGCGATCCCGCCGTTGATCTGAACGCACCCCGACTCACCGGCTTCCGCCTGATCGCCGGCGAGCAGTCCGTTTCGCTTTCGATTCCGCAGGGGGCAGCGGTGTCGCGGGCCCGGCTCGATGAGCATCTCGTGGAGCGTGCCGTCACCGCGGGCGTCGCGTTTCTCGATGGCGCCGCAGCGCAGGTGGGCGGCGCGAATGCCGATCGGCGGCTCGTTTCTATTACGAAGAACGGGCAAACAGCCGACTTGGCGGCACGCGTCGTGATCGTCGCAGATGGCCTCGCCGGCCGCAGCTTGAAGGCGCTGGACGATTTCACGCCGGTCGTCTCGCGCGCGTCGCGAATCGGCGCCGCCGTAATGCTCGACAACGAGCAAACATCCGATAGCGGCGCAGCGATCTGCGCGCCGGGTGAAATCGTGATGGCCTGCGGTCGAGGCGGGTACGTCGGCCTGGTCGTCGTGGAGGACGGACGGCTGAACGTGGCGGCCGCGGTGGATGTCTTGCTGGTGCGTGAGTGTCGCGGCCTCGCGGGCGCCGTGCAGCACGTGCTGCACTCAGCGGGCATCCCGGCCATCGGCGGCATGTCCGACGCGCGGTGGATAGGAACGCCGCCCCTGACGCAACGTCGGCGGCGCGCGGCCGGCGAGCGCCTGTTCGTCATCGGCGACGCGGCTGGCTACGTGGAACCGTTCACCGGCGAGGGCATGGCCTGGGCGACGGCCACCGCTGCAGCCGTCGCGCCGATTGCCGCTGAGGCCGTCCGCAACTGGCACGCCGCCTCGGCCTCTGCCTGGACTGGTCGCTATCGTCGCCTGCTCGCGCGGCGACAGCGCTATTGCCGCTGGCTCGCCCACCTGCTCCGCCATCCGTCGCTCGTCCGCATGACTGTGCAAACGCTCAACCTCTGGCCCGCCCTGACCCGCCCCTACCTCCGTGAACTGGCCGCCCCGGCGATCGTGTCCTGAGCGCAGCCGAAGCCGGCAGCCCGACGATTCGTCCGTGGTTGTCAGATCACGGACAGCTTCCGCACAGCGCGGAGATTGGTTCGTAGGTTCGGCCGATAGTACAGGGATGCAGTCCGCAGATTCTGCGTATTACGCAGAATAGGACGGGAAGAAAGGAGCTGTCCCGCGACGATGTACAAGTAGCCCCGCGATCGCGGTCTCCCGCCGCCGATCGATGATTCTTCGATCTCCAGCATGTGCGGATCGATCCACGATCCGAATGGTCGCCGAGGCACGCGTAAGCCGTTCGAGCCCTCCCAATCTGCACAATCTGCGGACAAACCCGGCCGGGCGTCAGAACTTGTTCTTGGGTTGCTTCGATCGGCGGTAGGCATCGCGCATCGCCGCGTAGTCCTCCGGCTCCACGTCCTCGAGCTTGAGCCGGTCCGGGTCTTCGGCAATCCGCCTCAGGAAAGGAATGCACCAGCCGCAACCGGTCCCCGCGCCGAGGCACTCGGTCATCTGGCTCGGCCGCACCGGCTGCGTTCGCCGCGCGAAGTTCACGAGCTTCCGCAGCGTCACGCCGTAGCAGTAGCAGACCTTGTCGTCAGGCTTCATCAGGAGATTGTAGGGGGATTGGTCCGCAGATTTTTGCAAAACATGCGATCGACGTCGGCTTGATCAGCACGTCGGCGGATCAGCCCATCGCCTCGTGCAGTTGCATGCAGCGTGTGAGCAGGTCTTCGAGCTCCTCGAGCGGATACTGCGTGGCCGGATCGCTTTTGGCCGTATCGGGATCGTCGTGCACCTCGACGAACAGCGCGTCCGCCCCCGCCGCGATCGCCGCCAGGGCCAACGGCTGCACGAAGTGCCGCGACCCGCTCGACTGGGCCGAACCCGCCCCCGGATGCTGGCAACTGTGCGTCGCGTCGAACACGACCGGCGCATACTGCTTCATCCGCGGGATGGCCGTCATGTCGTTGACCAGGCGGTTGTAGCCGAAGAAGGTGCCCCGCTCGGTCAGCAGCACGTTCTCGTTGTTCGTGCTCGCGACCTTGCGCACGGCGTGGACCATCTCCTCCGGCGACATGAACTGCCCCTTCTTCACGTTCACGCACCGCCCGGTCTCGGCCGCGGCCACGACCAGGTCCGTCTGCCGGCAGAGGAATGCGGGAATCTGAATGCAGTCCACCACCGGCGCGACGGCGGGCGCCTGCTCGGGCAGGTGAATGTCCGTCGTCACGAGGATGTCCATCTCCCGCCGGATCTCGGCGAAGATTTCGCACGCCTTCTCGATGCCCGGCCCGCGAAAGCTGGACACGCTGGTGCGGTTCGCCTTGTCGAAGCTGCTCTTGAACACCAGCGGAATTTGCAGCTTGCGACACACCTTCGCGATAGAGTCGGCCATGCGCATGGTGTGCTCGCGCGACTCGATCACGCACGGGCCGGCGATCACGGCCAACGGCTGGCCGCTGCCGATCCCGATCTCCCCGATCTTCGCGATTCGCTTCGTCATCTCATGCCGTCCGCCGGATTGTCGCCTGTACTCCGCCTCCGACGCCCGGCGACGGTAGCCCAAGCCGTGTGCCCCGTCAATCGCCCGACAGTATTAGTGGCGCAATTCCTTGTGCCGTAGTAACTTGCGATCGGAATGATCGCGATCGCGGATTCTGTTATTCTTGCTAACATATTCCGAACTTATGTGCTATACTCTATGGCGGCTGGCGCGACGCGCCGTCGTCTTTCGTCCGCAAGAACCGCCATGCAGTAACGGCAGGACACCCACCATGCCTTGGCTCATCAATCCGAATCCGGCTCCGTGGGAGGCAACGGCAAGCGCGGCCGGGCCCAAGAGCCGCGACGACTCATCCGCCGCCGGCGCGCTGACAGTGCCACACCGTGTCATTGCCCACGTCGATCTTGATGCCTTCTTCGCCTCCGTCGAGCAACTGCTCGACCCGCGACTGGCCGGTCAACCGGTGGTCGTCGGCGGCGCTCCGAACCAGCGCGGCGTCGTCGCTTCTGCCTCTTACGAAGCACGGGCCCGCGGCATCCGCGTCCCCATGCCGCTCACCCGTGCGTACCGCGTCTGCCCGCAGGCGCACTTTCTGCACGGCCACTACGACCTCTACCGCGATTACAGCCGCCGCGTCTTCGACGTCTGCCGCCGCTTCAGCCCGGCGCTCGAGCAGACCGGCATTGACGAAGGCTATCTCGACTGGCGCAAGGAGCAGTGGCCCGCGCGCTCGCCGGGCCAGGGCCTTCCGCTGCACTGGCCGGCCGATCTCGCGGCGAACCTGCGCGCCGCGGTCCACGCCGAGGTCGGCCTGCATGTGACCGTCGGGCTGGCCGCGACCCGCCTGATGGCGAAAATCGCCGCGAAGTACTGCAAACCCCGCGGTATCTGCCATGTCGCCCCGGGCGCCGAGCCAGCGTTCCTGCGGCCAATGCCACTACGTGTCACTCCCGGGATCGGCGCCCGCACCGCCGACCTGCTCGCCGTCCACGGCCTGCGCACCTTCGCCGACGTGCAGGATCGCTCCGATGCCAAGCTCGAGGCCCGCCTCGGCCTCGACTGGGCCGCGCGCCTTCGCCGTCTCGCCGAGGGCCGCGGCTCCGACCGCATCGAGCTGCCCGGCGCCCCGAAGTCCGTCTCCAACGAGCGGACCTTCTCGATCGACTGCCGCGACCGCCACGAGGTCCGCCGCGTCCTCTACCGCCTGACGGAGAAGGCCGCGTGGCGGCTCCGCCGCGCCGAACTCAAGGCCGGCACGGTCACGGTCAAGCTCCGCACCGCCGACTTCCGCACGCACACGCACAGCCGCTCGTTCGGCTTTCGCACCGACTGCCACCAGGAGCTCTATCTCGCGGCGGCGGAATTGCTCGACCGGCTCCTCGGTCCGGAGGCGGTCCGCCTCGTCGGCATCCACCTTTCCAACCTCGACGCGTGCAGCAACCGCCAACTGAACCTCTACGACGGCGACGACTACGCGGCCACCCGCCGCACGGAGCAGGCGCTTGACCTGGTGCGCCGGCGGTTCGGGTTTGGCACCATCATGACGGCCGGCGCGCTATGACCGGCGCATGGCGCCCCAATCGGGCCAAGTCCGTAAAAAAACGCCGCCAGATCGTCTGAACCCGCATCCGAACGGCCCTTGGGGTGCAAATATCGCCCGGGCCGAGCCGAATAATGGAATGAGGGCTTGCCTTCGTGGCATCGCGGCTAAGCTAACTGTTAGGGGAGCGCAGCCGAATCTTGCGATTGAAAATGCCGCGGGGATTCTAATTCTCAGGTGTGCCCGCGGCGTGTACGCTTGCTATGAGTCCGGGGAGCATCGTCCCCGGCGAATCAGGAGATGCAGTTATGACTACGACCCCAGGTGTGCGAAAATCGGCGGGCGTTTCGCCGCTAATTCTTCGCGTCGCCGTCGCCGGCATCCTGGCCTACAGTGGCTGGCAGAAGTTGACCGGCCCGCAGCCGGCCATCACGCCGGAAACGCCCACGCTGACGCCGGCCGAGGTACCGCAGGCGGCCGATGCCGCGGCGGATCTCAACCCCACGGTGAACATGGACGCGACGGCTCCGCCGAAGGAGCAGCACCCGGTCATGGAACTCGACGATCAGGGCGTCAAGCTGGACGCCGACTGGCCGACGGCGTTGGGCATCGGTGAGCTCGGCGTGGCCGCGGTTCTGCTGATCGGCCTGCTGACGCGACTGGTCGGTGCGGCCGGCGTCGCCGCGACGGGCGTAGCGGCCGGTGCGCACGTGGAGTTTCTGAACCGGATCTATGACGCGAACCCGCTGGCCGTTCTCCTGCTCGGCGCGATCTGCCTTTCGCTCCTGGTCTCCGGCAGCGGGCCGATGGGCCTGGACCGCGCGATCTTCCGCCGGCGAAAGACCGCCGCGGAGGAGACGAATTCGAAGAGCGTCGTCCGGCCGCTTACATAGCCATCCCCACACGGTGCTGCACGACCACGACCTCTTTCAGCGCCGTTATACAAGCGCCGTCATCAGCAATGCTGACGGCGCTTGCACCGCGCGCCGCTCGGCGGCTACGATTGCGTCAAAGTGACCACGCCCACCGACACTTCTGAACCGCGGCCGCCCAATCGCCGCAGCAATCGAACGACGGTCATCGCCATCGCGATCATGCTCGTCTTGTGGCTGCTCGTCGTGATCAATCGCGACTGGATCCGCGTGCGCTGGTGGGGGCACCAGTTGCAGACCGCCAAGACGGCCGCCGACCGAACGTACTACCTGCAATTACTGGCGTCCCGAAAGCGACATTCCCTGCCCGTCGCCCGGGAACTGCTTGCCGACGACGATGCGGGCGTCCGCTCGTACGCCGTCGCATTGCTCAATGTCATGGACGGCGACGATGCGCGGGGCATGCTCAACGCCGCCTGCGCCGATCCTGACGAGACCGTGCGGCGCAACGCGATCATCGGCCTGTCGCTGAGGTCGGAGCCGGCAGTGGTCGCGCGGATGAGCGGGCTGACGGACTATCCCGACGAGTGCACGGCGCTGCTGGCTGTCAGCCGTCTGGTCTCGATCGGCACGCCCGAGGCTCTCGCAGCGCTGGCGCGTCTGGCCGACAGGCATCCGAACCCGGCGGTGCGGGCGCAGGCGATCGAATCGCTGGGGCAATGGGACGGCGCCGATGCGGTCGGCCCGCTGATCGAATGTCTCGATGACGACGCGGTTTTCACGGGGATGACCGAGTCGCAGCGCAGCGCCTTGGCCGCGCTGGATGCGGTCGGCATGGGCGCTATGGGCGACATGGGTACGAACGGCGCCGCCGGTAGCGCCGATCTCGACATGAAGAAGCGGACGGCCGACCTCATCGCCAGCAACCATCTGACCAACGGCCAGCGCGCCGCGATCGCCCTGCGCCGCATCACCGATCAGTCATTCGGTTACGTGGAAGCTGCGCCAGCCGATCGCGCCGCGATCATCGCGAAATGGCGCGCCTGGCACGAGCACACGGACTGACCCGATGCGGGTGACCTGTTGCGGGCGGCACGGTCTCGCCGCAGGCGAGGCCGTGGTTTCGCGCAACTGCCAGACTCATGACACTATTGCAGTCGGGTGTTTAGACGGCACGGCGATCGGAGAGCTGTCGCAGCAGCCCGCTCCCTCACGGTCGCGGCTCCGATAGGGCGCATAGTCCGCACGGTTATCTCTAGACAGGAAGACTCCACGGCCTGTTCCTGCGGGCCAGACCGTGCCACCCGACTCTTAGGCCAACTGTTTTTAGCGGTGCTCGTTGAACGGCGGGCGGAACGGGCTGTCGGGCACGGACGGATCGAACACCTGGTCGACCGTCACCCAGTCGCGGCGAGAAGACTTGCTCTTCGTCGTCTCGGCCTCTTTCGTCTCGTCGGGATCGATCTTGTCGGACGCGTTGGCGACCATCGTGCCATCGGTAATGTCGTCGAGTGCCGGTGGAGTGGGCTGCTCTTCCTTGAGAAGTTCGGCCTGCCTGGGTTCGGCGGCGTCCGCGAGCGTGACCTTCACATTCGTGTCGGCCGGCAGGCCCAGGGGGCGACCTTCGGCATCCGCCACGGCATAGGCCAGGCCGTCAATCCGCTCGGTACGCAGCGTGCCCGGCAGGTAGACGCTCAGCACGTTTGGCTCGTTGGCCACGAGGTAGTCCGCCTTGTCCAGCGTGCAGAGCTCGACGCGGCCGTCGGCGAACAACACCTCCATCATCGGCGGCGGCGGCGCGGCGAGGAAACGGGGCGAGGCCGCGAGGACGACGATCAGCACCGCGTACGCCCACGCCTGCTTCTTGCCCTCGAACTTGCGCCAGCCGGCCAGCACGTTGTCCACCCGGCAGCCGAGCACCTTCGCCGGGCGATGATCGCCCAGCATGCTCAGGGCGAAACCCGGCGTGCTGAACTTGCCCGCGACGACGTTCATCAGCGTATCGACGTATTCGACGGGGGCGACGCCGCTGCGCACCACGTCGAGATCGCAGCACAGCTCGTTGTTGAGCCGGAGCCGGCGATACGCCCAGTGGGCAATCGGATGGAACCAGAAGAGGCTCAGCAGAATATTGGCCAAAAGCGACATGGCGTAGTCGCGGTTGGCGACATGGGCCAGTTCGTGACGAAGCACCTGGCAAAAGCGGCGGCGCTCTTCGGCGGTCGGGTCGCGGTGACCGTTCACCCAGGGGAGCATGGTTTCGGGCAGGACGATCGCAGGATGCAGAATGCCGATGGTCACCGGTCCCTCATCCTCCGGTGTGGCGACGATGCGGACTTCCGGCGGGACGCTGATGTCCGGGTCGAGCCGTCGCAGGGAGCTGGGCTTGAGCATGTAGCCCTTCTGCAGCGAATCGTCGACGAGCTGTCCGTGCCGGAGTACCTGGCACCACACGCGGGCGAGCAGGATGCCGGCAAGGGCAAGATAGATGAGGGCGATGAAGACGATGATCGCGGCGGCCGGTCCGGCCATGGCCAGCAGGCCCGTTTGCCCGCTGCCCGGCGCGATCAAATCGCCGAGGAAGCGGTACGAGAAGGTCGAGGGAATGGGAACGAAGCCGGGAAGGAAACCGGTCAGTACGGTGATGACCGGCTTGCACATGGCCAGCAGCCACAGCCGGCGACGCCAACGCGGGGAGATGCTTGGGCAAACCCCAAGAACAACACCTACGACAAAGCCGAGGATCAGGAACTCGACGCTGGCGAGCGCCAAGCGCGATAGCAGAAAAGTTGCAGCAGTCTCACCCATCTGTCAGCGCAGGACTGCGAGGCGAAGCAGACCACGGACCGGGTGTGCCGTCCTACTTGTCGTCGGCTTTCGCCGTCGCTGACGCATTGTCCACCAGTTCCCGCAACGCCCGCCAGTCCTCCTCCGACAGGCGGTCCGTTTCCGCAAAGTGCGACAGCATTGCGGGTACTGACCCGGCAAAGAACGAGTTGACGATGTCCACAGCGCTGCGGAGTCCGAATCGTGCGCGGCTGACGGTGGGCCGGTAAATGTTGGCCCGCCCGTTTCGATGCGACGCGACGAACCCCTTCCTCTCCAGCACCTGCATCATCGTCAACACGGAAGTATACGCCAAGTCACGCTGGGGGCGAAGTGCTTCTTGGACGTTTCTAACGGTGACCTCGCTTTGATCCCAGACGACGTCCATGATGAGCGACTCGAGCGGCGTGAGTGACTTCGGTGATTTCGCCACAGGCGGTTCCTTTCGATTGGGCTACTATTAACTATAGTATCGGCATCGCTCGTCCGCTTCAAGAGCAATTCTTACGGGGACTTAGCGGCGCGTCGGGGGTCCCGTTGAGGGGGTCTGGGCCAATCGAGGCGGCGGTCCCGTTCCGCCCAGACATCCCAGTTCTCCAGGCCGGACCCAGCGATCGAGCAGTTGGAGTCAAGGGGATTGGGGTTGTCCGAAAAAAAACGTTTAACGGGCAGGAAAACGCTTGACACCGCCTACTAAAGTTACTATTGTGGTTAGTAGATGTGATCGGCTGCGTCGTTTGCAGCAGGGCGCAGCCGGTCACAAGGAACCGCAAAGACCGACAAGTTGCAGGACTCGCATCCTGGGACGCCCTTTTCCTCCTCCTTGTGGCGCCCAAAGGGTGCCACATGCCGTCTCCCCCGCCGCGAGACGACACGGGAGCCTCACCGCGGCCAAGACCACCGCACGCCTTCTTGTTCCCCCTGACCCCGGGCCGCGGTGAGGCCTCCCCCGCCTTTCCCCTTCGAGCATCGACCCGTTGTCCGCGTTGCGCGCTCGACCGTTGGACATCCCGTACCCAGCCGCTAGGCTCCCACCGGGGGCCGCTTTTCCGGAATGACGACAGATGCAACTGGACGACGTGCCAATTTCGACCGGCAAGGGAACGGTCAAGCCGACCAAGGCCGGCGGGCACCGGTCGCAGCGTTTTCTCGACGTGCTGGGCGAGTACGAGTCCGTCCTGCTCATCACCCATGACAATCCGGACCCGGATGCCATCGCCTCCGGCTGGGCGCTGCACACGCTGATCGGCCAGAAGCTCGGCAAGCCCGTCCGCCTGCTGGCCGGCGGGGCGATCGTTCGCGCCGAGAACCGGCAGTTGGTGCTGACGCTCAAGCCGCCGATCGAGCTGGTCAATCGCGTCGATCAGCCGGACCACGCCGCGATCGTGCTGGTGGATTGCGCTCCGACGGCCGGCAACCACCTGCTCGAGCACGTGGACATCAAGCCGACCGCGGTCATCGATCATCACACGGCCCACGGGCCGCGCTATCGCGTGCGGTTCCGCGACATCCGGCCGAAGATGGCGGCCACGGCGACGATCGCCTCGTGCTACCTCAAGGAACAGGAGGTCATGCCGACGCCGCAACTGGCGACGGCCCTGTTGTACGCCATTCACTCCGACGCGCTCGGCTGGACGCCGTACACGCGGCCCGACCAGCACATGATCGCGTGGCTGAGCCAGTGGGTGGACTACAACGCGCTGACCGATATCGAATCGGCGCCGTTCTCGCCCGACTACTACGGCGACCTGCTGCTGGCGATGGAGAGCACGATCACCTACGGCGACGTGGCGCTGTGTTTTCTGCCGCACGCGCACGGGGCGGAGATCGTGGGCGAGGTGGCCGACCTGCTGGTCCGGTGCCGTGATTTGACTCGCGTGCTGTGCGCCGCGGTGGTCGACGGCGACGTGCTCGTCTCCGTGCGAACGACGCAACAGGGCGGTGACGCCAGCGACCTCGTGTACAAGACGCTGGCCGGCCTGGGCGGCGGCGGTGGACACGCCAATCGCGCGGGCGGCAAGATTCGCCTGGCCGACCAGGCGACGCAGATCAGCGAGGGATTGCAAGGTGAAATCCGCAAGCGCTGGCTGGCGGCCTGTGACATGGACCCGCCGAAGGGGGCCCGGCTGGTGGCGCGTCGCGACATTCTCGAGAATCTCTGAACCTCCTGGTGTTTCAATATGGCGGCGATCGGCGGTTGAACGCGACGGATCGGCGCGGTCAAATGGCGAACGTCGAGGGCCCATAGCTCAGACGGTTAGAGCAGTCGACTCATAATCGATTGGTCGGGGGTTCGAGTCCCTCTGGGCCCAATCCAGAAAGTGACACATAATGGCACCAACGCACGGGGCACGATGCCGTCGCCGGTCGCGACCGCTACCGCCGAAGGTGCGGGTAGATCGGCTGCTGGGCGGACTTCAAGTATCGGCTCTTGTGCTTCGCCAGGTCCGCGATCAGGTGATACGAGCCGATCTTGAAAAGATCCTGGATGAACATCCAGGCGATGTTGTACCCCCACACCGCACCGATCAGCCACCAGTCGATCTCCGGCACCAGTAGCCCGAAACCGCACAGAATCACCGCCAGCACCTGCGTGCCGACGATCGCGGCGGTCAGCTTGCCCGAGGGATACGGCGGGCGCCAGAACGGCCGCTTCGTCCGCGCTACGAAGAGCATGAGATGCCCGCCGGCCACCAGTTGCAGAAAGATCACCGTCCGCAGATGCGGCACGTCAAGATGCAGCGCCAGCAGGCCGATCAGCAGCAGCCCGAACGTCTGGGCGATGGCGGAGATGCCCAGGGCGGAAGAGATGAACAGCGTGCGTTTCATGTCCCAGCGCACGGGCTTGGGATCCAGGCGCGTGTTGTCATACGCGATGGTCATGATGGGAATGTCGTCGAGCAGGGCGAGCAGGATGATCATGATGGCCGTCAATGGGAAGAAGCCGAATGCCAGAATGGCCAGCACCACGAAGATCATGATGTCGAGCGTCATGGTGATGCGGTAGATCGTGTAGCTCATCATCCGCTCGAAGATGCGACGGGCCTCGCCGACAGCATTCACGATGACCGACAGGCCCGGCTCGGTGAGAATGAGCGAAGCGGCCGAGCGGGCGGCGTCGGTCGCTCCGGAGACGGCGATGCCCACGTCGGCCTGCTTGAGCGCGGGGGCGTCGTTCACGCCGTCGCCCGTCATGGCCACGATGTGCCCCTTGCCCTGCAGCGCCTTGACAATGCCGTACTTGTGCTCGGGAAAGACCTGGGCGAAGCCGGCGGCCTGCTCGATCTGCTGCTCGGCGGCGTCGCTGACGCGTGAAACGTCGCCGCCTGAGGGGAAGAGTGTGTCCGTCGAGCGGATGTCGCGTCCGAGGCCGAGCTGTCCGGAAATCTCGCGAGCGATGGCCAGGTTGTCGCCGGTGACCATCTTGATGGCGATGCCGTTCTCCTGCGCCTTGTGGATGGTCTCGGCCGAGTCCTCCCGCGGCGGGTCGTAGAGCGGCAGGATCGCCAGGAAGTGCCAGTGGCCGTTGTCCCCGTCGCGGGCCACGCCCAGGGTGCGGTTGCCCTTGGCCGCCAGGTCGTCAACGGTTTTCTTGGCGCGCTGCTTTTCGTCATCGCCGAGCGCGCACATCTCGAGTATGACCTGCGGCGCCCCCTTGGCCACCTGGGTGGTCCTGCCCTGGTTGTCGGTGACGGTCGCCTGCGTCTTCTTGTGGACCGGATCGAAGGGCACGAACTTCTTCTGCTCGTACTGTTCGAGGGCCTTCGCGTCCTTCAGCCCGCCCACGACCGCGGTGTCGATGGCGTCGCGATCTTCAAGCTGGGCCGCCAGTGCCCCCGCCAGAATGGCGTCCTGCGCGTCCTTTGCCTCGAACAACACCGGCTCGCCCAAGGTCAGCTTGTTCTGCGTGAGCGTGCCGGTCTTGTCGGAGCACATCAGGTCGATGCCGGCCATCTCCTCGATCGACTGAAGTCGCGAGACAATCGCCTTCCGCCGCGACAGCGCCAGTGCACCCAGGGCCATGGTCACCGACAGCACGGCCGGCATCGCCACCGGGACAGACGCCACCACCAGGATGAGCACGAATTGAAGCATCTCCAGCACGGGAACCTGCCGGAACAACTCGACGACGACCAGCACAACGCTCAAGGCGACCGAGATGAGGATGAGAAAATCCCCCACGTGCAGGACGGCCTGCTGGAAGTGAGACTGCGCCCCGGCGGACTCCACCAGCTTCGCGGTGCGTCCGAAGAAGGTGTGCGCGCCGGTGGCCGTGACGACGCCCTCCATCTCGCCCTGCCTGGCGGTGGAGCCCGAGTAGGCGACGTCGCCTGGCTTCTTGTTTACGGGCATGGACTCGCCCGTAAGGGCGGACTGATCGACGCTGAGGTAATCGCCCTTGATGAGCTTGACGTCGGCCGGAATGACGTCGCCCAGCTCCATGCGAACGGCGTCGCCGGGCACGAGGGTGTCGGCATCGATCTGTTGCCACTTGTTGTCGCGGCGCACGCGGGCCTTGGGGGCCAACTGCTTCTTGAGGGCGTCGATGGCGTTGGACGCCTGGTGCTCCTGCCAGAAGCCGACGACGGCGTTGATGCCCAGCATGGCGAGGATGATGATCAGGTCGAGCCAGTGCGATATGGCGGCCGACAGGATCGCGGCGATCTCGATCATCCAGGGGATCGGGCCCCAGAAGTAGCCCAGGAACTTGCGCAGCTCGCTTTCCTCGCGCTCTTCGAGCACGTTGAGGCCGAACTGCTCGAGCCGTCGCCTGGCTTCGTCGTTGCTGAGTCCGTCGGGTTTTGCATCCAGGGCGCGGAGTACATCCTCGACGCCCATCTTGCCGGCCTGCTCGGGATCGATCATTTTGCCCTGGGCCTGGGAGGTCGATTCGGTGGCCGGCCGCGATTGCTCCTGGTGGGTTGCCTGTGTGCTCATCGCGATTCCTCCCCGGATTTTTAGTACGGGGATTCCCTTACCGTCGGGCCGCACGCTCCGCCCTGCCGGATCGACAATGTTTGGAATGCGGCCTCCGTTGGTCCGACAAGAGCGCGGGATCATAGCGCTGCCCCGCGAAGATGTACCGAGAATTTCAGAATGCCTGCGGAAGCGGCCGGATCCAGGTGGGACGGGCATCTTGCCCGTGCCACGATCGCGACTGTCATCTCCAGCGGGCCCAACCGGGTGGCACGATTTCGCCGCAGGCGAGGCCGTGGTCTTCGTGCGAGTGCCATATATCTGACACTCGGCCGGCGGGCGTGCGCCAATGCGGCCAGGGACTTCAGTCCTGCGCGTTACCCACAAGTGCCGCGGGCCCCCCACTGGCGTGGGGGGTTCTGGTAATCACTCCGCTCCGCGGGCTGTCGACGGACCGTAAAGGGGGGCGGAGGTCGGGGGCGCTTGAACCGCGTTTTTGGGGCCGCCAGCCGATTCGTATAAAAACTGCGTTTTTGGAGGTTCCAGCCGATTCGAAAACGCCGTTTATCGGTGAATTTGCGCAAAAACGCGGGTGGGGCATCGTGCCTGGCGCTAGCAAGAATGCGGGTGCGTGAAAAGCGGACGTTGGGGGGTCGGGCGACGGGATGGCGTCCCCCGACGCGACGGCGGTCGGGATCGGGTAGAGACCTGGGCATGGCGGCGCGCTCCTTTCTCGGCGGGCGATTCTCCGTCACCCCTATAACGCGCCCGGCGTGTCGCGTGATCTGAATGGATGGTGCGGTGCGCAGGACGGCGAGGCGAGATTCCATTGGTTGCCGCCGTCGTCCGGCCGTATAGCGCGCACGGAACGCAGCAATCAGCAGAACTTCCCAACGCGAGTGAACAGGCCAGCATTTGTGGGTAAGGGTCGGGACTGAAGTCCCTGGGGAGCGGTGGATTCATGTTCGAGTGCCAGAACGTGACACCATAGCGATCGCGTAAATGCGGCAGGGCGAATGGTCGGCTAACGGTGTTCGAAACCCTCGCCCGGCCTTCCCCTGCAAGGGGGAGGGGTTGGCGGCGGGGCGATTCGTCAGGCCCTCGGCGGCAGTCCGCTTCCTTACGGGCGCGGCTCGGACGGCCATCGTGGCTTTCGTATCGGTGCCATCATATGACACTATCACGACGACGCGCGAATGCGGCGGGGCGAATGGTCGGTCGACGGCGTTCGAAACCCTCGCCCGGCCTTTCCCTGCAAGGGGGAGGGTTGGCGGCGGGGCGAATCAGGGGCTGTCGGCGGCAGTCCGCTTCCTTACGGGCGCGGCTCGGACGGCCATCGCGACTTTTGTATCGGTGCCACCATATGGCACTATCGCGATCACGCGCGAATGCGGCGGGGCGAATGATCGGTCGACGGCATGCGAAACCCTCGCCCGGCCTCCCCCTGCAAGGGGGAGGGGTTGGCGGCGGGGCGAATCAGGGGCTGTCGGCGGCAGTCCGCTTCCTTACGGGCGCGGCTCGGACCGGGCTGCCGGCGATTCGTTGGATGACGCGTTCGTCCGAAGCGTTGAAGGCGATTGAGGGGTTGATGGAGCC
>JBECKQ010000171.1:0-13664 GCA_040235375.1 Phycisphaerae bacterium | reverse complement strand
GTAATCTTACTGCCGGACTCCGTCGGTCGCGCCGGCGTTCAGCCTGTAAACGCCCCCTGCAAGAATGAGAAATCGGCGAGGTCGACATCTCCGTCGGCCTCGAAGTCGAAGGTCTCGCAACCCGACGATGGCGCACCGTCAGGCCCGGTCAGGCAGGTGTCCATCCCGTCGAAATCACCAAGGTCCACCTTTCCGTCACCGTTCACGTCGGCCGGCACGCCGATGGCGATCGAGTAAAGCTCTCCGCCGTTGCTGTCGAAGGTGGGCGTTCCCTGGCCGTCGTCGGCACGGACGAAGAACGCGAGGACCTGCCCGACCTGGCCCTGACCCTGCGCTGGAATCGTGAAGGTCCACGTTCCGTCCCCGTTGCCGCCGGGCCCGACGCCGGCCACCGAAGATGCGTTGTAGGGCCATGCGTAGTCATAGTAGAGCGTTGCGGCCGATACGCCGTCGTCCCCGGTCGCGGCGTCGCTGATGTCGACGGTCACGGTGATCGGCGCTGCGTATCCCACGGGATCCGGGTACGCGACCGCCGCTATGTCTGGACCGATACCGGTGTCCGGCGGTACGGCGATGGGCGAGTCGATCCAGACCGGATCGGCAGCGTCGACCGCGGCGCTGGAACCGAGCTGGCCGTGGTTCGAGCCCGCCGAGTCGCTCGCGGACTGGCCGCTGCCGTCGTCCAGGGTCCAGTATCCGACCAGTCCGGTTTCGGTTCCGGTCAAAGCGGTATTCATCGCCGCCTGGATTTCCTGCTGCGTGCGGGCCACGTTCCAGACGCGAACCTCGTCTATGACGGCATCGATGTTCCCCGACGTGCCGCCGGGCGAGGCAGCCCCCATGATCAGGGGATTCGTGGTCACTTTCACGTTCTGGGAGTAGCTGCGCTGTCCGTCCGGCTCGCCGTTCACGTAGATCCACTTGGTGGCGCCGTCCAGAACGCAGGCGATGTGAACCCAAGTGTCGACCGCGTTCGATGATTGCCCATCGAGCGTGTCCCAGGTAAAGCCGTATTTGGTCATGAAGCGTACGACGTTGCCGGCGGTGAATTGCACACCGTAATCCTCGAGCTTCTCGAGGATGCGCGCCGAGGCCACGGCCTGCGGTTTGACCCAGGCCTCCACGGTAAGCTGGTTGCCGCTGACCGCCACGTCGCCGAGGCTTACATAATCATCGACGCCGTCGAAGTCCAGCGCCGTTCCGGCGGGCGGAGGAACTGGAATCGACCACGGCGCCATCGGGTCGCTGCCGGCGTCGTACTCCTCGCCGTTCGTGGCGCCGTCGTTGTCCGGGTCGGCGCCGGCGTCGTCGACCAGCGGGTCGAGGCCGTGATCCACCTCCCAGCCGTCGGGAATTCCATCTTCGTCCGTATCCGAGAGGTGCGGGTCGGTGCCGGCGCTCACCTCGTCGCCGTCGTTGAGGCCATCGTCGTCGGAGTCGGCATCCAGCGGGTCAGTCAGGTACACGAGCACCTCGTCGCCGTCGTTGAGACCGTCGTTGTCGGAGTCGGGGTCCAGGGGGTTGGTGCCGTGCGCGTACTCGAGATCGTTGGTCAGACCGTCGGGCTCTTCGTCGTCGCCGGGGCCGTGGCCGAGGTCACCGAACTGCATCATCTCCCACTCATCCGGCAGACCGTCCATATCCACGTCATCAAAGTTCTGGCCCAAGGGCGCCGAGAAGATCTCTGTGCTGTCCATGCCGGCCGAGTCAACCTCGCTCTCGGCGTGCCAGACGGCAACGGCATTGCTCAAGACCGGTGCCCGATCGTCGTAGCTGTTATCGGTGACCTGGTAGAGCGTGCCGCCATCCAGCCCGTAGATTTCCCAATCATTGCCGTCGAAGCCCTGCCAGACAATCCGATCGCCGTCATCGATTTGCGGGTACTGGTCGTGAGTGTCGTTGTTGGTGATCTGCGTGACCTGCGTCCCGTCGGCGGCCGCCGAGAAGATCTCCCAGTTCGCCAGCGGGCGGGCCGTCCACACGATCTTGCCCGTCGCAGAGATCTGCGGGTGCCAGTCGTGGTAGACGTTGTTGGTCACGCGCACCACCGGGCCGCCGGTTGCGTCCGCGCTGCAGATTTCGGTATTCGTATCACTGTACCAGCGGAACCAGACCACGCGGCCGGCGTCGTTGAGCTGCGGATACACGTCCTCGCGGGAGTCATTCGAGACGTTCACGAGCCCGGCGCCGTCGGCGTCAGCGCTGAAGATCTCCCAGTTGCTACCGTCGTAGCCGAACCAGACGATCCGATCGGCGTTGTTGATCTGCGGCCACACGTCCTCGCGCGGATAGCCGGTGGAGCTGCCGTTGCTGGTCACCGCGGTCAGCCCGCTGCCGTCTGACATCGCCGTATAGATCTCGTAATCGCCGCCGTCGTACCCGTCCCAGACGATGCGTCCGGAGTCGTTGATTTGAGGATGCCAGTCGTTGACCGCGTTGCTCGTGATCTGCACCACGTCGGTTCCGTCCGCGTTGGCACTGAAGATCTCGAAGTCCTGGCCGTCGAACTGCTGCCACACGATTCGTCCCGACGCGTTGATCTGCGCGTCCTCGTCGATGAGGATGTTGCTGGTGATCTGCACCAGGTCGGATCCGTCGCGGTTGGCGGAGAAGATCTCGAAGTCGTTGCCGTCCGATCCATGCCACACGACGCGGCCGGAGTCGTTCACTTTCGGCGCCCAGTCGTCGTTCAGCCTGGTGGTGACCCGCACCGGTGTGGAGATATTCGGCGTGGCGACGGGCGGCGTCCCGCCCGGACCGTGATCTCCGCCCGCTTCCGGGTAGCGATTGAGGTCGAAGATGTAGGGGTACCAGTTGTTGAGATAGTTGAACCCGTCGTGATTGTTTCGACCGCCGACGTGCGGCATGTGGGCGTACCACCACTTCATGAAGTTGCGGTGATAATCGGGGCCGCCCCACGTTTCCCGGTTGACCATCGTGGTGGCGCCGGTGAGGTCAGGGAAATTCACCAGCCAGTCCTCGGCCGTGCTGCTCACCAGGGTCGTGTTGGCGTAGTCGTAGTCAGCAAAGCCGTTGGGGGGGTAGTGCACGGATCCGCAGGCTGGGGTGAGCGGCGCCGACTGCCCGGCATTGAGCGTGAATCGCTCCCAGTCGTGCCGCGCTTGCGTGATGTCCCAGTACCCGTAGGTGTGCGACATGATGGACTCGGCCCGGTGTCCGCAACTGTGCAGCATTTCCGCAACGCCGCGCTCGTAGTTGAAGCCCATCATTACGAAGATCTTGCTGCAGGCGATCCGCTGTTGTGGCGGGGAGTTGCACCAGTATCCGCCATAGCCCGCCATGGTGGACTCCCAGTACCCGAAGTACGGGGCGCCGTGTACGAACACTTCGTCGATCTCGCCGGAGTCGATCTTCCGTGCCAGATCGTAATTCCGGGCGATCGTCTGGTAATCCACGCCGTCGGGCTGGTGCCATCCGCCGCTTTGGGCGGCGGCGATGTAGGTCGCGTCCGTGTAACGGAACCCATCCGCCTTCAGGGGATACACGTCGGTCTTCACATCGCGCGTGACGCGGAACTTGAGGAGATTGTGCGTGGCGCTGTCGAAGTCGTTGACGTACCAGAGCGTCAGCAGGGAAGGATTGTTCCAGCCGGCCCAAGTGTGGAGTCGAACGCCGCCCTGGCTTTCGAGCAGGGGATCGTAGTCGATCGAAAGAACGCGCGGATTCGTCACCTCGGGATCGGTGGCCGGCGCACTGCGAACCACCGCGAGGAGAGTCACCATCAGGACCGCGCCGGGCCTGACATAATCTCTCATCTGCGATTTCCTTTCCGACGTAAGCGGACGGCCAATTCGGCCCAGCGGTTCCTTCGCTCCAAGGAGTGCCCCCCGAAGTCGCATCTTAACAGACCGAGCATCGGGCTTTCAACAATCGCGAGCCGCAATGCAAAGATGAGGCCGTTCATGCACCGTCAGGTGCAGTCACGCGCGGGGTCGGGCGGCCTGAACGCCGGAAACCCGCGATTGCGGTCCGAAAGGAGAATGCACGCAAAGCGTTTTTGGCGGACGATGCGAGATCGTTATAATGGCATCCACACGGGGTGTGCTCGATGCGCGTCGCCGTCCGCCGACGAGTCGAGCGTCTGTTTCTTGTGCCTCCTTCGGGGACTCTCACGATGACGAACCGGCCGATCGAATTGCTCGAGCGAAGTACCATCGCTATCGCTTTCCTGATCGCCGGCGCGGCGATCGCGCGCGGCGACACCATCGACGTCAACGGCCTCGTGGATCTGGGGCTCGCCACGGTGGATGCCAGCCCGGCGGACTACGGCACGACGAGCGACATCTTCGACGGCAACACCAGCACGATCTACCGCAGCGACAGCATCAACCCGGCGTTCGTCCAGGTGACTTTCGCCAGCGCCTGGTCGGTCGATCGCTTTCGGATGTGGCTGTCGAACGGAACCGGATCGCCCGCGTACCGGTGGCGCGTCGAGGCCGCCGACAACCAGGTGGACATGGACAGCCAGTCGGGTACATGGGCCGAACTGGTGCCCTGGACGGATGCCTTCAACAACGTGATGTCTGAGGTGGTTCTGGGGGCGACGCATACGGCCCTGCTCTTCAAAGTGACGATCGAGCGCTATTCCGGCGATCAAGTCTGGCTGCACGAGTGGCAGATTTTCGGCGCGCCGGGGAATCTCGCGCCCGGCCCGCAGAACCTCGTCGTGACGCCATTCCACACAACAACTCACGTCTCCTGGGAGGCCGTCGACGATCCGGCCGTCGCCGGCTACGAGGTGTACCGCCGCACCGCTGCGGGCGCCTTCCCGTCCAGTCCGGTCAAACGCGTGCTTCAGCGCACCGACTTCACCGACTCCGGTCTGACGCCAGGTGAAACGTACATCTACAAGGTTGTCGCCATCAGCGGGGCGGGGATGGCGGTCAGCGAGGAGTCGACCGAGTTGGGTGCGGTCCTCGACGTCGATTCCGGCTCCTACTCCACGCACAAGAACATGGAACTTCTGGTGGCCTTCTACACAGGAGGCTACACGACAACGCAGGTGGCGCAGATGACCGCGGGGCTGAAGAAAGGAATGGAGTTCTACTGGCGCACGTCCGCCGGCCGCCTCAACATGGACGTGACGTGGATGTACATCGACGCCTACCCGCCGGGCGACAGTTGGGCGAGCAGCGCCGTGCTGGCGGACCTCACCAGCCGCGGGGTACAGAACAATCAGTACGACCTCGCCTACCTCGTCGGGCAGAACCTGGCCGGCTGTCTCGGAGGATACGTCGTTTTTGGGAGCACCTGCGCCTCACTGGGCACCGTTTGTGGCGTCCCCTATCCCGGCAATGACCCGAACGTCGACTACACCATTGCCTGGACGTTCACTCACGAAATCCATCACGCCCTCGAGGCCATGGAGAATCGTACGGGACCGGCCACGCCGGAGGTCCTCTTCTGCCACTTTCCGTGGGCCTACCCCGATCCGCTGGGGCCGACCGGGTGGCATATGGACTGGGGATCTCATTATGACGGCATCGCCCAGACGAACCGCGAGTATGGCGATTCCTGGATGCTGTTTCCGGCCCCGTACGACCAGTATATCGAGTGCGTGGATCTCGATGGCGACCAGCTTCCCGACGATGACGCGCGGGTCTGGATGGACGAAGCCCGGTTCGGGTCCGATCCTGCGCTGGCCGATACGGATGACGACGGACTCGACGATCTTGGCGAATACAGCGCGTACAACTTCCGCGGCACGGATCCGCTTGATCCCGACACAGACGGGGACGGCGTGAATGACGGGCCTGACGATCAACCGCTCTACGACACTGCGCGTTTCATACCCATGATGTCGCCGGCGCCCGTCATCGACGGCACGATCGAGAGCGGCTGGTCGGTGCTGGCAAATGGCTACTACTTCACGCAAGCGCCGGTGGAGTTCCAGATCGTCACCTACGCGGGGTATGATCGGGACGCGCTCTATCTGGCATTTGAGTCCGATCAGCGTCTGCGTTTCAAGATTTCGATCGATGGAAGCGGCCAGGACGGCCGGTTCGAATCACCCGTGCGGCACACGTCGGGAGCGACCGATACGTACAACAGCGACAACAAGGCCAACCATATCGGCGACACCTGGGGCGACGGCAATCACATCTACACCTACCACGGCGCCACGACCGTCCAGGTGTACGGCAGGTCCACCATTGCCGGAGCGGAGGTGGCCTCCACGATCGCGGACGGGCTCTATCGCACCGAGGTTCGGATACCGCGCGTGTTGCCGGGTGGAGCGGCCTACACCTGGTACCCGCCGGATGCTCCCGTGGTGGAGGGCCTGACGCTCGATCCCGGGCAACTCATCGGCCTAAACGTGACGTTTTCGACCCTCTTCGGCTCCGACGGGTCGGAATTCAGCGGCGTCTGGACCTGCCTGTTCGAGACCCACTCCTATGTGGATTTCACGTTGCAGTTCGCAGGTGACACGGACATCGACGGTGACCTCGACCTGGTTGATTTCGCGGACTTCCAGCGCTGCTTCGGCGGTGGGGGGGCCGTCCCCCCGACCGACTGCGCGATCATGGATTTCGATGGGGATGACGACGTGGATCTGATCGATCTCGGCCAGTTTGTCGAGGCGCTGGACGGGCCGACAGGTTGATGCAGAGACCGTTTTACCGAACAGTGGGTGACTTCAATGAGTGCGAACCACGTGGGGCGACAACTGACGCTGGCAATGTCGATCGGGCTGTGGCTTCTCCTGCCGGAGCCCTCCTCGGCAGCGCTGCCTCCGGCGGCGGATGCGTTGACCGAGTTCGCGGCGTCCCAGTGGGACTGGGACCTGCAGAACAACTGGGAATACACGTCGACGATCACGGATGACACCACCAGGGTGAAGGTCGGCGCGGCCTCATTGAAGTACGACACCACCGGCGCCTTTGACACGTGGCTCTGGAGTCCGTCGGGGCGCGATGCCGCGTGGGACTTCACGAACGTGTCGCGGTTACGTTTCTGGGTCTATGCGGTCAATCCCAACCTGGGGTTCCAGGGGCCCTCGCCGTGGATCCGGCTGGGCACGTCTCCAACCAGCTACTGGGAGTACAACCCCTCCTACGACGTGCTCAACGAGGCGCGGAACCAGTGGGTACTGGTGGACATTCCCCTCAGCGGCGGCGGCGTGTGGACGCGCACCACGGTGGGCACGGTCGATCCGGCCGTGATCAACTACGTGGAGATCCACGCCGACACCTGGGACGCCGGTTTCACACTCTGGTTTGACGACCTGACATTTGATAGCACCCCGGCCCTGCCCGACGGCCTGCGGGCGGTGGCCGGTGACGGGCAGGTCTCTCTTGCCTGGCGTCCCTATACGCCCGGTCTGGGCTTCGATCATTTCGCGATATACCGCGCTACCGCGTCGTTCTCGAGTGTCGCCGGCATGACGCCGATCGACACGGTCCAGGACGGCGGCGCGACGAGCTACACGGACACCACAGCGGCCAACGGCATGAGCTACTACTACGCCATCACGTCCGTGAGTGTCGGCGGACAGGAAGAGACGCAGGTGGAGTCGGTAGGCCCGCGCACGCCCCGTCACGAGACGGACATGCACGTGCTGTACATCGAGCGGACGCCGCGCTACCCGCGCTATGCGCCGACTTACACGTACTACACCGTGACCGAGCCCAGCGGCTTCGGCCCCTACGGCTTCAGCGCCGCAACGGGCCTGGGGCAAGGACAGACCGGCGCCACGCAGCGCTTTCCGAGCATAGGCGCCACCGTCACCTACACGGCTCACGTGCGCAACCGGGGGACGACGACCATAGCCGGTCCCGTTCAGGCCACCTGGCGATACGACGGCGGAGTCATCGGGACGGCAACCATACCCGGACCGCTGGCCCCCGGGGAAGCAGCCGCCACCGCCATCACCCGTACGTGGGACGGACTGTCTCACGAAATCTCTTTCACCATCGACACGCCGGACGACCGTCCGGAGAACAACTTGCTGGTCGATGACACGAACGCCGTCGGCTTCCTCACTTACGTGGACCGCACGTATGAGGAGGACCATCGCGAAGAAACGCCGAGCTATCCGCAGGCGTCAACGGACGACTTCATCTACTGGCTGCATCTGCACATGGCGGAGATGAACCGGCTTCTCGAGGAGGCGGGCAGCGACAAGCGTGTGCGTTACGACCGGCTGGAAGTGCTGGACGACGATGCGCCCGACCCTGCTATCGACACCATCTACTGGGCGGTGTTTCCTTTCCGCTTCCGCGCGGGAGACGGCAGCCTTCGCAGCGGTTCGGGGTATTACCACGCCGATGTGGATATCGATTACGGTCTCTTGCACGAGGAAGGGCACCAGCTCGGCTTGGTCGATATCTACCAGCTCGACCTCAGCGGGGAGGACAACCACGTCAGCGGGCAGGGCTATTCCGCGGTGGCGGGCTTAATGCACGGCGTCAGCGACTTCCTGTCCACGCACTCGGCGCTGGCCATGAACCACTGGTATAACGTGGCGCACGGCTATTACGGTCAGTACATGTACGCAATGCCGGCGACGGTGCGGCTGCGACTTGTCGGCGTCGACGGCGACCCACTCGACGGCGCCACGGTGAAGATGTACCAGAAAATCGAGATTCCGGGCGTCGGCCAGCAGATACCCGATCAGGTGAAGGCGCAGGGCGTGACGAACGCGAACGGGGAGTGGGACCTGCCCAACGTGCCGATCGACACGGACATGGTCCCTACCACCTATGCCGGCGATCAGCTGCACGCGAATCCGTTCGGCTACCTCGCCGTCGTCGGTAACAACGGCCTGCTGCATTTCCGCGTTGAGAAGGACGGCGGAGTGGATTACGCCTGGCTGGACGTCACCGAAGTGAACGTGGCCTACTGGCAGGGGGCGACGGATGTCGCCGTTTTCGAGCGGCAGGTCGCGGTGGGTGGAGCGCCACAGTTCGTGCCGCCGCCCGACATGACCGAGCTCAACGCGTACGACTGGACGGCTTGGGCGCAGGGCTCTGATCCGACCCACACCTACGTGGAGGACGAGACCACGGCGGGCCTGCACCCGGTGGGCGCCGGCTCGATCAGGTTCGTGACTGACGGGGGCTTTGATACCTCGATCCGATATCCGGCGACCGTCACCGCCGTCTGGGATCTCTCCGCATCCAATGTGCTCAACATTCGCCTGCGTACGGAGAACTCGCAGTCGTTCCAGAGCGGGAGCCCCTGGATTCGGTTGATGGACGCGGACAACAACTACTTCGAATACCAGTACTACCTCGGCGGAGTCCCCACGGACAAGCTCAACGAGACCCGCGGCGTGTGGAGGTCGTACTCCATCCCGCTGGACGCCCCGTCGAACCCCGTCAACGGCTGGGGACGGGCGGTTCACGGGACGCCCAGCCTGGCCGACGTGCATTTCGTCGAAATCCACGCCGACACGTGGGGGGCGGGGTTCACGATGTGGGTCGACGGACTCGGCTTTGACCCGCAGCCATTGTGCCACGGCGATGCGAACAATGACGCCCACATCGACCTGGTCGACATTGCCGGACTGCAAGCGTGCTTTTCCGGGGACGGGGTGTGCGCCCCGGGTTGCGACGCCTTCGATTGGGACGATGACTGCGACGTCGACGCCGATGATTATGCGGCGTTCGCCGACCGGATCACCGGGACCAGCGACTACATGGCCCAGTGCGACTGAGCCGCGGGAGACAGCGTCATTCCTGCGGCTCCAGCTTCACCTGCAACTGCGCGAACCCGTCGATCTCGAAGTGCTCGACGCGAAACGTGTGGCGACCCGGCTTGAGGTTGACGACCTCGTCGTTGGCCTTGGGTGGATGCCAGGTCCAGTCGTCGATGACCATCGCGTCGTCAGCCCAGACGCGGATGCCGTCGTCCGAGACCGTGGCGATCTTGTACTTCCCGCCGGGAAGCTCCAGGGTGGTCGTGGCTACCGTGCCGAAGTGGTCACCGGATACCTTTTTCGTGGGCGGGCCGCCGCCCCATCGGAAGTCGATCGTCGAGACGGAGACTTGGTCAGTCGGCGTGCCGGCGATCAGTTCCTTCCACTTGTCCTCATGCTGGCGCGGATCGTCGGCCGGCTGCCACTGGAAGAACTTCACGTCCCATTCCGCCCAGAGCAGGTTGCCATCGGCCTTGAGCGTTTTGCCGCCCGCTTCGAATTGAATTCCGAAGGGGTGCAGGCCGCGCCCCGGCGCCTTGACCGTGACGACGGCGGGAAGGTCACCTTCCGTCGGCGTCACGGCGACGTCGCCGGTAACTTTCGAGACCTTGAAGGACCCGGACGGGCCGAGCACCTGCAGGCTGGCTTTCTCACCGCCCGCAAGGTGAGTGGGAAACACGGCGTAGTCCTGGTAGTTGTAGGGTCCCCACTCGGTGACGACGATCTTGTCCCGGCCAGCCAGTTGCTTGCGGGCCCCGATCGGATGAGTCTCTCCGTACACGGGGTATTCGGGCATCTGCCAGTTCTCGTCGTAAGTGTCGGCGGGGGTCAATTCGGACCCCACCGTCGTGACGATTTTCTTGGCGATATCCTCTTTACTGAGCCCCGGGAACCGGTTGGCCGCGAACACCGTGTCGGTCGAGACGCGCAAGTGCACGGCCACGTGGTTGTTCTCGAACGTGTTCAGGGCGATAACGTTGTGGGTGGATCCCCGGTGGTTCTTCTTGATCCAGGGCTTGTCCATCAACGCCGCGTCGTCGTCCCACCACAGGTGCACTCCGCACTTGTTGCCCTTGAAGGTGTTGTCGATAATCTTGTTGTCCGCCCCATGCTCGATGTTCACGCCGCCGCGCTCGAGCCCGTAGCCCATCTCTCCGTTATCCTCGAAGAGATTCTTGGCGATCAGCGTGTTCTGCGAGTACCCGCCCCACACACCGCAGATCGCATTACCCACCATGCGGTTGCCGACGAACTTGTTGTCGAAGCTGAAGGTCATCTCGATTCCATGGGCGGGGGCGTAGGAAAAGTCGTTGTTCGCCAGCACGTTGCCGTTGTTGCCCGTGCGCTCGGCCTTGGAGAGCGATTCCTCGCCGCCGAAGCCGAAGAAGCAGTCTCCGCCGTGCGTGGCCGAGTTCTCCGCGATCACGTTATCGTTGTTCTGCTCGAACATCAGGATGCCGGCGGAGTCCTGACCGCGGTTGTACACGCCGTGACTGTAGCCGCGGACGCAGAAATCGAACGCGTTCCGGGTGATGACGTTACGGCTGGATCGCCACATAGCCAGCCCCCAGCCGGACAGGAACGAGCAGTCGTTGTCGTAGATCTTGGAGCCGTTCACGCGGTCGATGATGATGCCGTTCTGGCCGTTCCGCGCCCGCACCCGGCGGAGGGTCACGCCGTCGGCGCGCTGTACGTACAGCCCCGCTCCGTAGTTGTTCATCCACTCGTTGTCGTCATTGCGCTGGGGAAACAGCCAATCGCTGCCGTCCTCCGCCTCAGGGGTCGAGAGCAGGTGCTGCTGGTAGTTGCCCGATACGTCCGCGTCCTCGATGACGAGTCCCGGGCAATCGTGGGCGTAGATGCCGACCTTGTAGCCGCGCACCTTGACGTTCCGCAGCGTCACGCTCTTGCCGGCAATCACGATGCCTTTGCCCGTGAACGCGTCCGGAAGCTGCTTGTCGCTACAGCCGACGAGCTCGGCGCCCTGGAAGTCGACGGTGATGCCGTCGCCCTGCACGTGGATCGCGCCGTCGTCGTTCGTATCGACGATTCGGTACACGCCGGCGCGTACGCGGGTGTCCTCGGTGATCCGCAGGTCCTCCTGGTCCAATGAAATCTCCTTGGCCCAGCACGAGCACGCCTGTCCCAGGGCGAAAAGCGCCACGACGGTAGTATGCCAGCTTCTAGTCATTGGAGGATTTTCCTTTTTGTTGGGCGTTGTTGTCCGGCGGTACACCACGTGTCTTCGCGAGCCGCAACATGATGACCGTCCCTCGGCCCCGGCAACCGCCAGCGGGTCGGCCGGGCCGACCGGCAGTTTAAGCCGCCGACTCGACGGGGCAACGGGGGGCCCCGGGGGGCGACGAATTCGCCCGGTCGGCCGAGGCGGCGGTCGGCCGCCCAGGCGGCGCAGACTGGTGATCAGGCGGCCCCAAATAGCCGTTTTCGGCCGTCCCATGGCCGTTTTCGGCATCATGAAGGGCCATTCGGGTCCCACAGCGGTCCGAGAATAGCGGTTTTCCCTTGTAACGGCAGGTCACTCGCGGTATATTGGACGTTGGCAAAGGGGCGAAGGCGCGCCCGGATGCCGTGTGTGCGAGAGAGAGAGTCTTGAACCGTCTGACGGTTCGGGGCTCTTTTTTATTTGCACCGACGGGCCTGTCTCACCATCGATGCGGATGCCCAGCGCTGCGGGCCGGGAAAATGCGGCGCTGATGACATAACGGATAGAGGAAAGGCGCGAGTCCGCTCGCTCTCTCGAATGCCGAACGGCTCAATGCAAAGGAGGATTTGGTGATGAAGCATGTATTGACTGTTGGACTGGTGCTCTGCCTGACCGCGACGGCCAGCGCGACGTACACGGTGACCATCGACTTCGAGGATCCCGTCTACGCTCCGGGCAACCTCGCCGGGCAGGATGGGTGGGGGATGGTCCTCGGTGCAGATGCAACCATGGCGCAGGTCGTGACGGACAATGGTCCGACCCTGCCGGGCTCGCAGGCCGTCGACGTGTACAACTTCACGAGCGAGATCCGTTTGCAGAAGTCGATCAGCGACGTGGTCGCATTGGGCGGCCCGCGGGTGACGTTCCAGTATGACATCAAGGACAATCTGAATATCATCGATCTCGCCAACCCGGACGTGAACTGGAGCACGACGCTGTTCCGTACGCGCCTGTACGATTCGGGGAACGGGGTCGCGGCCGTGGGCAACATGCACTATGACGGTGGCGCGGGGCCGGCCTGTCAGGCATACGCCTACGATGAGGGCGCCATGGCCAACGGATACGCGCCCGGCGGGCCTGCCTGGCTGGATGTCGATTGGCACACTGTATCGTGGACGTTCAACTACGCCACGCACGACTTCGTGGAGATGAGCTTCGACGGCACGGTCTTCCCGCAACCGGGCTGGACGTTTGCTGACTGGCCCCCGGAGGCGAACACCGCCGACCTGCTGAGCATGTGGCTACAAACCTACGACAACAACGACTGGTGGACGATTGACAATTTCATCATCACGGCAACGCCCGAGCCGGCGTCGCTGGCGCTGTTGGCGTTGGGGGGACTGGCCGTACTTCGCCGCCGCCGCTAAAGTCCTCCGGCGGTTGCGATTCGAAGCGAATCCGGGCGATCGGGAAAATCGGAGGGGCGCCACGGCACCGGTGAGGTTGCTGGGGCGCCCTTCTGGATTAAACTGACTGCGGCGGTCCTTCGTTGTTTGTCCGTGAGCCGAGAGGACCCCCGGCCGGGATGGGGGCGGCGAGATTAACGAGAACTTATCCACGTCGCCGGCGAATAAATGAGGTGTTTGCCGCTCGGGGAGAGGCAGGGGGAAGGTTGCGAGCGCTTTCAGTTTGCGGTAGATTGCATGTGGGTTGGCGGGCGAGCTGAGGCGAACCGAGCGGGGTGGTTTGCCCGATCCCATTCGATGCGCTGCCGCGCAAATGACACTGAAGAGTACGTCGCTTGGGAGATGGCGACGTGAGCAACACGTTAAAATTCGG